>NZ_JBJGYU010000016.1:0-108370 GCF_054050155.1 Geodermatophilus sp. SYSU D00703 | reverse complement strand
CGGGTGGCGCCCCAGGGACGGCCACTGGGGCGCCACCGCGCGTCACCGCTGGTCGGCCGCCCGGTACAGCTCCTCCGGGACCGGCTCCAGCCAGGTGGTGGGGGCCCCGCCGCCGGGCAGGTCCTCCAGCATGGCCAGGTGGCTCATGAAGGTGTCGGCGGCCGCACCGTGCCAGTGCTCCCCATCCGGCGGGCAGGCGACGGTGTTGCCGGCCCGGATGCGCAGCACCGAGCCGTCGCGGGTGCCGACCAGGCCGACGCCCCCGGTGACGTGCAGGGTCTGGCCGACGGCGTGCCGGTGCCAGTGGGTGCGGGTCCCGGGGGCGAACCGGACGAGCGCGACGGTCATCCGCGACGGCTCGGTGCCGCCGTGGATCGGGGTCGTGTGGACGTCGCCGGTGGAGTTCGTCGCCGGCCTCGTGACCGTCGGGCGGACGGGCTGCAGTGCCATCGCGGGTCCTCCGGCGGGTCGGACGGTGAGCAGCGTCTTGATCGCGCGCCGCTCGTCCATCGCCTGGTACCCCTCGGCCGCCCGGTCCAGCGGCAGGGTGAGGTCGAAGACCTTGCCCGGGTCGATCTCGCGACTGCAGATCAGCTCGATCAGCTCGGGCAGGAAGCGGCGCACCGGGGCGGGGCCGCCGTGCAGGTGGACGCCGGAGAAGAACAGCTCGTCGCCGGGCAGCGCGACGTCGTGGGAGACGCCGACGTAACCGACGTGCCCGCCGGGGCGGGTGGCGCGGATGGCCTGCACCATCGACTCCTGGGTGCCCACGGCCTCGATCACCGAGTGCGCGCCCAGCCCGTTGGTCAGCTCCTTGACGGCGGCGACGCCGGCGTGGCCGCGCTCGGCGACGACGTCGGTCGCGCCGAACTCCCGCGCCAGCCGCTGCCGGGACTCGTGCCGGCTCATCGCGATGATCCGCTCCGCACCCAGCTGTCCGGCGGCCAGCACGCCGAGCAGGCCGACCGCGCCGTCGCCGACGACGGCCACGGTCTTGCCGGGGCCGGCCTCGGCGGCGACGGCGCCGAACCAGCCGGTGCCGAGCACGTCCGAGGCGGCCAGCAGGCTGGGCACCAGGTCGTCGTCCGGCAGACCGGGGGTGGCGACGAGAGTGCCGTCGGCCAGCGGGATCCGGGCGTACTCGGCCTGGGTGCCGAGCGCGCCGACCAGCTCGGCGTGCACGCAGCGGGACTGGTAACCGGCCTGGCAGATCTCGCAGGTGTTGTCGGAGGCGAAGAACGAGCCGACGACGAACTGGCCCGGCTCGACGGTGCGCACGTCGCTGCCGACCTCTTCCACGATGCCGACGTACTCGTGCCCCATCGGCGCCGGGCCGTTCACCGCCTCGATGCCGCGGTAAAGCCACAGGTCCGAGCCGCACACACAGGTGGCGGCCAGCCGGATGAGCGCATCGGTCGGCTGCTCGATCGTCGGGTCCGGCCGGTCCCGAGCGGGTGTTCCGCGGCGACTGACCCCCGAACACCCGACCCCCATGAACTCCCGGTCCAAGCGCCAACGGCCCGCTGGACGTCGTCGCCGCCAACACCCTGGCCCGGGCGCTGTACTCACCGGTGCTCGACGAGCCGCGGTGGCGGGCGAACATCGCCCGCTTCCAGTTCCTCGACCGGCGGGCGCGGGACTACCACGTGGACTGGGACGCCGCGGCCAACGTCACGGTCGCGCTGCTGCGCACCGAGGCCGGCCGCGACCCGTACGACAAGGACCTGCGTGAGCTGGTGGGGGAGCTGTCGACCGTCAGCGAGGAGTTCCGCACCCGCTGGGCGACGCACGACGTGCGGCTGCACCAGGCCGGGGTGAAGCAGTTCCGGCACCCCGCCGTCGGCACCCTCGAGCTGGTGTACCACAGCTTCGACCTGGCGACCGCGGAGCAGGGCGAGCTCGCCCTGACCGTCTACACGGCCGAGCCCGGGACGCCGAGCGAGGACGGGCTCAAGCTGCTGGCCAGCTGGGCGGCGACCCACGTGACCACCGCCGCACCCGCCACCTCAGCAGCAGACAAGACCTGACCGGGCACCGGGACGGCCGGGCGCCTGGACCGTCACCCGACCAGCGATCAGGTCGCGAGGCAGCGGACGCGGCCGGAGGGCCTCCGGGGCCCAGGGCGTGAGTGTGTGCGCTGAGCTAGGGGCGCGACGGTGCGGTGGGCGGCGTCCGGCGGGCGCGGCGAACGGTCTTCACGCCGTACATCGCGAGGTCGGCCTCGGCCATGAGCGCATCCGGGTCGTTGCCGGGCCGCCCGATCGCCGAACCGATGCTGGCGCCGATCCGGACCAGGGTGCCGGCGATCCCGAACGGCTCGTCCATCCGGGCCTCGAGGGCCCGGACGCGCTCGGCGAGGGAGCCGGCATCGGTTCCCCGGAAGAGCACGACGAACTCGTCGCCGCCGAGCCGCGCCACGACGTCCTCGGGACCGGCGACCTCGCGCAGCCGCTCGGCGACGCCGGTCAGCAGGCGGTCGCCGGCCGCGTGGCCGTACCGGTCGTTGACCGCCTTGAAGTCGTCGAGGTCGCAGAAGAGCAGCCCGCACCCACCGCCGGTCGCGGCGTCCAGGTGGCCGCCGAGGACGGCGAACAGCGCGCTGCGGTTGGCGACGCCGGTGAGCGGGTCGGTCATCGCCAGCCGGTGGGTGTGCGCCTCGCGCTCGCGGTGCACGGTGACGTCGATGCCGATGAAGGCGACCGCACAGGGCGCGCCGTCGTCGCGGGCGAGGACGCTGGTCTGCAGCTCGACCCTCCGCCGCTCGCCGTCCCCGGCGAGCCAGTCGACCTCGCCGGGGATGGCCGGTCTGCCCGCCAGCACGTGGGCGACGCCGGCGCGGGCGAGCTCGACCTCCTCGGGCTGGACGACGACGTCGTAGAAGAGCGCCCCGACCAGCTCCTCCCGGGTCCGGCCGGTGAAGCGCTGCAGGGCGGGGTTGGCCAGCATGACGCGGCCGCCGGCGTCGCACACGAGGACGATCGCGGCGGTCGCCTCGAGCGTCGCCCGGGCGAGCCCGTCGAGAACGTTGCCGGGCACGCTGACGGTCGCCACGCGGCCGCCGGTGGGCGGCTCCGGTGAGGGTCGGTGTGCGTGCACGGTGGACGGCTCCTCTGGTGGTGGTCCTGCCCCACCACCATCGGCCGCGCGGCGAGGGAGGTTGAGGCCTTCCCCCCTCGGAGGGAGGCCGCGCTCGTCGTCGATCCGGTCGGCCGGCTCCGGCGCGGCCCCGGCCGGTGTGGACCCGGGCCGGCCGCAGGGCGGCCGCGGTGGCCGGCCGGACAGCTGCATCCACGAGGCGTCGCGCAGGCGAAGACACCGGTGCAGCGGCGGACAGGCCGGCGGGCGCCCGCCGCCAGGAGGACCGCCGGAGAGGAGCGTTGCCGTGACCACGGCTGACCGGCCCGCCGAGCCGAGTGTGGACGGCGTGTTCGACGACCTGCTGGCGCTGTCGACCAGGACGGGAGAGGACGGCACGGTCACCGTGACGGCCGCCGGGGAGGTGGACACCTTCACCGCTCCGCTGTTGCGTTCGGTGCTGGACCCCCAACTGCAGCGGCAGCCGACGGAGCTGGTGATCGACCTCTCCGGGGTCCAGTTCCTGGGCTCGGCCGGCCTGGCGGTGCTGGTGGAGACCCAGAAGTCGGCGCTCGACCGCGACGTGGCGCTCCGGCTGATCACCACCACCGGCGCGGTGACCCGCGCCCTGACGGTCACTGGCCTGATCGACCTGTTCACCGTCACCGACGACGCGCATCGCCGGCAGAGGGAAGCCGGGTGATCCGCCGGTTGGCCGCGGCCCCCAGGGCTCGACCTGCCGCGTCGTGACCCGCCCCAGCGGGGAGGTCGGCCCGGCGGACACCGGGCCGATCCGGTCGGTGAGGGGCAGAGCGAGGACCGCACGCAGGACCCGCAGGATCGTCACCGCACGGTCACAGCGCACGCACAGTCTGTTCGCGGACGGTGAGCGGACGGCCGGAGACACCGGCCCATGACAAGGAGCACACGTGCGCAAGAAGTTCGTCATCGCCGCCACCGCCGGCGCGCTGACCCTCACCGGCCTGGCCGTGGCCGCACCGGCGCTGGCCGCCACAGACACCACCGAGGATGCGACGTCGTCCCCGATCGACCACATCAGGGACGCGCTGGCCGGCCTGGTCGGCGACGGCTCGATCACCCAGGAGCAGGCCGACGAGGTCGCCACCACCCTCGACGAGGCCGGTCTGGGCGGCGGTGGGGGACACCACGGCCGGGGCCCGGACCTGGCCGCCGCCGCCGAGGCGCTCGGCATGAGCGAGGACGACCTGCACACCGCCCTCGAGGCCGACGGCGCCACGCTGGCCCAGGTCGCCGAGGACAACGGGGTCGCGGTCGACACCCTCGTCCAGGCACTCGTCACGGCCGAGCAGGAGCGGATCGCCCAGGCCGTCACTGACGGCCGGATCACGCAGGAACAGGCCGACGAGCGGCTGGCCGACCTGGAGCAGCGCGTCACCGACCGCGTCGACGCCGCCGTCGACGACCGTGGGCCGGCCGACCGGGACGGGACCGACAGCTCGCCGGACCAGTCCGCTGACGACTGACCTGCGCCTGCACCGATGAGCGGCGCCGTCCTCCCGCAGGACGGCGCCGCTCCGCCGTCCTCTCTCGCGGTCGGTGCGGACAGCCCCGACCGAGCGGGTCGCGAGCGCAGGTCCCGAGCGGTCCGTCGGGAGCAGTGCGCACCTCGGGCCGACCGGGCGACCGTTGGCCAGGGGTGAGCAACGCTCGTCGCCCGACGCGATGTCGGACGGGTGAGGCGGAGCGACACAGATCGTCTGGTGACTGTGGGGGAGGTGTCCGCAGACTCAGGTCATGTCGACGACCGGTACGAGCGCGACGGCGCCCTCCGGTGCACGCGTCCTGGTCGCTGATGGGGCGTCGATCCGGAAGGAGAGAGGCCCGCGTTCCGAGGGGACGAACCGGGCGATGGCGCGGGACGCTGCTGCCCGGGCGCTCTCCCCGAACGTCTGACGTCCCTCCGACCCGAAGCCACGAGGAGCCTGGGATGACCACCTCGATCGAGCAGCCTCCGGCCGGCGTGCCGGACGTGACGGCGGCGCGTGCCGCGGACCACCTGTGGATGCACTTCGCCCGCCAGGGCCTCCACCCGGAGCGGCCCATCCCGGTGGTCACGCGCGGGGAGGGTGCCCACATCTGGGACAACCGGGGCCGGAAGATCCTCGACGGCCTGTCCGGGCTGTTCGTCGTCCAGGTCGGGCACGGGCGGCGGGAGCTGGCGGAGGTGGCCGCGAAGCAGGCCGCCGAGCTGGCGTACTTCCCGGTGTGGGGCTACACCACGCCGGTGCAGGCCGAGCTGGCCGAGCGGATCGCCGACCTGGCGCCCGCCGATCTGAACCGCGTCTTCTTCACCACCGGCGGCGGCGAGGCGGTGGAGTCGGCGTGGAAGGCCGCCAAGCAGTACTTCAAGCTGATCGGCAAGCCGGGCAAGCACAAGGTGATCAGCCGCGCGGTGGCCTACCACGGCACCCCGCACGGGGCCCTGGCCATCACCGGGCTGCCCGCCATGAAGAGGGACTTCGAGCCCCTCGCCCCGGGCGGCTTCCGGGTGCCCAACACCAACCTGTACCGGCACCCGGAGTTCGCCGACGACCCGAAGGCCTTCGGCCGCTGGGCCGCCGACCGGATCGAGGAGGCGATCCTGTTCGAGGGCCCCGACACGGTCGCCGCGGTGTTCCTCGAGCCGGTGCAGAACTCCGGCGGCTGCCTCACCCCGCCGCCTGGGTACTTCGACCGGGTCCGCGAGATCTGCGACCGGCACGACGTGCTGCTGGTCTCCGACGAGGTCATCTGCGCCTTCGGCCGGCACGGGGCGACGTTCGCCTGCGCGAAGTTCGGCTACACCCCCGACCTGATCACCTGCGCCAAGGGGATGAGCTCCGGCTACGGCCCGATCGGCGCGATGATCGCCTCGGAGCGGGTGATGGAGCCGTTCCTGCGCCCGAACGTGGCCTTTCCGCACGGCTACACCTTCGGCGGCCACCCCGTGGCGGCGGCGGTCTCGCTGGCCAACCTCGACCTCATGGAGGACGAGGGGCTCAACCAGCGCGTGCTGGACCACGAGGCCGCGCTGGGCGCCACCCTGGGCAAGCTGCTCGACCTGCCGATCGTCGGCGACGTCCGCGGCGACGGCTACTTCTGGGCCGTCGAGCTGGTCAAGGACAAGACGACCCGGCAGACCTTCGACGCCGCCGAACGGGAGCGGCTGGTCCGCGGCTTCCTGCCCGGCGCGCTGTTCGAGGCCGGCCTGTACTGCCGCCCCGACGACCGCGGCGACGTCGTGGTCCAGGTGGCTCCGCCGCTCATCTGCGGTCAGGCGGAGTTCGACGAGATGGAGCAGGTCCTGCGGCACACCCTGACCGAGGCCCAGACGCTGGTCTGACGCGGGAGCCCGCCCGTTCCACCGGGTCCCGACCGCATCCGGCGGCGTGACCCTCGACGACCGCACCGGTGCCACCGCACCGGGCCCCGACCGGAGGAGATCCGCCATGAGCACGCTCGTCGTCGGCGTACCGAAGGAGATCAAGGACAACGAGAACCGGGTGGCGCTCACGCCCGACGGCGTCGTGGAGCTGGTGCACGACGGTTCCCGGGTGGTCGTGCAGGCCGGCGCCGGCGCCGGGTCCCGGTTCTCCGACGAGGAGTACGCCGCCGCCGGCGCCGAGGTCGTGCCGAGCGCCGACGAGGTGTTCGCCGCGGCCGAGCTGATCGTCAAGGTCAAGGAGCCGGTGCCCGCCGAGTACGACCGGTTCCGCGACGGCCAGCAGCTGTTCACCTACCTGCACCTGGCCGCCGACCGTGGCCTGACCGAGTTCCTCCTCGCCCGGCGGATCGACGCCATCGCCTACGAGACCGTGCAGACCGCCGACGGCAGGCTGCCGCTGCTGACCCCCATGAGCGAGGTCGCCGGACGGATGGCCGTGCAGGCCGCCGCGCACCACCTGGAGAACCCGGCCGGGGGAGCGGGGATCCTGCTCGGCGGCGTGCCCGGCACGCCGGCGGCGAAGGTCCTCATCATCGGCGGCGGGGTGGCCGGCACCGAGGCGGCGAAGATCGCACTCGGGATGCGGGCCATCGTCCGGGTGCTGGACACCAACCCCAGCCGGCTGGCCTACCTGTCCGACATCTTCGGCGGGCGGCTGGACCTGGTGACGCCCAACCGGGCCCGCACGGCGGCCTACGTCGCCGAGGCCGACGTCGTGATCGGCGCGGTCCTCGTGCCCGGCGCCAAGGCGCCCAAGCTGGTCAGCCGGGAGATGATCGCCGCGATGCGCCCGGGCAGCGTGGTCGTCGACATCGCCATCGACCAGGGCGGCTGCTTCGAGACCAGCCGGGCGACCACCCACTCGCACCCGA
The DNA here is from genome assembly GCF_054050155.1 of Geodermatophilus sp. SYSU D00703. Classification (NCBI taxonomy): domain Bacteria; kingdom Bacillati; phylum Actinomycetota; class Actinomycetes; order Geodermatophilales; family Geodermatophilaceae; genus Geodermatophilus; species Geodermatophilus sp. SYSU D00703. Next base: position 100,957 of record NZ_JBJGYU010000016.1, on the reverse strand, counting down.
CCTACGTCGAGGAGGGCGTCACCCACTACTGCGTGGCCAACATCCCCGGGGCGGTCGCCCGCACCTCGACACAGGCGCTGACCTCGGCCACGCTGCCGTACCTGGTCCGGGTCGCCCGGCACGGCGTGGCCGGCGCCGCCCGGACAGACCCCGCCCTGCGCCTCGGCCTGAGCACCCTCGCCGGGAACCTGGTCAGCCGGCCGGTCGCCGAGGCCCACGACCTGGCCCACACCGACCCCGCCGAGCTCCTCGTGGCACGGTGAGGCGTCGGGCGGGCGAGCGCATCCCGGCCACAGGTGTGGGGACGCCGGCGTCGCCCCCGAGGACGTCGCCGACGGTCGCGCTGGGGGAGGAACGGGCGACGGCGCACCGGGCGACGGCAGCGTGCGGGTCATCACGCCTGCGACGCGCGACCGGAGCCCGGCGCGGTCATACGGTGGGGGAGGAGCTGGGACGCCGAGCCGTGTCTCCGGCGTCCCGTCCGATCGACGAGAAGCAGAAGAAGAACAGTGTCCCCAGAACGCGAAGACCCCCGCACGCCCCGCCACGGATCCCTCGGCGCACAGCCGGGCGGAGGACCGCTACCGAATCGGACGTCCGGATCGGCAGCCGCAGGGAGTTGGACCTGGCGCCTGGTGCGCAGCCTGGTGCTCCTCGACTCCTGGACCCCGGCCACCCATCGCATGAGCTCTCCGCAGGCTGCACGGAGACACCTGCGAGCCGAGTGGACCCGCTCCGGCGACCTCACCGACCCGCAGGCCGCTGCGCTCCTGGCCCTCGACGAGACGACTCCCTGGGAGGTCTGACCGGCGCCTCGGGGGCATGACCTCGGGACGCGCTGCCGACGGTGGGGGAGAGCCCTCAGCGGTCGGTCCGGGAGGCGAGCGGCCGGCCCCGGCGGCCGCCGATGCGGACTCGGACCGGCGTGTCCGACAGCCCGCCCGCGCGCCGGACGGCGCACGCGCACGTGACGTCACAGAGGGGAGTCGTTGCGCTGGCGCGGCCCCGGCGGTCCGGACCATCATTCTCGTGAGCTCGCCTGACCCCACCGACTCGTAGCAGGACGAGGGGAGCGGACATGGCGCACGGTCCAGCTGCCGGCGACGGCAACCTCCACAAGGGGCTCAAGCACCGTCACCTCACGATGATCGCGATCGGCGGTGTGATCGGCGCAGGCCTCTTCGTCGGCTCGGGCGCGATCATCGGCGAGGTCGGCCCCGCAGCGTTCCTCACCTATGCCCTCACCGGCGTCCTGATCGTGATGGTCATGCGGATGCTCGGCGAGATGGCGGTCGCCAACCCCTCCACGGGGTCCTTCGCCGACTACGCCCGGCAGTCGCTCGGGGGGTGGGCGGGCTTCAGCGTGGGCTGGCTGTACTGGTACTTCTGGGTCATCGTGGTCGGCTTCGAGGCCGTGGCGGGGGCGGGCATCCTGCAGCGCTGGTTGCCCGGCGTCCCGCTGTGGGTCATGGCGCTCGGCCTCATGCTGCTCATGACGGCGACGAACCTGTTCTCCGTGGCCTCCTACGGGGAGTTCGAGTACTGGTTCGCCGGGGTCAAGGTCGCCACGATCGCGGTCTTCATCGCTCTGGGCACGTTCTTCGTGCTGGGCCTGTGGCCGGGTCGCGACCTCGACTTCTCCAACCTCACCGAGCACGGCGGCCTGTTCCCCAACGGCGTCGGCGCACTCTTCTCGGGCATCGTCATCGTGATCTTCTCGATGGTGGGCGCGGAGATCGCCACGATCGCCGCCGCCGAGTCCGCAGAGCCGGAGCGCGGCATCGTCAAGGCGACCAACTCCGTGGTCCTCCGGATCTCGATCTTCTTCGTGGGTTCCATCTTCCTGCTGGCCACGATCCTCCCGTGGAACTCCACGGAGCTCGGAGGTTCGCCGTACGTGGCCGCGATGGAGGAGATGGGGATCCCGGCGGCGGCAGAGATCATGAACTTCGTCGTGCTGACCGCGGTGCTGTCCTGCCTGAACTCGGGCCTCTACACCGCGTCGCGCATGCTCTTCGTGCTGGCCGCCCGGCACGAGGCGCCGGCTCGGATGCTGGCGGTCAGCAGGCGCGGGGTGCCCGCCTGGGCGATCCTGTCGTCCTCCGTCATCGGGTTCCTCTGCGTGGTCGCCGCGTACGTCTCGCCGGACCAGGTCTTCCTGTTCCTGCTCAACTCCTCCGGCGCGATCATCCTGTTCGTCTACCTGCTGATCAGCCTCTCCCAGCTGCGGATGCGGCCGACGATCCCGCCGGAGCGGCTCCGGGTGAAGATGTGGTTCTACCCCGTCCTGACCCTGCTCACAGCGGTGGCCATCGTCGCGATCCTCGTGCAGATGTTCATCCGGGAGAGCACGCGGTCGCAGATCCTGCTCAGCCTGCTCGCCTGGGCGCTCGTGCTCGTGGCCTACGCCGTCCGGCGCCGGGCCATCGGTGACGCCCACACGACCGAGCAGGGGGCGGCCGCGGAGTCCCGCGCCGACCGGTGGATGCACGAGCACGGCGCACCCGCGGACGTCGAGGTCGACGCCGCCGTGGGGGAGGGGCGGCTCGACCCCGCCGTCATCCGCCGGATGGACGAGGAGGGCTATCCCACCGAGGCGCCGTGACCCTCCCGCGGGCGCAGGGCGCCTCGAGCAGGGACGGCGTCAGCCCATGTGCGGGTAGCGGTAGTCGGTGGGGGGCACGAACGTCTCCTTGATCGAGCGCGGCGACACCCACCGCAGGAGGTTCAGGATCGACCCGGCCTTGTCGTTGGTGCCGCTGGCCCGGGCACCGCCGAAGGGCTGCTGTCCGACGACCGCCCCGGTCGGCTTGTCGTTGACGTAGAAGTTGCCGGCCGAGAACCGCAGCACCTCCATGGCCTCGACGATCGCGGCACGGTCCTGCGCGATGACCGATCCGGTCAGCCCGTACGGCGCGGCGTCGGCCGCCTCGCGGACCACCCGGTCGTAGTCGGCGTCGTCGTAGACGAACACCCCGAGGATGGGGCCGAAGTACTCGGTGGTGAAGACCTCGTGCTCGGGGTTGTCGGCCTGCACCAGCGTGGGGCGGACGAAGAAGCCCTCGCTGTCGTCGGCGGTGCCGCCGGCCAGGACCTCCACCCCCTCCTCGCCGCGGACCCGGTCCAGGACGCCGGTGAGGCGGTCGAAGGAGCGCTGGTCGATGACCGCGCCGAGGAACACCGTGAAGTCGGTGACGTCCCCCATCGGCAGGTTCTCGACCTCGTCCAGGAACGGGTCGCGCAACCGGTTCCACACCGAGCGGGGGATGTAGGCGCGGGACGCCGCGGAGCACTTCTGCCCCTGGAACTCGAACGCGCCCCGCACGAGTGCGGTGCGCAGGACGTCGACGTCGGCGGAGGGGTGCGCGATGACGAAGTCCTTGCCGCCGGTCTCCCCGACCAGGCGCGGATAGGCCCGGTAGGTCCGCAGGTTCTCGGTCACCGTCCGCCAGAGGTGCCCGAAGGTCGCCGTCGAGCCGGTGAAGTGGATGCCGGCCAGGTCGGGGTGGACCAGCGCGACCTCACTGACCGCGCGTCCGTCGCCGGTCACCATGTTGATGACCCCGGGCGGGAGGCCGGCCTCCTCCAGCACCCGCATCGTGTGGTGCGCGGCGAGCTGCTGGGTGGGGGAGGGCTTCCAGACCACCGTGTTGCCCATCAGCGCGGGCGCGGTGGGGAGGTTGCCGGCGATGGCGGTGAAGTTGAAGGGGGTGATCGCGAGCACGAAGCCCTCGAGGGGTCGGTGGTCGAAGCGGTTCCAGACACCGGGTGAGCTCATCGGCTGCTCGTCGAGGATCTGCCGGCCGTAGTGGACGTTGAACCGCCAGAAGTCGACCAGTTCGCAGGGTGTGTCGATCTCGGCCTGGTAGCAGGTCTTGCTCTGCCCGAGCATGGTCGCCGCGGCGAGCGTGTGCCGCCACGGCCCGGCGAGCAGCTCGGCCGCCTTGAGGAAGACCGCCGCCCGGTCGTCGTACGACATGCGCTGCCACGCCGGAGCGGCGGCGCGGGCCGCCGCCACGGCATCGGCGACGTCGTCCGGCGTCGCGTTGTGGAGCGTGCCGAGCACGGCGTCCTTCCGATGCGGCTGGACCACGTCGATGGGCTCACCGCCGCCGCGGCGCTGTTCGCCCCCGATCGTCATGGGGAGTTCCGCCCGCTCGGCGGCGACCTGCTTCAACCGCTCCTCGAGCGCGGCCCGCTCGGGGCTCCCGGGCGCGAAGTCGTGCACCGGCTCGTTGACGGGCGGGGGGACCTGGGTGACGGCGTCGAACACGACGATCACGCTCCGGGTGTCGAGGACTTCACCTACCCGCGAGGGCGCGTAGGAAGAACAGCAGGTTGGCCGGGCGCTCCGCCATCCGGCGGGTCAGGTACGGGTACCAGGCGGAACCGAACGGGATGTACACGCGGACCCGGTGACCTGCCTCCACGAGTTCCCGCTGGAGATCGCGGCGGATGCCGTACAGGAACTGGAACTCGTACTCCTGCGGGTCCTTGCCGGCCCTGACGGCGGCCTTCCGGGCGTAGCTGACGAGCTCGTCGTCGTGCGTCCCGAACGCGGGATCGGAGCCGTGCCGGAACAGCCAGTCGGTGAGGAACACGAACTGCGCCCGGATCTCGGCCTTGCCCCGGTGCGCGACCTCGACCGGCTCCGCGTACGCGCCCTTCACCAGTCGGACGCGTGGCTTCAACGGCGCCAGGCCCTCCAGGTCCACGGGGGTGCGGCGGAGCGCGGCCTGGATGGCGAGTCTCGTCTGCGGGTGCGCGGTCGCGGCCTCCCGGAACAGCGCCAGCGTGTCCGACACCAGGCTGCTGTCCTCCATGTCGATCTCGACCGGGACGCCCACCGCCTTGGCCTGGCCGAGGATCTCGTTCAGGTTCGCCGCGCAGGCACCCCGGTCCACGGTCTGGCCCAGCTGGGAGAGCTTGATGGAGATGCCGGCGTCCAGGCCGCGCGCAGCGATCGCCTTCGCAGCTGCCTCGTACTCCGCGACGGCGGCGCTCGCGCCGGGCAGGTCGGTGACCCCCTCCCCGAGGAGGTCGAGGATCCCGCCGATCCGCTGCGAGTTCAGCGTCGCGGCCACCTCGAGCGCCTCGTCGAGCCGCTCCCCGGCGACGAAACGGTGTGCGGCCCGCCGGGCGATCGGGTTCCCCGTGACCTGCCGCTGGAGCTTGGGGCTGGCGGCCGCCCACATCAGCACTCGGTTGACCATCACGCCTCCCGTTCCGGGTCTGACGGGCGTTCCGGGGCTGCGACGGAGCGCCTCCAGTGAAGCGCGACCGGGCGCAGACCGGAAGCGGCCACGGGCCTCCGGTGCGGGCATCGGCAGACCGGGGCCTGGCCCTCAGTCCACGGTCCTGGCCCGGCGGCGGACCCGCCGGTCGTAGCGGTCACGTCCGCCTCGCAACGGCCGGCCGAGGTACTCGCCCAGCGTGACGCCGGCGGCGAGGGCGAGCCCGACGGCCGCGGCTCCGACCAGGTCGGCGAGTCCACCCGGGATGTCGGCCTCCACGACGATCGCGAAGAGGCCCCGGTAGATCGCCAGCCCGGGCAGCAGCGGGACGATGCCGCAGACCGCGACGAGCAGCGGCGGCATCCGGAGCCGCTCGGTCAGCAGCTCTCCGCAGAACCCGACGGCGGCGGCCGCGACCCCGCTGGCGACCGCGGGGCCGCTGCCCAGCGCGCTGGCCGCCCAGAACGCCGTCCAGGCCAGTCCTCCGGCCAGTGCGGCGAGGGCGATGGCGCGCGGCCGGGCATGGGAGGCCAGTGCCCAGGACCCGGCGATCCCGGCCGACGCCGCCAGCCCGACGGCGAACGGCGCTGCCGAGGACGAGGTGGGGGCGACGTCCAGCAGGAGCCGGGCCCGCTGGGCGAGGTCGAGCACGCCGGCGATGCCCACGACGATGCCGGCGGTCAGCGTCATCACCTCGAAGGCCCGCGCGGCCGCGGTGACCGGGAAACCGCTGATCGCATCCTCGGCGGCACTGACCAGCGACAGCCCGGCGAGGAGGACGACGATGCCGGCGGCGACGACCAGCGAACTGCGCACGTCGACGTCCCACGCGACCAGGAGGACGGCGACGCCGGTGGCGAGCGCGGCACCGGCCACCTGCTGGAAGAACAGCGGCAGCCCCCTCCGGTCGAGCACCCGCATCGTCTGCGCGACCACGGCAGTGGTGAGCGCCGCGATGAGGGCCACCAGCCATCCGCCCCCGAGGAGGAACCCCAGGGACCCCGCGACGCCGGCCCAGCCCAGTGCGTGGACGGTGCGGCGATAGGTGGCGGGTGCCGACACCACCCGGTCCAGCCGGCGGTGTGCCGCCTCGATGTCGAGTCCACCCGCGCCGACCGCGCGGGCCAGGTCCGTGACGCCCTGCAGGCGCGTGTAGTCCATCCCGCGCATGCGGACGGTGCGCATCGCGGTGAGGGGCACCGCGTTCTCGCGGTCGTAGCTGACCACCAGTGACGTGAACGTGACGTCGACCTGGCAGCTGGTCAGCCCGTAGGCGGCGGCCACCCGGAGCACCGTGGCCGTCACGTCGGCCGCAGAGGCCCCGATGGCCAGCATCGACTCCCCGATGCGCAGGGCGAGGCCCAGCGCGGCGTGCGCGGTGAGGTCGTCCATCGAGCTGGGTTGAGCCCGCAGGCCGATGGGCGCGGTCGGCGGCCCGTTCCCCCCGATGGCCCGCCATGCCCGGTCGGGTATGCGCGCGAAGGTCCTGCGGCGATACCGGGACCGAGACACGCCGCCAGGCTAGATCTGCGCGACGCGGGACGGAGCGGCCGGCGATCGCTGGGGCTGCACGCGCCTCGGCTCCCCAGGCATCGCCGGGGAGCGGGGAGCTCAGGCCGCCTGGAAGGAACGCCGGGACAGCCCGACGCCGTAGCCCTCCAGCGTGGTGACCACCGGAGCGGTGGGGGCGGTGGCCGCGCCGAGGGTGACGAACAGAGGGGTGAAGTGCTCCACCGTGGGGTGGGCGTAGGGCATCCCGGGTGCGGCGGTGCGGAACCGCGCGAGCTCGGCGACGTCACCGCGGGCCAGGGCGTCAGCGGCCCAGGCGTCGAAGTCGGCCGACCAGCCGGGCACCTGGGTGCCCCGCCAGTTCTCCCGGGTGAGGAACGGCAGGCCGTGGGTCATGTGGCCCGAGCCGACCACGAGCACGCCGGACTCGCGCAGCGGGCGCAGCCGCTCGCCGAGGGCCAGGAGCTGGTCGGGGTCCTCGGTGGGCAGGGACAGCTGCAGCACCGGGACGTCGGCGGCTGGGTACATGATCTTCAAGGGCACCCAGGCCCCGTGGTCGAGGCCGCGCCGCGCGTGCTGGTGCACCTGCTCGGTGTCCGGCACCAGGCCCACCACCTGCCGGGCGAGCTCGTCGGCGGCAGGGGTGTCGTAGCGGAACGTGTGGTACAGCGGGTCGAAGCCGCCGAAGTCGTAGACCAGCTCGGCCGGCCGGGGAGCGCTGACCGACAGCGGTGCCGACTCCCAGTGCGCCGAGACGACGAGGATCGCCTTCGGCTTGGGCAGGGTGCGGGCCCAGTCGTGCAGCGGGTCCAGCCACTCGGGGTCGGCGAACGGCATCGGCCCGCCGCCGTGGGACAGGTAGAGGCTGGGCAGCGGCCCGTCTGCCGGCGTCCAGACGCGGTGCGGCTGCTCGGCCTCGAGGGCGGCGACGCGGCGCAGGTGGGCGGCGAACGGGTGCGCACCGGGGATGCGGGCGTCGGCGACGGCGGTCGGGCTGGACGCGGGCGTGGTCATGCGGACTCCTCGAGGGTGGCGGCGGGCGCGGTGGGGATCGGGACCGGGGTGCCGGCGGTGCGGACCCAGGTCACGGTGAGGGATTCGCGCTGGGCGAAGCGCTCCAGGTGGCTGCCCAGCACCTGCTCGGCCCGCGTGACGGACGCCTCGTCGTCGCCGACGACCCACAGGGTGAGCACGTCCTCGCCGACGACGATCCCCGCCGTGGCCGCGCCGATCACCGTGGTCGCCGGCGCGGTCGTCGCGTCGCCGGTGCAGGCGAGCTCGCGGCCCCGGTGCGAGATGAGCTGCTCGGCGCAGCGGGCGGGGGCGCCGGTGACCACGTCGGCCCGGGAGCCGATGGTGCGGTCGGGTTCGGCGGCAGGCATCGGCAGGGAGGTGGGGGCCGGAGGTGGCGACGCGGACGGGGTGCCGGACACGGGTCCTCCAGGGACGGCGAGCGTGGGCGGGAACGGTGTCGGCGGTCCACCTCCGCCACCGGCTGGGCCGTGCTGCGGGCAGGGTGGGCCCTGGCGAGGCCGGCCGGCCCGCAGCACGGCGCTGGGTCAGGCGCTGACGGGGTGGGCGGCGCGCCGCCGCCCGGCGAGCAGGTGGTCGACGCTGAAGCGCCCGGCGCCGACGGCGGCCAGCACCAGGGCGGCCGCACCGAGGACGAGGACGAGCTCGTAGCCGCCCTGGTCGACGAAGAGGCCGGCGCCGGCGTGGACGAGGACGAAGGCGCCGATCATGTCGACCAGCAGCAGCAGTCCGGCGACGGGGACGGCCAGGCCGAGGACCAGGGCGGCGCCGCCGGCGAGCTCGACGACGGCGGCGAACCACGCGGCGGCCGAGGCGGCGGGTACGCCGACCGAGTCGAAGAAGGCGGCGGTGCCGTCGATGCCGTTGGTGAACAGCTTCTGCCAGCCGTGGGCGAAGAAGACGAGGCCGACGGCGATGCGGGTCAGCAGGACGGCGAGGTCACGGGCGGGGGCGGGGAAGGTCACGGCGGATCCTGTCGGTGCTGGGGTACGGGGGGCCGGGCCGGTCTGCGGCGGCGCCGGTGGGGGAAGGGCGTGGGCGTGGGGGCGGCAGAGGAGCGCCGCCCCTACGCCGGCCGGCGTGGTGCGGGGTCGTCAGGCGATGACGGCGAAACCGGAGGTCCAGGCGATCTTCTCGCCGGCGGCCAGGCCGATCTGGAGGAAGCCGAGCGCCTCCAGCTCGCGGGCGCGGCGCAGCGGGCCGGTGTCGACGGCGCGCAGGCCGGCGCCGGTGACGATGCCGGCCAGCAACGACTTGGCGTCGGCGTCGTCGCCGGCGATCAGGACCGTGGTGGGCTGGTCGCCGACGGTGCCGGAGGCCAGGGTGGCGGCGAAGTTCGTGTTGAACGCCTTGACGACGCAGGACCGAGGCAGCGCCGCGGCGATCTCGGCGGCGGCGGAGCCGTCGGCCGGAACGACGAGGGAGTCGAACGTCTCGACGTCCAGCGGGTTGGTGATGTCGACGACGACCTTCCCGGCCAGCTGCTCGCCGCGCTGGGCGACGAGGTCGGCGACGGCGCTGTAGTAGACGGCGAGGACGACGACGTCGCCGGTGACCGGCTTGTCGGTGTCGCGGGGGCCGATCAGCTCGACGGTGTTGCCGCTCCTGCTGACGACGCCGGCGATGGCCTGACCCATGTTCCCGGTGCCGATGACGCTCACGTGTGCCATGTCGCTACTCCTGTCGAGGGATTAGTTGTTGCGACAACCACCATCATGCACCAGCGAACTTGTCGCGACAACCATTCAGGGTGAGGATGTGACCGTGGACACCCCCTGGCTCGACCGCCGCCAGCTGCGCGCGTGGGTCCGCCTGCGCGGCGTCCTCGAGCTGCTGCCGGGCGTCCTGGACGCGCAGCTGCGCCGGGACGCCGACGTGACCGAGTTCGAGTACTACGTGCTGGCGATGCTGTCCGAGGCACCCGGCCGCACGCTGCGCATGACCGAGCTCGCCCGGCAGACCAACGCCACGCTGCCCCGCCTGTCGCACGTCGTCAGCCGCCTCGAGGTCCGTGGCGTGGTGGAGCGCTTCCCGTGTCCGGAGGACCGCCGGGCGACCAACGCCCGGCTCACCGAGGCCGGGTGGGCGAAGGTGCAGGACGCCGCCCCGGGCCACGTGGCCAACGTCCGCCGGCACGTCATGGACGCGCTCACCGACGAACAGATCGACCAGCTCGCCGCCATCGGCGACGCGCTCCTCGCCCGACTCGACCCGACCGGGTCGATGGCCGCGACCTACACCCGCTACGACGAGCCCCGACCCGAGGGGCGAGCCGCCGCTGGCTGACCGCAGGAGGGTGAGCCCGGCGCTGATCGCCGGTGACCACGGGCTCGTCCGCGACGTCGCCGCAGCGGTGGAACGAAGCCGGCCTGACGTGGTCCTGACGGACCTCGACATGCCGCACGTGGACGGCCTGGCCGCGGCACGCGCTCGCGGGATGCAGGCCGATGGCTCGGGCGGGCCACGGGTTGGCCTGGCCGGGCCACACTGGGCGGGCACCGGCGCAGCAGCAACCCGTTCCCACCCGCTCCGGGAGGACCTCGCCATGCGCGCACCGTCGACCGCTCAGATCGCCCGCACCGCCTTCACCCTGACCTACCTGGTCGCCCTGGCCGCCTCGGGCGCGCCGGTGCCGGCCGCTGTGGTCCTGGGACTGGTGCTGGTGGTGGCGTGGGGCGCTCCGCTGCTGCTGTGGGAGCGCGCCGCCGGGCACCGCCGGCAGATCGCTGGCGGGTCGCCGGCGGCCGAGGGCGGGGTGCGGGCGGTCTGAGCGGTCCGCACCCCGCCCGGCCGGTCAGGCCAGCTCGGCGACGGCCTCGACGCCCAGCCAGATGCCGAAGACGAAGAACAGCACGGCGGCGCCGATGCGGATGACGTTCTCCGGTAGCCGCTTGCCCAGGGCCATGCCGACGACGATGGCCAGCGCGTCGGCGGCGACCATGCCCAGGGTGGAGCCGATCCAGGTGCCCAGCCAGCCGTGGTCGGTGGCCAGGGTGATGGTGGCGAGCATGGTCTTGTCGCCGAGCTCGGCGAGGAAGAACGCGGTGCCCACGGCGATGATCGCGCGCTTGCCGGCGCGGTTGACCTTGTCCTGCTCGTCCTCGGTGAGGGTGTCCCCGCGCAGGGTCCACAGGCCGAAGACGATGAACGCGATGGCGGCGGCCAGGTTGATCCAGCCGGTGGGCAGGGTGGCGCCCAGGCCGTAGCCGATGGCGACCGACACCAGGTGGACGATCGCGGTGGCGATCGTGATGCCGACGAGGACCGGCCAGATCGTGAAGCGGGTGGCGAAGGTCAGCGCCATGAGCTGGGACTTGTCGCCCAGTTCGGCGACGAAGATGACGCCGAAGGAGACGAGGGTGCTGAGGAGGACGGCGTCCACGGGGGAGGGGCCTTTCGGGTCCGGCCGGGCCGGGGCGCGAGACCTCGACCCGGCAGTGCTCTGCCTGGGTCGAAGGTCTCGCCCGCCTCGCCGGAGCCAGGCCGCGCGGCCGGACGGGCGCTGAGGCCCGTCAGTGTGTCGACCGCGTCGTTGGGGGCTACTCCCCTTCGCTGTCCCGACCGTAGCAGCGGGCGGCGGCAGGCTGACCGGGAGTGACCGGTGATCGTGGTCACCGGCCGGTCGGACCGGTGCGTGCCGGTCGTCACGTTCCGGGTCGGAATGGTTGAAGCATCAAGTTGCTTGTGCGCAGCGGTCCTCGCACAGCGGCGACCCACCGCTCGCCCCGATCCGCCGCTCGTCGGCTGCTCCCCGAAACGGACGCCATGACCGCCACGACTGCCTCCGCGACGACCTCCGCCTCCTCGAAGGCCGCGACCACCGACGCGCCGCTGCACCCGCTGCTCGCCCAGCGGTGGAGCCCCCGCGCCCTCGACCCCCGGCACGACCTCTCGGCCAGTCAGCTCACCGCGCTGCTCGAGGCCGCCCGCTGGGCGCCCAGCGCGTCGAACACCCAGCCGTGGCGGTTCGCCGTCGCACTGCGGGGAGACGCCGAGTACGCCGCCCTGCTCGACGCGCTGGCCTCCGGTAACCGAGCCTGGGCGCACGCGGCCTCCGCGCTCGTCGTCGCCGCGGCCGAGACGACCGGCCCGGACGGCGCGGCCCGGCCGTGGGCGATCTACGACACCGGGCAGGCGGTGGCGCACCTGTCGGTGCAGGCCCAGCACGAGGGCTTGGCCGTGCACCAGCTCGGCGGCTTCGACCGCGACAGGGTCGCCGCACTCCTGGCAGCACCCGGAGAGGTCACGCCACTGGTGGTGCTGGCCATCGGCCGCCGCGACGACGCGCTGCAGTTGCCCGAGCCGTTCGCCAGCCGAGAGACCGCTGTCCGCGACCGGATGCCGTTGGACCAGCTGCTGCTGCCCCTGCAGCCCGCCTCCGCCGGCTGACCCACGGCCGCCCGCCGCGGTCGAGGCGAGGCTCAGGAGACAGGCTCGTGGCTGCCCGAGGACGAGTGCTGGGCGAGGCCAGCGTTGGACCACTCGTGGCCGCCGGTCAGGCACTCGGCGCGGCTGGGTCGGACCCGCATCAGTTCTCGCTCGCGCGGGACCTGCGGTACGCCCTCTCCGACATGCGCAGGCACGGGGTGGACCCGGCTGACCGCTGCGCCGAAGCGCTCGACGCTCGCCGCGCCGACGCCGCCTCTCCCCACCGAGGTCGTGGGGGGATGCGCAGGTCGTCGTCGCGACGGCTCTTGACGGCCGAGCCGCGTTCGTCGACGCTTACCGTTCGTGAGCGCTTACCGAGCCGCCGAGGCGTGGAACGCGCTGGGTGACCCCACTCGACGGGCGATCGTCGAGTGCCTCGCCGAGCGGCCACGAGCAGTCGGCGAGCTCGCCGGGGATCTACCGATCAGCCGGCCCGCCGTGAGCCAGCACCTGCGCGTGCTGAAGGAGGCGGGCCTCGTCACCGACCGGGTGGCGGGGACCCGCCGCATCTACCGGCTCGACCCGGCCGGGGTGGCCGCGCTGCGGGACCAGCTGGACACCTACTGGAACCGGGCGCTGGCCGGCTACCAGGACGTCGTCGCTTCCCCCGACGTCGCCGACCCCGCCGACGCACCGGACGTCTGCGGGGAGCAGGACGTCACCGGAGGACCAGGACAGGAGAGGCCATGACCCAGGCAGCCACCGCCGCCGTGCGCAAGCAGATCGTCGTCCCCGTGCCGCAGCGGCGGGCGTTCGAGGTGTTCACCGCCGGCTTCGGGGACTTCAAGCCGCGCGAGCACAACATCATGGCCTCGCCGATCGCGAGGACGGTGTTCGAGCCGCGGGTCGGCGGCCACATCGTCGACGTCGCCGAGGACGGCAGCGAGTGCCGCTGGGCGCGGATCCTGGCCTACGAGCCGCACGACCGGGTGGTGTTCAGCTGGGACATCGGGCCGGACTGGCAGCTGGTCGCCGACCCGGACAACGCCAGCGAGGTCGAGGTGCGGTTCGTCGCCGAGTCCCCGGAGCGCACCCGGGTGGAGCTCGAGCACCGCCACCTCGACCGGCACGGTCCCGGCTGGGAGGCCGTCCGCGACGGCGTCGCCGACGACGCCGGCTGGCCGCTGTACCTGGACCGCTACGCCACCCTGCTCGCCGAGGGCGGCTGAGGTGCCGCCGATCGTGGCCACCTACGGTCACGCCGAGGCCCGGACGACGGGCAGGCCGGCGGCGGCCCACTCGGGCAGCCCGTCGACCAGCCGCAGCGCGGGCCGCCCGGTGGCGGTGAGCGCGCGGACGGCGGTGTCGGCGTAGGCGCACAGCGGGCCGCGGCAGTAGGCGACGACCGGCTGGCCGGCGGGCAGGTCGGCCAGCCGGTTCTCCAGCTCGTCGGGTGGGACGTTGACCGCGTCGGGCAGGTGGCCGGCGGCGTACTCGGCCGGCGGGCGGACGTCGAGCACGACGACCTCCCCGTCGCGCATGCGCGCCAGCAGCTCCTCGCGGCTGATCTCGGCCAGCTGGGAGCGGTCGCCGAGGTAGGCGGTGGCGAGCTCGTCGATCCGGGCGACGTGCGCGCCGGCGACCTCGCGCGTGGCTCGCCACAGGACGCCGACGGCCTCACCGGCCAACGAGTAGTACACCCTGGGCCCGTCGCGGCGGGTGCGGACCAGCCCGGAGCGCAGCAGGACCTGTAGGTGCTGGCTGGTGTTGGCGACCGTCTGCCCGATCTCGCCGGCGAGCTCCTCGACGCTGCGCTCGCCCTGGGCGAGCACGTCCACCAGCTCGGCCCGGCGACCGCTGCCCAGCGCCTTCGCCACCGACGCCAGCGCGTCGTACAGCGCGTCCTTCGCCGGCCGACTGCCCATGCTGCCTCTCGTCCACGGGTCGCTTGACACTGTACGGACGTCGGGACATCGTTCAAGAGATCCCTTGAACAGGGAGGGGGCATGGCGCCGGAACCGGTTCCGCTCGTGGACGAAGGCCTGGGCAACACCACCTGGCTCGTCGACCTCGGCGACGGCCGCGCGTTGGTCGTCGACGCGCCCCGCGACCTCCGCGCGGTACACACCGCCGCACGGCAGCGCGGCCTCACCGTCGCCTACGCCGGCGACAGCCACCTGCACGCCGACTTCCTCACCGGCGCGGTCCAGCTGGCCCACGACGAGGGCGCGCAGGTCCTCGCCTCGGCCGCCGGCCACCGCGAGTTCCCGCACCGGGGGCTGGCCGACGGCGACGTGATCGACCTCGGCGGGCTGACACTGCGGGCGCTGGGCACTCCGGGGCACACCGACGAGCACCTGGCCTACCTGCTGGCCGACGGCGACCGCCCGGTCGGGGTGTTCACCGGTGGGTCGCTGATCGTCGGCGCGGCCGCCCGCACCGACCTGGTCGACCCCGAGCGCACCGAGGAGCTGGCCCGTGCCCAGTACGCCTCGCTGCGCCGGCTGGCCACGCTGCCCCACGACGTGGCGGTGTGGCCCACGCACGGCGCGGGCTCGTTCTGCTCCGCCCCACCCGGCGCGGCGCGCAGCAGCACCATCGGCCGGGAGCTGGCGACGAACCCGCTGCTGGCCACGGCCGACGAGGACTCCTTCGTCGCCCGGCTGACCGGCAGCCTCGGCTCCTACCCGGCGTACTTCCGGCGGCTCGGCGAGGTCAACCGCCGAGGGCCGGCGATCCTGGACACCGCATCGGTCGGATGGCTGCCCTCGTTGCCGGTCGCCGACGTCGAGCGGTTGTGCGCCGACGGGGCGCTCGTCGTCGACGTCCGGCCGGTGCCCGACTACGCCCGGGCGCACGTGCCCGGCGCGCTGTCGATCCCGCTGCGTGCCCAGTTCGCCACCTGGCTGGGCTGGCTGGTCGACCCGGACCGGCCGGTGGTGCTCGTCGCCAACCCCGACCAGGACCTGGCCGACGCCGTGTGGCAGGCGGTGAAGATCGGCTACGAGCAGCTGGTCGGCGTGCTCGAGGGCGGGATGGTCGCCTGGCTCGCCACCGGGCGGCCTGTCGCCAGCACCGAGCTGGCAGCACCGGGTCAGCTGGGCGGGTGCCGGATCCTCGACGTCCGGCAGGACGCGGAGTTCGCCGCCGGTCACGTCCCCGGCGCCGAGCACGTCGAGCTCGGCCGGCTGGCCACCGTCGCCGGACACCTGCCGACCGAGCCCACCGTCGTGATGTGTGGCCACGGTGAGCGCGCGGCGGGCGCCGCCAGCCTGCTGGAGCGCGCCGGGCACCGCGACCTGGCCGTGCTCGTCGGGGGCCCCGACGACTGGGCCCGCGGCAGCGGCCGGACGCTGGCGTCCGGGTCGTGACCGCCGGTACGTCGGCGCCGATCCGGCTGGGGCTGCGCGCCAACGCTGCCCAGTTCACGCTGCTGGTCGCGGTCAACGCCCTGGTCGGCGGCATGGTCGGCCAGCAGCAGACGGTGCTGCCGCTGCTCGCGGAGGACGAGTTCGGGCTGACCGGCTACACGTTCGTCTTCACCTACGTGGCCGCGTTCGGGATCACGAAGGCGGCCGCCAACTGGTTCGCCGGCACGTTCTCCGACCGCTACGGCCGCAAGCCCGTGCTGCTGGCGGGGTGGCTGTTCGCCGTCCCCGTGCCCCTGATGCTGATCGCCGCCCCGAACTGGGGCTGGGTCGTGGCCGCGAACGTGCTGCTGGGTGTCAACCAGGGGCTGACCTGGTCGACCACCGTGGTGATGAAGATCGACCTGGTGGGCCCGCGGCAGCGCGGCCTGGCGATGGGGCTCAACGAGGCGGCCGGCTACGGCGCGGTCGCCGTCACCTCCCTGGTCGCCGGCTACCTGGCCGAGCACTTCGGGCTGCGGCCGGCGCCGTTCCTGCTGGGCATCGCCTACACCGCTCTGGCCCTGCTGCTGTCCGGCGTGTTCGTCCAGGAGACCAGCGGTCACGCCCACCTGGAGGCCGGGCAGCACACGCCCCGCGCCGACGGCATCCACGACCACCTGCACGCCGACCTCACCGACCGGCAGATCCTCGCCCAGACCAGCCTCAAGGAGCCCGCGCTGTCCTCGGCCAGCCAGGCCGGGCTGGTCAACAACCTCAACTTCGGCCTGTCGTGGGGGCTGTTCCCGCTGCTGTTCGCCACCGCCGATCTGCCCGTGGGCCAGATCGGCCTGCTGTTCGCCCTCTACCCGGGAGTGTGGGGCGCCGGTCAGCTGATCACCGGCGCCCTGTCCGACCGCTTCGGGCGCAAGCGCCTGATCACCGCGGGCATGACCACCCAGGCCGCCGCCCTGGCGGTCATCGCCGCCTCGCACGGGTTCTCCGGCTGGGCCACCGGCACCGTGCTGCTCGGGGCCGGCACCGCGATGGTCTATCCCACCCTGCTCGCCGTCGTCGGTGACGTGGCCCACCCGGCCTGGCGGGGCCGCGCCGTGGGCGTCTACCGGGTCTGGCGCGACCTCGGCTACGCCGTCGGCGCGGTCCTCGGGGGCGTCGTGGCCGACTTCACGGGTCTGCACGCTGCCGTCTGGGTCGCCGCGGCCGTCAGCGCCGGCTCGGCTCTCGTCGTCGCGGTGCGGATGTACGAGACACACCGGCGGTGAGCGGGCACCTGCGATTCGACGGGCGGTGGCCGTCGAAGCCCCGGGCGACGGGCCGACACGCTGGGCGCGTCGGTCAGGTCGCTCACCAGCGGATGCCGGGGAACCGCAAGCGCGGTGGGCCCACGAGGGTCGGCACGTCCACCGGCGGTGGCGCCGGCCCGTCGTCGCCCAGCATCCGCTGCGGCTGGAGCGGCACGAGCGCACGCAGGCGCCGGGTGCGCTCGGCCGTCGGCGGATGAGTGCGCAGCAACAGCGGATCCGGCACCCGGCCGCGCCGCACCATGAGTCGTTCCCAGATCCGGCCGGCGCGGCGCTCCAGGCTCTCCAGGGCGGAGGCGAGGGCCTCCGGATCCCCGATCAGCGTCGCCCCTTCGAGGTCGGCGTCGTACTCCCGGGTCCGGGACAGCGCCAGCTGCAGCAGGGTCACGACGCTCGGCAGGGCGATCAGGACCAGGGAGAGCAGGAGCAGCCCCGGGTCGCCGCCGAGCGTCATCGGCAGCGTGACGAAGATCGACAGGACGCCGACATACGCGAGTCCCTGGACGAAGCGGCCCACTGTGTCCGACAGGCTCATGACCGTGGTGTCCCCGGACCGCACGTGGCTCACCTCGTGCGCCAGGACGGCGGCCACCTCGCGCGCGGTCAGGATGCGCAGCAGCCCGTCGCTGACCGCGATCGCCGCGTCGTCCCTGCGCCCGGCCGCGAAGGCGTTGGGGATCGTGCTCGGCACGTAGTAGAGAGTCGGCGTCCTCGCCAGCCCGCCCCGCCTCGACAGTTCCTGCACCACCCGAACCAGCCCTGGGGCCGTGCCGAGGTCCAGCGGCTGCGCGCCGTACATCGACAGCAGGGTCCGCGTCGGCACCCTGGGCCGCAGTGCGCCGAGCACGGCGCCGATGACGAGCGCCCACAGCAGGCCGGTCGGTCCGAAGAGCAGCCAGGCGAGCACACCGGCGGTCAGGACCAGCCCGCCGAGCAGGAGGATGGCCTGGGCGACGTTGCGCAGTCGTTGCCGGCGGAGCGTCCCGGGATCGAGCACCGACCGACGCTATTCCTGGCGGGGGCCGCCGCGGCAGGTCTGGCAGGAGCACGAAGGCCTGGGAGCGCTTCGGCGGCCCCCGGACATGGGGCCTGGCACCTCGACCGCGGGCGAACGCGAGAGAGGCGCCGGGGCGCCATCGCTGGCGCCATGCGCGACCGACCGGCTGACGCTCGCCCCGGACCGCCGCTCGGGAGGTCCGGGGCGAGCGGCGCATCGCCGTCTGGACGGAGCTCGTCGGTCAGCGGGCCGCCCATTCCCGGTGCGGTCCGCGATGGACGGCGGCGTAGACCTCGTCGCGGAGTTCGTTGGTCCGCTGGTCGGTCAGGGTGCCCGACAGCGGGCGCAGCACCAGGCGCAGCAGCACGTTGACCTGGTCCGGGCGCAGGCCGAGTCGGTCACGGGCGGCGGCCGGCAGGTCGGCGTGGCCGGTGCTGGTCACGACGGTCACCGATTCCAGATCGTCGGCGGCGGACCCCAGTGTCGCGCGGACCGTGTCGCCGAGCAGTTCGGCGTCGACCGGGGCGTCGACGACGATCGACAGGTCCCGGCGCACCGGCGGTAGGGACGACACCGGCCGCCAGGGGTCCAGGTCGAGCAGTTGCGCGGCGATGCGCGGCTCGGTCGAGCGGAGCAGGCGGATGTCGTCGATGCCCTTGCGCAGCATCACTGCCCGGTCCAGGCCCATGCCCAGGGCCAGCCCGCTCCAGTGATCGGGGTCCAGGCCGGCGCCGGCGAGGACGTGCGAGGCGGCCAGGCCGCACTCGGCGAGTTCCACCCAGCCGGTGGGCGTGTGGACGTCGAGCTGCCGGCCGCTGCTGGTGTAGGGGTGCCGGGCGGGTTGGGTGCGCCAGCGTGCCCCGGGGAGGACGGCGTCGACGAGCAGCTCGATCATCTGCTGCAGGTCGTCCTCGTCCAGCCGCCCTCCGTCGGTGCCGGTGGCGATGCGCCACAGGTCGACCTGGTGCGGGGTGCCCACGTGCAGGCGGTCGATGCTGTCGCGTCGGTAGCACAGGCCGGGCAGCGCCAGCAGCACGTCGACCTCGGTGTCGGTGGCATGGCTGGCGGCGAGCGCGCGGAGGGCGGGCGGGACGCCGGCGCTGGTGTGGCTGCGCAGCATGACCGTCTCGGCGGCGTAGCGGCTGTAGCGGGCATCCCGGGTGATGTCCTCGGTGGCGTAGCCGAGGCGGTCGTAGTTGTCCTCCACGCTCACCAGCGGCCGGGGGCGCTGCACGTCGAGGGTGCAGGGCCACGCGTCGGTCAGGGCGGTGAGCACGTCCTCGAGCAGCAGCTGCACGGCGTGCGGGCCGTCGGTGGGGTCGGACAGGTCGCGCAGCTCGAGCGCGGCGTGCAGGTCACGGGCGGAGAGCAGGAT
Source organism: Geodermatophilus sp. SYSU D00703 (assembly GCF_054050155.1). Lineage (NCBI taxonomy): Bacteria > Bacillati > Actinomycetota > Actinomycetes > Geodermatophilales > Geodermatophilaceae > Geodermatophilus > Geodermatophilus sp. SYSU D00703. The sequence continues at coordinate 81,773 of NZ_JBJGYU010000016.1, read as the reverse complement.
GGTCACGGAGTCCCCTCGGGGTGTCGGTGGGTGGTGGGTTCACCCCCGGCCGACGGCTCCGTGTTCGGGCTACCGGCAGACCTCGGCGCCCGCACGGCTGCTCGGCAGCCGGGGGCAGACGAACGAGGTCGCGGATCCGGGCACGGACCGACCGTAGCGCGCCACGAGCTCCGCTCTCCACGGTCGAAGGGCCCGGTCCAGCGGCACGCGAGCAGCCGGGCGCGGCGGGTGCCCCACGCCCGTGTCCTCCGGGGGGACACCGGCGTGCCGCGGGCCTCGATGCCGCGCCGGTGGCGGTCCTCGACCGCGGCGCCGTCATCGAGCACGAGGTACGGCTCGCCGCCGGCGGAGCGGTCCACCAGCGGCGGGCGGGCGTGGTCGGCGTCGTGGCTGGAGACCATGAGGACGACGTCGTGACAGCGCGGCTCGGAGGGCGCGACAGTGCCGTCCCCCTGCCATGCCGGGCCCGATCCAACCGACGGCGGGCGCGTTTGCGACGGGACAGCGCGGGCACCGATCGGTCACCGCTCGGGGCCTTGGGATGCAGCCTCGCTCAACCCGGACGTCGCAGGAGGCGGCCGTGGACGTCGCAACCCGCTTCCTCGAGGCGCTGGACGCTGCCGCCGGCGGTTCCGGCGATGATCCGGACCTCCTGCCGGTCCGGCTGGCGCAGGCCGCCGCCGCCGTGCTCCCCGTCGACGGGGTCGGGCTGAGCATGCACGGGGACTCGGGCCTGCGGACCCCCCTGGCAGCAAGCAGCGAGGTCGCCGCCACCGCCGAGCGGCTGCAGTTCACCACGGGCAACGGGCCGTGCATGTTCGCCGCCGACTCCAGGCTGCCGGTGTTCGCCACCGAGGAGATCCTGGCCCGCCGGTGGCCGGCGTTCCACGACCTGCTGATCACCGGGACCCCGCTGCGCAGCGTCCTCGCCCTGTCCCTGCCCGGACGGCTGAAGGGCGTGGGCGCGATCGACCTCTACAGCGCCGACCCGGGCGGTGCCACGGCCGTCGACGTCTTCGAGGCGCGGTGCGTCGCCGAACTGGTTGCCGGCGAGCTGGAGGCGGCCGCCGACTGGTCGGTGTGGACACCGACGGAGATGCCGACCTGGTCGGACACCCCGGACGCGCGGCGAAGAGGGCGGGTGTGGACGGCGGTCGGCATGCTCATCCTGGCGCTGAAGGCGCCGGCACCGGACGCGCTGGCGGTGCTGCGCGGGTACGCCTACGCGGCCGGACGGACGGCCGACGACGTCGCCATCGACCTGGTCGAGCAGCGCCTGCGGCCAGAGCAGCTGCGCGGCGCCGCGGGCAGCGACAACTGAACGAACTGGGCGACCTGCGACAGGGCTCCGGGCCGGGCCTGCTACCGGGTACGGCCGCGCAGCCGCTGCCCCAACCGGTGCAGCCCGTAGCGGACGAGGAGGACCAGCGCGGCAACGAACAACACGACGAGGATGCCGATGACGACCACCCGAACCGCCAGGGGCGGGCGCGGAAGGGGCACGAGGCGACACCTACCCGTTGGGTCGCGGCTGATCACGGCCTGTCCGCGCTCGCGGCGTCGACCGCAGGTGCCCCAGGAGCGTCGGGCGGTGAGTCATCGGGCGAGCTTCGCGAGGGTGGCCGGCACGGGCTGGGGAGGCGCCGGCCGATCGGACCAGGACGGCTGGGCGGCAGCGCCACGCCGCAACCGCGTCTTCGGAGACGCGTTCGCATATCCCTCCGGCAGGCGGCTCTCCACGACGTCGCTCGGTCCACCCAGCACGGATGGAGTGCGCCCCTTGTCCATGGAGACGTAGACGATGTAGTCCGCCGGGTCGTACGTGTTCATGATCCACTCCTGGCGCCTCGTTGCTCCTCGGCAGCAGCGCACCGGTGAGCCCCTGGACGCGGCTGTCGGACACCCTCGGGACTCGTGCCGCGGATGGATGCGACCGGTTGTGCGGTCTGCTGCGCGTGCGTGGCCGCGACTCGGGCGGGCGGCTGCCGTGGCCGCTCGGTTCACCTCGCGCTGCGCGCCGGCGTCGATCCGATCGACCGACGCCTACGGACGGTCCCCGGGCGCGTCGGGATGCAGGGCCGTGAACACCTCGAGCAGCTTCTCGCGGGCGGGCTGGGGCAGCGAGGGGTGAGGAAGCGTCCGTAGCGCGGTGGTGGTGGTGCGGACCTGGTCGAGGTAGATCCGGCAGGGCTCGCACAACTCGAGGTGCGCGGCGATCGCGCGCTCGACCTCCTCGGGGAGGGTTCCCTCGAGGTGGTCGGTCACGAGCTCCACGAACTCCCGGCAGGCGATCTCCACGTCGTCCCGTCCGGCGGTCGGTCGTGGCACAGACGGCTCACCCACGCTGGCCTCCTCTCCGTGCGGCGCCCGGGTACGCGTCCTCGGCATCGGGCGCCGCGAGGGTCGGCGCGGGGAGGTCCGCGTGCAGCAGCACGGGGAGGACCTCCGCGTCGACCATCTTCATCATCGACCCCGCTGGGCCTGGTCGATCGCCCATGCCGCGTTGACCAGGCCGATGTGGCTGAATGCCTGCGGCACGTTGCCGAGCTGCTCGCCGGTGACCGCGTCGACCTCCTCCGCCAGCAGGCCGAGGTCGTTGACGTACGAGACGGCCCGCTCGAAGACCTCGCTGGCTCGTTCCGCCTGGCCGGACAGCGCGAGCGCCTGGGCGAGCCAGAAGGTGCACAGCAGGAACGTGCCCTCCTCTCCGGCGAGGCCGTCGACCCCGTCGTCCGTGCGGTAGCGGTAGACGAGGCCACGCTCGTCGGTCAGCCGCTCGGCGATCGCGTCGATGGTGGCCAGCATCCTGGGGTCGTCGGCTGGGAGGAACCCGACGATCGGCAGCATCAAGTTGGAGGCGTCCAGCGCGGTGGACCCGAAGTACTGGGTGAACGCGCCCGCCTCCTCGTTCCAGCCCCGCTCCAGCACGGTGTCGGCGATCTCCTCACGGACCTTCGCCCACTCGTCGACGCGGTGCTCGCAGCGCAGCTGTGGGGCCAGGGCGATCGCCCGGTCGAGGGCCACCCAGCACATGACCTTGGAGTACAGGAAGTGCTGCGGCTCGCCGCGCACCTCCCAGATGCCCTGGTCCGCGTCCCGCCAGCGGACGGCGGCGGTGTCGGCGCACGCGGCGAGGAACCACCGCGTCTCGTCGTCCAGCGCCGGCAGTTGGTCGGCCAGGCGGGCGGCCGCCCCGAGCAGCTCCCCGTAGACGTCGACCTGGCGCTGGTTCCACGCGCCGTTGCCCACCCGCACCGGCCGGCTGTCGCGCCAGCCGCGCAGGTGCCCGAGGTCCCGCTCACTGAGGTCGTGCTCACCGCCGACGCCGAACATGATCTGCAGGGACATGTCCGGGCCGATGCCGCCGGCGCCCGCGGTCGTCATGAACCCGAAGAAGTCCTCCGCCTCGTCCGGGCAGGCGGCCACCCACAGCGCCTCCATCGTGAAGCTGGCGTCGCGCACCCAGGCGTAGCGGTAGTCCCAGTTCCGCTCGCCGCCCACACCCTCGGGCAGCGATGTCGTGCCGGCGGCGACCACGGCGCCGCTGGGCTGGTACGACAGCCCCTGCAACACGCGTCCGCTCAGGTGCACCAGATCGGCCCAGGGCCCGTCGTACGCCTGGTGCAGGTCGCACCAGGACTCCCACGACGTCAGGGTCCGGTCCAGGAGATCGGTCAGCTCCTGCTGCGACCACACGTGTGCGGACACCGGGTCGCCGAGTGTGCTGCGCTGCAGCGCCACGTGGACGACGTCGCCGGCCCGCAGGTGCAGCCGTGCCCGCGCCCGCCCGTCCTCCAGCGTCGCCCCACCGGGCAGCGTGAGCACCAGCCAGTCCGCCCCGCCCCGGGCGGCGACCCCGCCGTCCACGTGCGACAGCAGTGGCGCGATCAATCCGTACTCCGGCCGCGGCCGGTAGTCGACCAGGACGTCGAGCTCACCGGAGGTGCAGGCCAGCCGGCGGACCAGGACGTGGGGGACGTCGCTCCCGAGCCGGTGCCCCTCGTTGTCCGGCCCCAGACCCAGCGCGTCGGTCACCTGCAGCTCGCCCTCCGCCGTCCGGAAGGTGGTCTCGAGAGCCAGCGAGCGCCCGGCGTAGCGGCGGGTCGCCGTCCACTCCGCCTCCGGCTGCACCGACCAGTGGCCGGCGTCGTCGTCGAGCAGCGCGGCGAAGACCGACGGACCGTCGAAGCGCGGGAAGCACAGCCAGACGACCGTGCCCGCCCGGTCGACCAGAGCGCAGGAGTGGCGGTCGGAGAGGAAGGCGTGGTCGGCGATGGGGGTGGAGCTCATGAGGGTCTCCCGGAGGTCAGTGGGTCTCGTTCCCTACGTCCCGCCGACCGGTCCACCGTTACGCGTAACGCCGGGCGGGTGCGGGTGGACGACGGCAACGAGTCCGAGGAGGCCCGATGTCCGAGTTCCGCACCGCAGCACTCGAGGTCGACGTCGTCGTGATCGGAGGAGGTCCGGCGGGAGAGGTGGTGGCCGGCCGGTGCGCCGGCCGAGGTCTGGACACCGTGCTCGTGGAGGCCGAGCTGATCGGCGGAGAGTGCTCCTACTGGGGGTGCATCCCGAGCAAGACCCTGCTCCGACCGGGCGACGTGCTGGCGGCGGCCGCCCGGGTGCCGGGCGCCGGGGCGGCCGTGACCGGTCGGGTCGACGTGTCGGCCGCCCTCGCCCGCCGGGACGAGATGACCTCCGGCTGGATGGACGACGGGCAGGTGCGCTGGCTGGCCGACCACGGCGTGCGGCTGCTCCGGGGAACCGGGCGGCTCGCCGGCATCCGCCGGGTGCGGGTCGAGGGTGGTCCGCAGGTCGTCGCCCGGCGCGCGGTGGTCCTCGCGACCGGCAGCGGCGCGGTGCTCCCGCCGGTGCCCGGGCTGGCCGAGGTGCGGCCCTGGGACAACCGGGCGGCCACGGCGGCGAAGGAGGTGCCGGAAGGGCTGCTCGTGCTGGGCGGGGGCGCCGTCGGGTTGGAGCTGGCCCAGGCGTTCTCCCGGCTGGGCGCGGCGGAGGTGACGGTGGTCGAGGCCGGCCCGGGACTGCTGCCCCGCGAGGAGCCGTTCGCCGGCGAGGAGGTCCGGGCGGCCTTCCAGCGGGAGGGCATCGTCGTGCACGTGGACACGCGGGTGGCGGCCATCCGGCGCGACGGCACTGACGGGCCGGTGCGGGCAACGCTGAGCACCGGCGAGGAGGTCACCGCGGACGAGGTGCTGGTGGCCACCGGTCGCCGCCCGCGCACCGACGACCTCGGGCTGGGCAGCGTGGGCTTGAAACCCGGACGGCCGGTCAGGGTCGACGACCGGCTCCGTGCCAGCGGGGTTCCCGGCGGCTGGCTGTACGCGGTCGGGGACTGCACCGGACTCGCGCCGCTCACCCACATGGGCAAGTACCAGGCCCGGATCGCCGCCGACGTGATCGCCGGGCGGGACGTCCGGGACCGCGCCAGCCGGGACGCCGTGACCCGCGTGACGTTCACCGATCCGCAGGTGTGCGCGGTGGGCCTGACCGCGGCCGAGGCCCAGCAGCGGGGGATCGTCGTCAAGGTCTTCGACGTCGGCACCGGCGACGTGCCGGGCTCGTACGTGCTCGGCGACGGGCTGGAGGGCACGACGCGGCTGGTGGTCGACGAGGCCTCCGACGTGCTGGTGGGCGCCACCATCACCGGCAGCGGCGTCCAGGAGCTGCTGCACTCGGCCGCGGTGGCGGTCGCGGGGCGGCTGTCGCTGAGCGAGCTGCGGCACGCCGTCCCGGCCTTCCCGACCGTCGCCGAGGTGTGGTTGCACGCCCTCGAAGCGGCCGGTCTCTGACCTGGTCTGGAGGCCCTCGGTGCCCGATCTCGGCTTCACGAACCTGCTGATCGTCGCCGCCGTCGCAGCGACGGTCCCGCTGGCGGTGGGATGGGCGCCACGGCTGCGCGTCCCCTCGGTGGTCCTGGAGATCGTCGCCGGGGTGCTGCTCGGCCCGTCGGTCCTCGGCTGGGTCGAGGCCGATCTCCCGGTACAGGTGCTGGCCCTGTTCGGGCTGGCCTTCCTGCTGATGCTCGCGGGGCTGGAGATCGACCTGCGCCGGCTGCGCGGGCGGCTGCTGGCCGTCACCGGCCTCGGTTACGCGGTCGGCGTCGTGCTCGCCGTGCTGGTGGGGCTCGGAGCGCAGGCCGTCGGGTGGACGTCGGCGCCGCTGTTCCTGGCCATCGCGCTGACGGCGACGTCGCTCGGGCTGGTCGTCCCGGTGCTCAAGGACGCCGGCCGGGCCGGGGACGCCGTGGGGCAGACCGTCATCGCGGCGGCGTCGGTGGCCGACTTCGCGGCGATCGTGCTGCTCTCGCTGCTGTTCTCCGCGTCCGGCGGTGGCGCCGGGACGACGGCGGTCGTCCTCGCCGGGTTCGGGATCCTCGTCGTCGTGCTGGCGGTCGGCGCCGGCCGGGTGCGGATGTCGATGCGGGTGGGCGACGTGCTCGTCCGGCTGCAGGACACCACGGCCGAGATCCGGATCCGCCTGGTGGTGCTGCTGCTGGTCGCCCTGGTCACGCTCGCCGAGCGGCTGGGGCTGGAGACCATCCTGGGCGCCTTCCTCGCCGGTGCGCTCGTGGGCCTGCTCGACCGCGACTCCTCCAGCCACCCCCGCTTCCGCGCGAAGCTCGATGCCATCGGCTACGGGTTCCTGATCCCGGTGTTCTTCGTGAGCAGCGGGGTGCGGCTGGACCTGCGCGGCCTCCTGGAGGAACCGACGGCGCTGCTGCAGGTGCCGGTGTTCCTGCTGGCCCTGCTCGTCGTCCGGGGTCTGCCCGCGGTGCTGTACCGCCGCTCCCTCGGACGGGCGGGGTCTCTCGCCGCCGGGTTGCTGCAGGCCACGTCCCTGCCGTTCCTGGTCACCGCCGCGCAGATCGGCACGGGGACCGGCCGGCTGCCGGCCACCACGGCCGCGGCCCTGGTGTTCGCCGGGCTGCTGTCGGTGCTGGTCTTCCCGGCTGCCGCGCTCGGCCTCTTGGGCCGTCCGGCGAGCACCGCGGTGCCCGAGCCGCGCCGCCCCGGGCCCGGCCGGAGGCGCGCCGTCGAGCCGATCGACACCGCCGACCCCACACGCCGATGACTCGCTCCGGCCGCCTGGCCGCCGTGTCCGTCGGCCGCCCGCGGACGGTTCCCTGGCGGGGAGGGCAGGTCGAGACCTCGATCTGGAAGACCCCGGTGACCGGCCGCCGGTGGGTGCGCACGCTGAACGTGGACGGGGACGCGCAGGCCGATCTCGTCGGCCACGGGGGCGAGCACCGGGCCGTCTTCGTCTACCAGCGGGAGTCGTACGTCCACTGGGAGCGCCACCTCGGCCGCCGGCTGCCCGACCACGGGACCTTCGGGGAGAACTTCACCGTCGAGGGGCTGGCCGACGACGAGGTCTGCGTCGGTGACCGGCTGGCCATCGGCGACGCCCTCTTCGAGGTCACCCAGCCGCGGGTCACCTGCCACAAGGTGGGCATCCGCCTCGCCGAGCCACGGATGCCGGCGCTGCTGACCGGGCACGGCCGCCCGGGGTTCTACCTCCGGGTGCTGCGGGAGGGCGAGGTCGGCGCGGGGAACTCCATCACGGTGGTGCACTCCGATCCCGCCCGGCTGACCGTGCGCCGCGTGTCGCAGATGCTCTACACGGCGGCGCGCGACGAAGCGTCGCTGCTCGCGGCCCTGGCGGTCCCGGCCCTGGCCGAGGGGTGGAAGGAGTCGTTCCGGCTGCTGCTCAGCGAGCGGGACCGTCCGGGCAACGCCGGTCTGGTGCCGCAGGCGGCGAGCGAGCCCGCGTACCCGGGGTTCCGCCCCTTCACGGTGACGCGGGTGGTCCGCGAGTCGGCGCGAGTGGTGTCGGTCCACCTGGCCCCTCGGGACGGCGGGACGACGCCTTCCTGGCTGCCCGGTCAGTACGTGTCCGTACGGCTGAGGGACGCCGACGGTCCGGTCGTGCGCAGCTACACGCTCTCCGCGCCGCCCGGCCCGGCGCTGCGGATCTCGGTCAAGCGGGAAGGCCGGGGGAGCGCTCTCGTCCACGCCCTGCCCCTGGGGGCTGCCGTCGAGGTGACGGCCCCCCGGGGCGGTTTCGGCTTCGATCCGGCTGACGTGGGACCGGCGGTGCTGATCAGCGCCGGCATCGGGGTCACGCCGCTGCTGTGCTGCCTGCTGGCCCAGGCCGCGACGCGTCCCGAGCGGCGCATCGTCTGGGTGCACGTCGCCCGCTCACCGGCCGAGCACTCCTTCGCCGCGGAGGCCGACGCCGCGCTCGCCGCGATGCCCGCCGCGGTCAGGCACCTGCGCTACACGGCCCCAGAGGCCGCGGCACTGGGGGACGCCGCCGGTCGGCTGTCCCGGGAGGCCCTCGCCGGCCTGGGCGTCGACGCCTCGTTCTCCGCGTACCTGTGTGGCCCGGCCGGGTTCACCCTGGACGTACGGCGGGTGCTCGCCGTCCTCGGGCTGCCTGCGGAGACCGTCCACGTGGAGTCGTTCGGGTCGTCGCAGCCGACGGGCGGAACGACCGGTCGTCCGGCGCACCCGCCGTTGCCGCCGGCGTCAGCCGGTCCGCCGGTGACCTTCGCCCGGGCGGGGATCACCACGGGCTTCGATCCGTTGCGGTGGAACAGCCTGCTGGAGCTGGCCGAGGCCTGCGAGGTGCCGGTGCGCTGGTCGTGCCGCAGCGGCGTCTGCCACAGCTGCGAGACCTCCGTCGTGGAGGGGGCGGTCCGTTACGACCCCGAGCCGCTCGAGGCGCCCGGAGCGGAGCTGACCCTCATCTGCTGCGCCCGGCCCACCGGCGCGGTGACGCTCGACCTCTGAGCGGACGGGTGCTGCCGGGGCCGTTCAGTCAGGCCCCGGCAGCACGCGGTTCCCCACCAGGGGCTCAGTGGACCGGCGTGGGAGCGGGATCCGGCTGCCGCTGCGTCGGCAGGCCGGCGGAGGTGCCGGTCCGCACCCCGAGCCGGCCGGCGATCTCGTCGGCCACCCTCAGCGCGTTGGCGATGATCGTCAGTGTCGGGTTCACCGCCGTGCTGGAGACGAAGAAGCTCGAGTCGGCGACGTAGAGGTTGTCGACCTCGTGCATGCGGCACGTCAGGTCCAGCGGCGCAGTCGCCGGGTCGGGCCCGAACCGGATGGTGCCGTTCTGGTGGGCGACGCCGCCGATGCCGAGTTGGCCACCCGCGTACTGCCGGTTGTCGTACACGTCCTGCTCGCACCGGATCGAGTCGAGCAGACCCTGCAGCCGCATCCGCAGGCGGCTCACCTCGGCGGCGTTGGTGCGCGTGTAGCGCAACGTGATCGCACCGTCCCGGTCGACGGTCACGCGGTTCCCGTCGAGCGGCAGGTCCTCGGTGGTCAGCCAGAAGTCGATGGAGTGACGGGCCAGGTCGGCCGGATCCCGCGCGTCGGGGACGTCGAAGCCGATGAGGACGGCGTCGCTCTTGCCGTTCATCTGGATGGAGCCGACCGGGTACTCCCAGTCCGGGTCGAAGGGATCGGACCAGTAGAAGTCGTTGACCCCGAGCGTCTTCTGGAACCGCGTCGGGTTGGGCGTCTTCGAGAAGGCGACCAGTCCCGAGTTGTTGTGCAGCATCAGGTGCCGGCCGACGTGCCCGGAGCCGTTGCCGAGGCCGGCCGGGTGCCGGTCGCTCGCCGACGCCAGCAGCAGGGCGGCGGAGTTGATCGCGCCGGCAGCGAGGACGACGACGTCGGCCGTGTACTCCTCCCGCTGCCCGTCGCGGTCGACGACCACCCGGCTCACGCTGTGCCCGGAGGGATCGGTTTCCAGCCGCACCACGCGTGCCCGGGTCCGCAGCGTCACGTTGGGGTGCCGCAGCGCGGGCTCCACCGTCATGACCTGTGCGTCGGCCTTGCCGTTGACCAGGCACGGGAAGCCGTCGCAGGTCGCGCACCGGATGCACGCCGACAGGTGGGGCTGCGCCTCGTCGATCAGGATGCCGTTCGGCAGCGAGAACGGGTGCAGGCCCGCAGCAGTCAGGTCGGCGCGCAGCTGCGCGATCCGGGGCTCGTCGCTGATGGCGGGCCACGGGTAGGGACCGCCCGCCGGTGGCTCGTCCGGGTCCTCGCCCCGCGTGCCGTGCACCTGGTAGAGCTGCTCCGCGCGGTCGTAGTACGGCGCGAGATCGGCGTAGGAGATCGGCCAGGCCGGGGAGACGCCGTCCACGTGCTGCACCGCGGCGAAGTCGCGCTCCCGGAAGCGGTAGAGGATCGCGCCGTAGAACTTGGTGTTGCCGCCGACGTAGTAGTGCTGCTTGGGGGAGAACCGGCGGCCGTCGGCGCCGTCGGTCCACTGCCCGCTGTTGTGGTAGCGCTTGTCGGCCCAGAGCGCCTGCGGATCCCAGTTCTGGATCTCCCGGCGCAGATGGTCGCCGCGCTCCAGGAGCAGGATCTTCTTGCCGGTGGGGGCCAGGGCCCAGGTGACGGCGCCCCCGCCCGCTCCGGACCCGATGACGATGACGTCGGCGTGCTCGGTCATGGTGCCTCTCCTCGCGGTGTCAGGTGATCGCGAGCGGCGTCACCCACGCACCCGTGGCGCCGCGCAGCTTGGCGTGGCTGACCACGAGCAGGAACTCGCGCAGCCCGGCGGCGGCGGCCTCGGCCAGCCGCAGGTTCTCCAGCACGACGACGCCGTGCCGGACGTTGAGGGTCTGCGGGACGACGAACGGCTCGGCCGGGTCCTCCGCCGGCACCGGCCCGTAGCTCCAGGTGTCGCAGCCGGTCAGCGCGACGCGGGACGCGGCCAGCATCTCGGCCAGGTCCCGGCCAGGCCCCGGCTCGCCCGCGGAGTACCGGTCGTCGTCCACGCCCCACCAGCCGCCCCAGCCGGTGTGGAACAGCACCCCGTCCCCGGGGTGCAGCGGTCGCCCGTGCAGCGCGGCCTCGGCATCGGCGACCGTGATGACCTCGCCCGGCTCCAGCCGGTCGACGCCGCGGACGGCGGCGATGTCCAGCAGCAGGCCGCGGGTGACGATCTGCGGCAGCGTCTCGACGCCCAGCCGGCTGGTGCCCCAGTCCTCGGCGATGTCGGCCAGCCGGTGGCCGTTGTAGGTCCGGTCGCCGACCTGCAGGTGGTTGAGCGCGTCGAGGTGGGTGCCCATCTGCTGGGTGGCGGTGATCTGCTCGACGATCCAGTTCACCGAGTTCCGGCCCCAGCCCTCCGGGCCGCCGTCCGCCCGCCGACGGTTGACGTAGTGGTAGTTCGTCGTCAGGTACGACCGGAACGTGCGGCCCGGGAACGCGGGGACGTCGGCGTGCAGCACCTGAGCGAGGTCGAACACCCGGCCGCTGCGCACCAGTGAGACCGCGGCCAGGACGCCGGCCGGGGTGATCTCGTTGAGCGCTCCGGCCTCGTCGTCGGGACCCCACCGGGACGGGAACCACCCCGCCGTCCGCTCGTCGACGGACGGCGGATGCGACAGCGCCGTCATTCCGAGGACCAGGTGGTCTCGAACGACGGGTAGAGGGTCAGCCCGCCGTCGACGAACAGCGTCTGACCGGTGATGTAGGCGGCCTCGTCCGAGCACAGGAAGGCGGTGGCCGCCGCCATCTCCTCCGCCCCGCCGGCGCGGCGCATGGGGATGTGGCTCTCCACCATCTGCTTCTTGACCGGGTCGTCGATCCACGAGCGGTTGATCGGCGTGACCGTGGCGCCGGGACCGATGCCGTTGACCCGGATGCCGCGGCCGGCGTACTCCAGCGCGAGGGTGCGGGTGAGGTTCTGCATGCCGCCCTTGGAGACCGAGTAGCCGACGAACCGTGGCTTCGGGATCACCTGGTGGACGCTGGAGACGTTCACGATGCTGCCGCCACCCCCCGCGGACAGCCAGGAGCGGACCGCCTGCTGGGCGCACAGGAACGCGCCGCGCAGGTTGACCGCGAGCACCTTGTCGAACGCGGCCACCGGGAGCTCGTCGCTGTCTGCCGCGATCTGGATCCCGGCGTTGTTGACCAGGAGGTCGATCCCGCCGTACTCGGCGTGGACCTGCTCGAACATCGCGGCTACCTGCTCCTCCTGGGAGACGTCGGCGGCGACGAGGATCGGGCGGGTGCCCGCAGCCGACATCTCCTTCATGCAGATCTCGACGCCGTGCTCGATGGCCTCCCTGGTCTCCTCGGCGCCCTCCCGTGGACCGACGTAGTTGATGGCGACGTCGACGCCCTCCTCACCCAGCCGGATGGCGATCGCCTGGCCGATTCCCGAGCTGCCGCCGGTGACCAGCGCCTTCTTGCCCCGCAGACCCTTCACATCCCGCTCCTGTCCTCGAGTACCTGTCGGCGTCCCTCCGAGAAGAAGGCGACGGCGTCGTCGGTCGTGACGATGTGGGGCGCGCCGGACGAGGCCCCGAAGGGGGCGTTCCAGAACGCGTCCGCGGACGGCAGTCCCTCGTGCGGCCCGACGTAGAGATACGGCTCCGGCATCGCCTCGTCCCCCAGGGAGGCGCCGTAGTTGACGGCGCCGGCGGCGATGCCGAGGTCGAAGTGCTCGGGCCAGAGCACCGGCATCATCGGCTCGCCGAGCTGCTCGGCGAAGCGGCGCAGCGCAGCGTCGCCGAGCGCGAACCAGTCGGCGAGCCGGCGGGCGGCCGTCCGATCGATCGGCAGTGGCGCATCCGGGTCGGCCGACGTGGAGGGTGCGTAGCTGCCGGACAGCCCCAGCTCCACGTCGGCGAAGCGTGCGGCCCGGCCCAGCGTGGTGACGTGCTCCGAGCGGACGGCGTTGCCACGGATCACCAGCAGCTCGTCGCCCACGACGGCGACCTGCCGGTCACCGAGGCCCACCGTGGTGGCGAAGCCCCCGGGACACGGCCGGAGCCGGATGGTGCCCGTGGCGGCGAACTGACCCGCGGCGAGGACGTGCTCGGCCACCCGATGCCAGCTCGCCCGCGTGGCCACCAGGACCTGCGGTGCGGTCATCGTCATGCCCCGCAGTCCCGCTCGTGACGGGTGGCGTTACACCCGGACCCCGACCACGACCGCCGCGCTACGCCCGGTGGCTGCTTCCCGGCAGCCCATGACCGCCCTCAGCGCGTGGAGGCGCCCGCTCTTCCGCAGCCGGCGGCGCGCCTGCCAGGCTGGTGCCCGACCCGACGGAGGCGCCCGGGACGGCGTGCACCGGGAGGGAGCGGAAGGGCCATGAGGCTCTCGTCGGTCGAGCAGCTGCCTGCGTCGGTGCAGGACGGCCGGATGGTGCGCCGGCTGCCGCGCGAGAGCGTCCCCTCCGAACCGATCATCACCACCAAGCTGTTCGTCCCCGCGCTGGGCACGCACCCGATCGAGCGGCCACGGCTGTACGACGGGCTCGCGCGAGCCCCGGATGCCCGGGTGACCCTCGTGGTCGCCCCGGCCGGGTGGGGGAAGAGCACGCTGGTCGCACAGTGGCTCCGGAGGGCCGACCTCCCGAGCGGCTGGCTCTCGCTGGACGCCGCCGACGGCGACGTGACCCGCTTCTGGCGGTACCTGCTCCTGGCGGTGCAGCAGGCCGACGCCTCCGTCGGTGCCGCCGCGCTGCGCCGGCTGGACGCCCCCGGCGCCGACGTCGAGCGCGACGTCCTGCCGGTGCTCGTCAACGAGCTGGCCGACACCGGGGGCGACCGGGTGCTCGTCCTCGACGACTACCACGTCCTCGGCAGCCCGCCGGTGCACCGGTCGGTCGCCGCCCTGCTCGACCACGCTCCGGGGACGCTGCACCTCGTCGTCATCTCCCGGACCGATCCGCCGCTGTCGCTGAGCCGGCTGCGCGTGGCCGGGAACCTGGTCGAGATCCGCGCCGAGCAGCTGCGCTTCACCGCCGAGGAGGCGGCACGGATGCTCGATCGCGCCGCGGTGCCCGAGCTCTCCGCCGACGAGGTGGAGCGGCTGGTCGCCCGGACGGAGGGGTGGGCGGCCGGGCTGCAGCTGGCGGCGTTGCGTCTCGCCGACCGGGCCGACGGGCCGGCCCGCGTGGACTTCATCGACCGGTTCACCGGCGCGGACCGGCACATCGTCGACTACCTCGGCGAGGAGGTGCTGGGCTCGCTGCCACCGGGGCTGCGGGAGTTCCTGCTCCAGACGTCGGTGCTGCCGCGGTTGTGCGCGCCGCTGGCCGATGCCGTGACCGGTCGGGACGACGCCGCCCGGCTGCTGGACGAGATCCAGCGGGCCAACCTGTTCCTCAGCCCGCTCGACGACGAGGGCCGGTGGTTCCGCTACCACCAGCTGTTCCGCGACCTGTTGCGGTACGAGCTCGACCTCTCCCGGCTCGCGGATCCGGCCGTGCTGCACCGGCGGGCGGCCGAGTGGTTCCGGGACCAGGGGAGGTCCGGTGAGGCGATCGGGCACGCCATCGCGTCGTCGGACCTCGGACTCGCGGGCGCGCTGATCGCCGAGGCGTGGCGGTCGGAGTTCAACCTCGGCCATCTGCAGACCGTCCAGGGCTGGCTGGACGCGCTGCCCCCCGCGCAGCTGGCCGCCGACCCCCGACTCACGGTCGCCCGGGTCTGGCTGCACATGGACCGCGGACGGCTCGACGACGCCGGTGCGGCGCTGGCGGCCGCCGACTCCCTCGCCGCTGACGACGTGCACATCGGGGTGCTCCGGGCGCTGCACGCGTTCAAGGCCGGAGACCTGCCCCGGGCCGTGGAGCGGCTCGCCGCCCTGCGGGGCCGGCCCGCCGACCCCTTCCTCGTCACCGTGCAGCACCTGGTGAGCGGGAACTGCGCGCTCTGGCTGGGCGAGCTGAAGGAGGCCGACGAGCGGCTGCGTCGCGCGGCGGCCCTGGCCGAGGACACGGACAACCGGCTGGCCCTGATCTACGCCCTCGGGGCACAGGCGTTGGTCGCGGTGCTCACCCGAGATCTGCGCTCGGCGGAGGCGGTGCTGGGCCGGGCGGACGCCGCAGCCGCGGACGCCGCCGTCCGCTCCCACTTCGTCGCCATGTTCCCCGCCCTGGCCACGGCGCGGCTGGCCGTGCTGCGTGGCCGGTGGGACGACGCCACCGTCGCCGCCGGTGCGGCCGCGGAGCTGGCCGGCCGCGGCGCCGGGCGGGTGGAGCGCGCCGCTGCCTTCGTCACCGCGGCGGAGGCGGCGCGTCACACCGGTCCGGACGGCGGGGCAGATGCCGTGCGCTGGCTGGACGCGGCCGCCGCGGCGCTCCGCGACTGTGCCGACCCGGGGCCGACCGTCCGGGACTGGTTCGGCCGCGAGCAGCGCGCCCGGCGGGTCCGTCCGTCCGCCGCGGCGCTGACCGAGCCGCTCACCGAGCGGGAGCTGGCCGTCCTAGCGCTGCTCCCGACGACGATGTCGCAACGGGAGATGGCCGGGTCGTTGTTCGTCAGCCCGAACACCATGAAGACGCACCTGCGGTCGATCTACCGCAAGCTGGGCGCCGAGTCGCGGGACGACGCGGTCCTGCGCGCCCGGTCACTGGACCTGCTCTGACGACCGCCGGGAGGCCGGGCGCCGTCCGGGGGCCGCACCCCTGACGGCGCATCTGCGCGATCTCGGCGGTGACCGGCCGTCAGCCGTCGTAGTAGTCCTCGAGCGCGGCCCGCAGTGCGGCCCGGCCGCGGTGCAGCAGCACGCGCTGATTGCCGGCGGACAGGCGCAGCGCCGCGCAGGTCTCCTCGGCGGACATGCCCTGCACGTCGCGAAGCTCGACCACGAGGCGCTGCCGCTCGGGTAGTCCGGCCAGTGCCCGTTCCAGCTGCGCGCCGATCTCCTGGTTGAGCAGCCCGTCCTCGGGCTGGTCCCAGGGCCGCGGCGCACCGGTCGAGGTCCAGTGCCCGGGGTAGGCGTCGTCCGGCCCGCGGAACCGGGCCGGGTCGACCGTGGGTCCGGACGGCGTCGAGCCGGTCAGATCCGCGGAGGACACGACGCGCGCATCCCGCGCCCACCGGCTCTTGGCCCGGTTGATCAGGATGGAGAACGTCCAGCTCCGGACCGAGGACCGGCCCTCGAACCGCGCGATCCCGCTGATGACCCCGAGCCACGCCTCCTGGACGACGTCCTCGGCGGCGTGCCGGTCGTGGACGTAGCGCCGGGCCACGGAGAGCATCACGGGAGACCACGCGTCCACGATGTCGGCGAACGCGGCGGCATCGCCGGCGCGCAGCCGGGCGCGTAGCTCCGCATCCGGAGGCGGAGCACCCGGGTGCACGGCATCCGGAGGTGTGGCATCCACGCCGGGCACGATCTCCCACTCGGCGGTGTCCCGGTCGGTGGTGTCCCCGCCGACCGGCACCTGGCGGCGCAGCGTTGGCATGGTCCCTCCCCGGGCCGGCTGGGGACGAGCCTGGTCCGGCGGGGGCGGAGCACGCCTCCCCCCGCGGGCGATCTCACCCGGGTGAGACGGGGGCGGGGTGGATGTCTCCGGAGTGCCCGAGGGGCACCCTGGCGGCATGCCCGAGCGGTTCTACCGGATCACGGTCAGTGGGATTCTCACGGAGCGCCTCGCCGCCGCGTTCGAGCCGTTGGGCCTCGCCGGGGTCGAAGAGGGGTGCACCGCGCTCTCCGGGGTGTGCGTCGACTCCGCCGCGCTCTACGGCGTCCTCGACCGCATCCGGGATCTGGGGCTGGACCTGCTCTGGGTGGAGTCGTCCGACCTCGGCCGGGAGAGCGGCGCCCGCCGAGTTCCTCGCGTTCCTCGGAGCTGAGGCGCCGGCCGGCGCCTCAGACGACGCCCACGATCGCCTCGCACGCCGGCACGAGCGGCGGGTCCGGCGGCGCGAACGTGTAACCCCCGGCGCACCTGCTGCGACACAAGGGATGGGAAGGCCCGCCCCGGCGGGCCGCCGATCCCCCCAGGTGTCGGGGGACCGGACCGGACGTCGGAGAGGTCAGGAGTGGTCGGTCATGTCGCACAGCACGAAGAACGGGTCCCGGCTCCTCGAGCTCGCCCGCCGCGAGCAGGGCGCCGTCGACGTGACGCTGTTCTGGGACAGGGGGACCGGCGAGGCGGTGGTCGTCGTCTGGAACTGGAGCTCCGGAGTCTGCCTCCAACTGGAGGCCGGAGCCGACCAGGCCGGCTACGCGTTCGCGCATCCCTATGCGTTCGCCGCCGCGTGCGGCATCCCCGCCGGCGACATCGTGCAGGCCGCCTGACCGGTCGCGGTCCAGCGCGGCGGCGGGGTGGCGACGCGATGCCCGTCGTCCGCGTAACGGGAGAGAGCGGAGTGGAGACCAGGCGTCATGACGCGTGCGAGAGAGGTCCCCGGCCGTACGGACGAACCGGCCACCGGGTCCGGCCTGCCCGGCCAGCGCCCGAGGCGATGGCGGAGGAGGTGGGTGTGGCTGACGGCGGGCGCACTCACCGTCCTCGCTGCCGCCACGGTGGTGTGGTTCCAGCCGCAGAAGGTCTTGTACGACCAGCGGGTCGACGAGGTGCTGCCGAGCGCGGCCGCCGAGTCCTCGCCGACTCCGGGATCGGCCGCCCCGACGGTGGCAGCGGGACCCGTGGAACTGGCCTCGGGCAGCTTCGCCTCCCGCGAGCACGAGACCGTCGGCACGGCTCGGGTTCTCCGCCTGCCCGACGACCGGGTGATCGTCCGGTTCGAGGGGTTCGCCACGTCCAACGGCCCGGTGCTGGTCGTCTGGTTGACGAAGACCCCGGCGCTCGGTGCGGAGGACGCGTTCGACGACGACCACGTCAGCCTGGGGCCGCTCAAGGGCAACATCGGCGACCAGAACCACGTCATCCCCGCCGACGTCGAGAGCGCCGACTACACCAGCGTCGTCGTCTGGTGCGATCGCTTCGACGTCCCCTTCGGTGCAGCCGACCTCCACCCGTCCACCTGACATCTCAGACGCAGCGCCGCCAGCACGAGCAGGCGAGCGGAGGAGTGATGACAGACCAGTCCGGAACAGCAGGCCGCGACCATCCGGTGATGGCCGCCGAGGCCGGTCGCATCGAGCCCGCACCGCGGCGGGTGAGGGCCACCCTGGGTGGCCGGACCGTCTTCGACTCCGTCCGAGCGCGCTACGTCTGGGAGTTCCCCTTCTATCCCCAGTACTACATCCCGCTCGATGACGTCGACGACGCGTTCCTGGTCGACGAGGGGCGGGAGCTGCACCTCCGGTTCGGAACCGCCCGGCGGTACGGACTGCGGGCCGGTGGCGAGGAGCGTCCGGCCAGCGTGCGGGTCTTCGATGCCGGTGCCGTTGACGGTGTCGCCCGCACCGCCCGCTTCGAGTGGGCGGCCCTCGACGCCTGGTACGAGGAGGACGAGCAGGTGTTCGTCCATCCCCGCAATCCCTACGTCCGGGTCGACGCCCTGCCGTCACACCGCCACGTCCGCGTGCGGTTGGACGGTCACCTGCTTGCCGACACCACGAGCCCGGTGCTGGTCTTCGAGACCGGGTTGCTCACCCGCTACTACGTCCACCGCACCGACGTGGCCCTCGAGCAGCTCGTCCGGACCGGCACCCAGACGGCATGCCCGTACAAGGGAGTCACCTCCGACTACTGGTCCCTGCGGGTCGAGGGCACGACACCGAAGGGGTACGAGGACGTCGCATGGTCCTACTCCTTCCCCACTCGCCAGCTCCTGCCGATCGCGGGCCTCGTCGCCTTCTACAACGAGAAGGTCGACATCGAGGTGGACGGCGTAGCCCTGCCGCGAGCGCGCACCCGATTCGTCTGATCGAGCGTGTGTCGTTGGCGCGGATCCGCGCCGGACGGCACGACCCGGGGGTGGGAGCCATTGCCGGCCAGCTCGCGGTCGAGGTCGACGTCGGTCGGGCGTCGGCCGCACGGCTCGTCCAACCAGGCGGCGACCGCGTGGCGGGTCAGCCGGCGGGAGGAGTGGCGGACGCTCAGGCTGTAGAGCCCGATGGTCCGCGGTGCTCCGGGAGCGGCCCGAGCCGCCCGGAGGGGCGACCGGAGGAGTACGCCAGATCCCCTGGAGGACGTGGTCGTCCGTCGAGCGAGCGCTGTGCTCGTGCCGGCACACCCCAGGTCATCCGGCGGTCGCCGATGCGGCGGCGTCCTCCTGCATGAAGGCTCCGATGTCCGCGACGTCCCGGAGGACATCGACGAGCTCCTCGATCGTCGTCGCCGTCGCGCCGGTCACCCCGACGTAGAACACCTCGTAGCGGCCGTCGCCCGCCTCGAGGTACCCGCCGAGGGTCATGGCGCCGATCTGGAGACGCTGGTTCAGGTCGTCGGGGCCGGCGACCGTGCCGGTCTTGGCGAACACCCTGCCCTGGGCCGGGCAAGAGGTGCAGAACTCGCCCAGCGAGCCGTCCACACCCAGGACGGGCAGCGACGTGCGGAACCGGTCCGCATCCGGCGTGCCCAGCCAGTACTCGAGGATCTGGGTGACCGCTCGAGGGGTCACGCGGTCTTCCGGGGTGCCGCCCCGGCCGTCGGAGAAGCTGACCGCGTTGGTGTCCACGCCGGCTCTCTGCAGGAAGGCCTTCTCGACCGGGAACCCGGCCATGCAGTCGGTCGACCCGGCGTGCACGGCCATGAGGCAGAGGGTCAGGTTGGCACCGAGGTTGTGGCTGACCTTCAGGATCAGCTTCGCGTACTCGGCGAACACCGGGGAGACGTAGGAGGCCACCGTCCGAGCGGACGCGTACGACTCGGGTGCCTGGTCCACCGGGTTGGGGCCGCCGGCCGGAGCGTCGACGGTGACGCCGGCGCGGCCGAGGGCCTCGATGAGCGCGGTCCGGCCGAACGCGGAGGGGTCCTCGACCTGTGCCACCCGGAGCTGCGGCTGTGAGCCGGCGGCGATGGTGCCGCTGACCGAGACCTGGTGACCGTCGGGGGAGGTCGTGACCTGGATGTCGGTCGGTCCGTCCGCCGCGACCGTGCGGACGTCGGAGGTGACCTGGAACGTGCTGACCTGCGGCCGCCACGAGAAGTCGGCCGGCTGCCCGGGACTGGTCGGTGTCGTCAGCAGGTCGATGAGGTTGTCGTTGATGATCAGCGGGGTGGGCGTCGGATCGAGCTCGCCGACCGCGGAGAAGGCCCGGTCGTCGATCACCACGTCGCCGGCGACCCGGGTGATGCCCGCGGCGCGCACCTGGTCGGCCATGGAGTCCAGCCCGGCGAGGGGATCCTCCGGCGTGAGCGTCGCCCCCGGGAGGTCGTTCGCGTACGTGTGGTCGATGTCGGTGAAGGCGACAGCGCCGTCCGGCTCCGTGCGGCCACCCATCGTCAGGTCACCCTGGGCGACCAGCACCAGGTCGCCCGTCAACGTCGATCCGTCCTGCCCGCCCACGGCGTAGACCGGCGTCTCGAACCGATGGTCGGCGCCCAGCGTCCCCCACGCCGCCGAGACGCTGAACAGCTTGGTCACCGATCCGGGCAGGAACGACTGGTCGGGGAACTGTGACCGGGCGACCCGACCACTGGACGGATCGACCTGGAGCAGGCCCCACTGCGCGGTCGCATAGGCGGGCTTGTCCATCACGGCCGTGATCCGCGGATCGGGGTCATCAGTGGTGGAGGCGGTGGCGGCGGGCACGCTCAGGGCAGCGGTCAGCGTGACGACCGCGACCACGAGCCCCGACCGTCGGGAGGAACTCGCCAGGCGCACAGTGCACCCCCTGTCGACCGGCCCGCGGAGGTCGAGCGGAGAACTCGGCAGTCGAATCGACGCGCGGGGGGCTCAGCCTGGTGTGACCCTCCGGGACCGCACAGGGCCGATGGTCCCCAGGAGCGACCTCGGTCGTCGACGCGGCGGGTGTAGCGACCGGCCCGTCAGTGGCGGCCCGCCAGGCCGCCGTCCATCGCCGAGACGTGCTCGAGAGCTGATCGAAGGGGCGAGGTGTCACGAGAGCTCACAGGCCCCTGCGGTGACACATCCCGGGCTGCCGCCCTGCGGGAACACCTGGGTGCGGCTGACCGATGGGCCGACCCCAGCCGCACTACGCGGCGGGGCGCTTGGCGCGACTGGGCTGCACGCGCATCGGCTCGCCCGGCATCTTCGGGGAGCGGGACTCGGGAGCGCTGTTCGAAGCCGCGAAACCGCAGGTCACTCACGAACGTAGACCGGTGAGTTGTCGGGCGAGTTCTCTGTCCGCAGTCCGCGCAGTTGCGGACACCCCGACGGTGGGCGAGGGCAGCTGTGCGATGCATCACACTGAGCGGTGGCTGGGGGCGGGTTCTGCGTCCCTCGCTCACAATCGCCTCCGGCCATTGAGCGCTTGTGCCGCCGCGCACCCGGACCCGGCGAAGGAGTCAGCATGCGGAGCGACGCGCAGGAGAACCGTCTGCGGCTGGTTCGCGCCACCCGCGACGTGGTCGGTTGGGCCGGCTCGCCCGACATCAGCGTCCGTGAGATCGCCGCCGCGGCCGGGGTCAGCCTGGCAACGCTCTACCGGCACTTCGACGGCAGACAGGCCCTCATCGACGAGGTCTCCATCAGGCGGTGGTCCCGGATGGCCGACCTGGCCTGCTCCGCTCCGGATCAGGAGCCGGTCGACCACGTGCTCAGGGTCATCGAGACGTTCACTCGGATGACGACCGAGGACCACCGGTTCATCCTGGGAGCGGGGATCGAGGTCGGGAAGAAGCCGGTCGAGCACATCCGCGCCGAGTTCGAACCCCACTTCGCGCGCTCGTGGGTGGCGGCGCAGTCGTCCGGGCACATCCGGCGGACGGCCGACCCGAGGGACGCGATCGACATGGCCGGGGCAATCCGGGACCCCCGGCGTCGCATCTCCATGCTGGGGATGCTCGCCGGCGGCATCTGCACCGACCGGGTGGACGTCGTGGGGTTTGTCTCGAAGGCGGTCTCGCGGCACTGGAAGTGAGAACGTCCCGGGCCCGCCGTCTCACTTGGAGGCGGCCGCCGGGGGAGCGTTGACACCCTCGCGGCCATGTCTGCCGCTGTGCTGTGTGTCACCCCGACCCGCTCTCTGCGGGGTGCGTGATGGAGACGCTGGTCTCGCTCGCGCTGTCCGTGGTGTCGCTGTTCGGGTTCTACGCCCTTCTGGCCCTGAGCCTCGGCGTGATCTTCGGTCAGCTCGGTGTGGTCAACGTGGCCCACGGCGAGTTCGTGATGGTCGGCGCCTTCACGATGTACGCGCTGGACGGCGTCCCCTTCCTGCTCCGGGTCGTCATCGCGGTCGCCCTCGGCCTGGTCCTGGGGGCCGTGACGGAGCGGCTGGTCCTGTCCAGGCTCTACGTCCGCGGCTTCCTCGCCACGCTCCTGGCGATGTGGGGCGTGGCCATCGTCCTGCGGCAGGGTGCTGACGCCCTGTTCGGGTCCACCCCCGCGTCGGTGGCGGCACCGGTGGACGGCACGGTCCACGTGCTCGGGGTCGCCTATCCCACCTACCGGCTGGTCGCCACCGGCGTCTGCCTCGCCGTCGTGGTCGTCGTCCTGCTGGTGGTCTACCGCACGAGCCTGGGCCTGAGGGTCCGAGCCACGGTCGACAACCGGGAGATGGCCGGGCTCCTGGGCATCCCGCCCGCGGCCATGATGACCGGCGGGTTCGCCATCGCCACCGCGATCGCCGTCCTCGCCGGCTCCGTCCAGAGCCCGATGCTCGGCGTCACGCCCGCCGTCGGAGCCTCCTTCCTGGCCCCCGCCTTCTTCGCCGTGCTGCTCGGCCGGCCGGGATCCCTCCCCGGCTCCGTCTTCGGCGCCTTCGTCGTCGCCGTGCTCAGCACCTTCCTGCGCAACTACCTGACCGAGACGGTCGCCCAGTTCGTCCTCTTCGCCCTGCTCATCGCCCTGATCGCCATCCGCCCCAACGGCCTGACCTGGAGGAAACCACCATGGCTCACGAGATCGCCCGCGCCCGCGCCGGCCGGTGCGGCATGACCCGCGCCCGCGCCATCGGCGCCGCCGCGGCAAGCAGCGTCTTGCTCCTCACCGCATGCGGCGGAGCGGTCGCCGAGTCCTCGGGTGGCTCTGCCGGGGACCCGCTCAAGATCGGGCTCATCGCGCCCGTCACCGGTCCGGTGGTGGCCGAGGGCACCGCCCTCCAGCGCGGCTTCGAGCTGGGCGTGGAGAAGATCAACGCCGAGGGCGGGGTGCTCGGTCAGGACGTGGAGTTCGTCATGGTCGACGACGAGGCGAACGTCTCCCGGTCCACTCAGCTCGCTCAGCGCCTCATCAACCAGGACCAGGTGGACGTCCTGTTCGGCACGATCCCCGGCGACACCGCCGGCGCCGTCGCGGAGGTCTCCGACGAGGCCCGGGTGCCCTTCGCCACCGCGATCATGGGCGACGCGCCCTTCTGCGGTGACTACTTCTTCTCCTTCGGCGAGCCCGACCAGACGATGCTCGAGGGCATCGTGCCGCACATGCTGGAGAAGTACGGCAGCAACGTCGCACTCGTCGGCAGCGACTACGTCTTCCCCCGCAGCTACAACGCGAAGGCCCGGGCGATGATCGAGGAGGCCGGCGGGACCGTCGTCCTGGAGGAGTACTCCCCGCTCGGCACCACGGACTGGCAGCCGGTGGTCGGCAAGCTGGCCGGCGCCCAGCCGGACTGGATCCTCTCGGCGGTCGTCGGCGGCGACGCCGTCGGCCTGGTCACGCAGGCCGACCAGTCCGGCCTCCTGGACGACACCGGTCTCACCGGCATCAGCCTGATCGCGGACTTCTACCCGAGCTTGACCACGCGGATCGAGGGCACGCAGCTCAGCGGCCGGTACTCCGACCAGCTCGAGGGCGAGGCCAACGCCGAGTTCGTCTCGAGCTTCCGCGAGGCCTACGACGTCGAGGACCCGATCCCCTCGGTCGCGGCGAACGCCTACGAGGGCGTCCAGGCCATCGCCCGGGCTGTGGAACAGGCCGGCAGCACGGACGGCGACGCCGTCGCCGAGGCCCTCGCCCAGCAGACCGTGGAGAACGGCGTCTTCGGCAACGGCAGCTTCACCGAGGACCACTACTTCGTCACCGACATGTACCTCTTCGACATCCAGCCAGGCGGCGCCTACACCCCGGTCGAGGAGTTCGCGGCCGTCGAGGACCTCGAGCGGAACCCCGCATGCTGAGGGCCACCCCGGCAGGACCCGCACGGGTCGAGCGCCGGCACGTCGGCGCCCTCGCGGTGGCCGTCGTCGGCCTCGCCGCCGCGCCGTTCGTCCTGACGTCGTACCCACTGCTGCTCCTGACGCTGTCCCTGGCCTACGGGCTGTTCGCGTTCGGGCTCGACCTCGCCTGGGGCCGGGCGGGGGTGATCAGCATCGGCCACGCCGCGTTCTTCGGCGTCGGTGCCTACGGCGTCGCCATCGCCACGGAGCGGGACATCGCGCTGGCGCTCGCCGTTCCGGTCACGCTCGTGGTGGCCGCGGCCGTGGCCCTCGCCGTGGGGCTGGCCGGTCTCCGGCAGGGCACGTCGCCCTCGACCATGGCGGTGCTCACGCTCGCCCTGACGCTGCTCGTCGAGCAGGCGGCCCGCTCCCTGCTCGAGCTCACGAACGGCACGAACGGCCTGTTCGTCGCGTCGGGCGGGATCGTGGGCGCGTTCTACCTCGTCGCAGTCGTGGTCGTCCTCGTGGTGGCGGTGGTCTGGGTCGTCGTCCTGCGGGGGCGGTTCGGCCGGCGGCTGCTCGCCGTGCGCATCAACGAGGCTCGTTCCGAGCACTTGGGGATCGACCCGCGCCAGGTCAAGATCACGGCATTCGTCCTCAGCGCGGTCGTGGCCGCCGTGGCGGGCATGCTCGCCGCGCCCGTCGTCGGGCTGGTGTCCCCGGGGATCGCCGGCATCGTCATGTCCACCCAGGTGCTGGTGTTCCTCGCCGTCGGCGGGCGCGGCTCCATCGCCGGTGCCTTCCTCGGCGCCGCGCTCGTGACCATCGGCCAGGAGTACCTCGGTGCGGCGATCGGCAGCTGGTACCTCTTCGTGATCGGCGTGCTCTTCGTGCTCGTCGTCCGGTTCGCGCCGGGCGGCCTGGTCGGGCTCGCGACAGCTCGTCTCCGCCGGCCGGTGGCCCAGGCCGCGGCCCAGGGCGCGGTGCTCCGGGCCCGGGCGGAGCAGCCGGTCCGCGCTCCGTCACATCCTCCGCGGCGCGGGAGCGACGAGCCCGGGACGCCGGCGGTCGAGGTCCGCGGCCTCGTCAAGAGCTTCGGTGCGATGCCGGTCATCCGCGGCGTCGACCTCGCCATCGCGCCCGGTGAGGTGGTGTGCCTCATCGGCCCCAACGGGGCGGGCAAGACGACCCTGCTCAACCTCGTCGCGGGTGACCTCGAGCCGACCCGCGGGGAGATCCTCCTCAAGGGGCAGGCCGTCACGGGGTCGAGCCCCCACCACCGGGCGGCCCTCGGCCTGGGCCGGCTCTTCCAGACGCCGAGCGTCTACCCGGAGCTCACCCCGGCGCAGAACCTCGCGATCGCCCGGGCGGAGGCCCACCAGCCGGTGGCCCTGCCCGCCGAGCTCGGACGCTTCGCCGACAACGACGACGTCCTGACCCGAGACCTCTCGCTGGCCGACCAGCGGGCCCTCGAACTGGCCCTCACGATCGCGTGGGGTCCGGAGATCGTGCTCCTGGACGAGCCAGCCGCGGGGCTGTCCCACGAGGACTCCACGCGCCTGGCCCACACGCTCCGGGCGATCAGCCGGGAGCTGGGCTGCACGCTCGTCGTCGTCGAGCACGACATGGACATCGTCAAGCAGTTGGGCGACCGGGTGGTGGTCCTCGCCGACGGCAGGGTCCTGGTCAGCGGGGACATGGACGAGGTGGCCGACCACGACGAGGTCCGGGCCGCCTACATCGGGGCGGTGTGACGATGCTGAGGATCGAGCACTTGACGGCCGGGTACGGCAAGACCCGCATCGTCGACGACGTCACCGTCGAGTTCGCGACCGGCGAGGTCGTCGCGCTCCTGGGCCGCAACGGCATGGGCAAGACAACTCTGCTGCGGGCTCTCTTCGGGCAGTGCGACGTCTTCTCCGGCACGCTCTCGTCGGGGGACGTCCCCCTCCCGCTGGGGAGTCCCGACGGTCTTGCTCGGCGAGGGCTGTCCTTCCTGCCCGACGACCGGGGTGTCTTCCCCAGCCTGACGGTCGAGGAGAACCTCCGCCTCGCCCGGCGACGCGGGCACACCCCGCCCGTGGACGTCTTCTCGGTGTTCCCGGTGCTCCGAGAGCGTCTCTCGCAGCCGGCCGGTCAGATGTCCGGCGGCCAGAAGCAGCAGCTGGGCCTCGCCCGCGCGATGCTGGCGGGCGAACACGCCATCGTGGTGGACGAGTTCTCCCAGGGCCTGCAGCCCTCCATCGCCAAGGGCGCGCTGGAGGCCCTGCGCACCATCGCCGCGACCGGGGTGACCGTCCTCCTCGTCGAGCAGGGACCGCAGCTCCCGCTCACGTTCGCCGACCGGGTCCTCGGCATGGTCAAGGGCCGCCTCGTCTTCGATGAGCGCGTGCTCCGGCTGCGGACCAACCCCGAGCCCCTGACGAACCTGCTCGTCGTCGGCTGATCCGTCTCCCAGAGAGGAACCCCCTTGTCCGACACCATCTGGCAGTGGTCCGCCGTCGAGACGGCCGCCGCCATCCGCAACGGCCTCATCTCCTCCCGCGAGGCCGTGGCCTCGACGCTCGAGCGGATCTCCGCGGTCAACCCGACGGTCAACGCGCTCGCGGAGGTGCTGGCCGACGACGCGCTCGCCGCAGCCGACAAGGCCGACGCCCGCCGCCGGGCGGGTGAGCCGCTGGCCCCTCTGCACGGCGTGCCCGTCACCACGAAGATCAACAGCGACCAGGCAGGACTGGCGACGACGGGTGGAGTGACCGCCTTCGCCGAAGCGGTCGTCGAGCAGGACGCCCCGCACATCGAGAACCTGCGCAACGCCGGCGCGGTCTTCGTCGGCCGGTCGAACACGCCTGCCTTCTCCATCCGGTGGTTCACCGACAACGAACTGCACGGACGGACCCTCAACCCCTGGGATCCAGCCAGGACGCCCGGGGGCTCCAGCGGCGGTGCCGCCGCTGCGGTCGCCACCGGGATGGGGGTCATCGCGCACGGCAACGACATCGGTGGCTCGATCCGCTACCCCGCGGCCAGCTGCGGAGTGGTGGGGCTCCGCCCGACCCCGGGCCGGGTGCCGACCTGGTACGGGCCCTGGGAGGATGACCAGCTCCTCGGGGTCCAGGCGATGCTGGTCCAGGGCCCGTTGGCGCGATCGGTGGACGACGTCGCCCTGGGCCTGCGAGCCATGGCGACCTACAACCCCCGCGACCCGTTCAACGTCCCGGCACCGCTCGAGGGGCCGCCGCTGCCGAGGCGCCGCGTGGCCGTCCTCCGCGACGTGGGGGTGGCCGCGATCGACCCGGCCGTCGACGCGGCCATCACGTCCGCCGCTCGCTGGCTGGAGGACGCCGGGTACGAGGTCGAGGAGGTCCGGCTGCCGCTGTTCGCCGAGGCGTGGCGTCTCTGGTGGCTGCTCGTCCAGGGCGTCGAGTTCGAGGACCTCGGCCTGGCCATCGAGGAGCACGGCGACGAGGCGATCCGTCGGTCGGCGGACAACCAGTTCGCCGTCACCAAGCGCATGCACAGCGACTTCGGCCTCGACGCCTACGTGCGCGGCTATGCGCGGCGGGGGACGCTCATGCGCGAGCTCCAACTCTTCCTGCAGCGCTACCCGGTGCTGCTCACGCCCGTCTCCGCGGAGCGGACGTTCGAGATCGACGCCGACGTCAAGGACGTCGACCGCATGGAGCAGGTCATCAAGGCGCAGTGGCCGATGATGTCCCTGGCCCTGCTCGGCTTCCCGGGCCTGTCCGTCCCGGTGACGAGCGGCGGTGGCCTCCCCATCGGCGTGCAGCTCGTCGGCCAGAAGTTCCGCGAGGACGTGCTGCTGGAGGCGGGCCGCGTCCTCGAGGCGCGCAACGACGTCGCGACACCGATCACGCCGTCGTTCCATCCCGGCGCCGCGGCCTGACACCGTCTGACAGCGAGGCCCCTGGGCGGCAGTCGCCGTTCAGGGGCCTCGCTGTGCCGGGCGGGTTGAGGCGGTGGGCCGCCGGTGACACCGCGAGGCCCAGGTAGGTTGAGACGTCGGCGTCGGACTGATCGAGCTGTCAGTCGTCTCCGCTGGCAGGACGCCTCGCTCGGCTGGGCTGCACGCGCATGGGCTCGCCCGGCATCTTCGGGGAGCGGGACCCGAAAGCGCTGTTCACAGCGGCATGACCGCAGGTGGCGCCGGAGCGTAAGCCGGTGGGTTATCGGGCGAGTTCTCGGGCCCAGCTCCGCGCCTGCTGCTGTTGCCGGTGCCACACGGTCCACGTGCACGGTAGCCGGTCGCTGCGCCGGGTCTCCGGTCCGTCTCCAGTTCTGGTGCAGCCGCGCTCCGGCGGGAGGCCGGAGGCACCCTCGTCTGGGGCTCGGCGGTCTCAAGGTGCTGGACAGCGGGGTGGGCCCCGACCTGCTTGGCGATGGCAACTGCGCAAACCCCGGCGGTCCCAGGACCACGTACCTGCCGGCGCCAGGCCCTCTCATCGTCCTGCCGCCGGGACGCCGCGGGTGCGCCGACGGCTCATCGACCCGGGCGTTCGCCGGCTCGCCCAGGGTCAGCGCGGAGGGGTTAGCCCAGCTACCCGAGGCGGCCCGCCGGGTCCATGATCCGGTGGCCCCGGTGAGTGAACCCAGCGCCCACCTGCGGGACCTGCACGCGCGGACCGTCGCGGACCTTCGCGCGGCGGTGTCCGGAACGTGGGCGTCCGAGAATGGGGTCTGAACGCCCCCATGACGAGAGGTCACGACTCCCGCGCGGGCTGGATCTCCGGCGCGCCGGGGTGGACGACGACGGAGCACGACGCGTGCGTCACCACGTGCCGGCTCACCGACCCCCGTCGCATGCCGGCGAAGCCGCCACGGCCCCGCCGACCGACCACCAGGAGGTCGGCCCCCTCCGCGGCGTCCAGGAGCGCGGTCGCCGGGTCGTCCTCCACGACGTCCTGCTCGACCCCGATGGCGCCCTCTCCGCCGAGTGCTTCGGCGACGCTCATGGCCAGGATGTGCGTGCTGTGCGCGGCCCAGTCGAGCTCCTTGCCCGCCGTGACCCCGTAGGCGACCGGAACGTGCCAGGCGATGACCGCGCGGAGGTGCGCTCCGGTGGTGCGGGCCTGCCGGCCCGCCCAGCGCAGCGCCTGCTCCGACTCGGAGGACCCGTCCACGCCGACGACGACCAGACCGGTCGGGGCCCGGTGCCCGTGGACCACCACCACGGGACAGGCGGCGCGGGCCGTCACGTGCTGGCTCACTGAGCCCAGGAGGAGGCCGGGGAGGCGGCCGTGCCCCCGGGAGCCCACGACCAGCAGGTCGGCGTCGCGGCCAACGTCCATCAGCACCTGCGCGGGGTGCCCCTGCTGCACGTGCCGGACGACCCGCGCGGCATCGGCCGCGCCCAGGGCGTTCCCCACCGTCTTCTCCAGCAGAGCGGCGGTGTCCCCGGACAGGTCGAGGTCTCCGATGACCGGCCCGTCGTACGGCATCGGGACCTCCCAGGCGCTGACGGCGTGCAACTCCTGGCCGGTCAGCCGCGCCTGTTCCGCGGCCCAGCGCAGCGCATCCTCGGAGGAGGCAGACCCGTCAACCCCGACGACGATCCCTCCGGCGGCCTGCTGACCGGTGCTCGGAACGCTCACGAGGACCTCCTGAGAGACGCTGGCGGCGCGGTGCAGCCCCGTACGTGGTGTGGCCGCGTCATCGGACGTCCGGTGGGGAAGGTCCGACAGGGCCGAAGGTCGTCACGCCGCACGGCCGTCGGCCGTCACCTGGTGAGGCGGGCCCGGCGTGCCCGTGGACTGCTCGACTGGGATGGCGCATCCACGCGACATGTACGTCCTCGTGCTGACGGGTCCTCAGCATCGTCCTGGTGACGCAGACCGACGAGGACTTCCTCTGGTTCTTCTTCCCCCTCGTGGGCTGGGGAATCGGCCTGAGCGCGCACTACCTGCACGCCGTCCGGTGGGCCCGCCGCGAACTGCAGGTCCGTCAGTCCACGATCGAACGGTGGGCGCCCAGCCGGGGCTGAAGGGGCGCTCGCGGCCACCGAGCCACGGAGGAACCAGGCGCAGACCCGTCACTCCCGCGGCGTCTCGGTCGCCATGGTCCTCGCCGCGGCGGTCGCCGCGGGTCAGCTCGTCGAGCACCGGCGCGCGGCCGCGGTCTGTCAGCCGGCGGGCGTAGCGGACGTTCTGGCTGTCGAGGTCGATCGTCCGTGGTGCTCCGGGAGCAGCCCCAGGCGCCCGGAACGGCGACTGGATGAGTACGCCAGATCCACTGCAGGACGTGGGCTGTCTGTCGAGTGAGCCCTGTGCTTCCCTGGCATCGAGCGCTGGATCGACCGTTCTCGCTGGTGGGACGCTTGGCGCGGCTCGGTTGGACCCGCATCGGTTCTCCTAGCATCTTCGGGGAGCGGGACCCGGAAGCGCTGTTCAGAGCAGTGAAAGCGCAGGTCGCACGTGAGCGTAAGTAGGTGAGTTGTCGGGCGAGTGAACCGTCCCCGGTTCTGCAGCGGGGCGGTCATGCCGGTAGCGGATGCTGCTCGGCGGTGATGGAACGGTTGCACTCCTGGTCGACCTCGCTCGGCGGCCTGTGCCCGAGGGCGCTGTGCAGGCGGGTGGTGTTGAGGCAGTGCACCCAGGACAGGGTGGCCAGCTCGAGGTCGCCGACGCTGCGCCAGGGTCCGTCGGGACGGGTGCACTCGGTTTCGTACAGGCCGATCAGGCTCTCCGCCTGGGCTTTGTCATAGGAGCCCCCCACGCTGCCGATCGAGGCGACCGCGCCGGCCTCGGCCAGCCGAGCCTGGTATCGAATCGCGGTGTATCGACTGCCGGCGTCGCTGTGTTGAACCACGCCGGTGACGTCTTGACCTGCTCGCTCCCGGATCCTCAGGGCCACCTCGAGTGCGTCCAGCGGCAGCTTGGTGGACATCGCCGAGGCGGTGCGCCAGCCGACGATGCGGCGGCTGAACGCGTCGCAGACGAAGGCGGTGAAGGACATGCCCGACCAGGTCGGCACCCAGGTGAAGTCCACCAGCCACGACCGGTTGGGTGCCGACGCGGTGAAGTTGCGTTGCAAGAGGTCCACCAGCCGGCCGTCGCGGCATCCGGGCGGCTGTCCGGAGCGTCCGGCCGCGGCGGGCTCCCTACTGCCCGTCGGCGCGCATGAGGTGCTCCGCCTGTCGGCGCGAGACCGGCCGGCTGTTCACGCCGCCCTCGGGGCGCAGCTGGGCGTGCACCTTGCGCATCCCATACAGGCCGCGGCCGATCTCGCGGTCGCCGTGCACGGCGCGGATCCGCTCAGAGACGACCGCGTCCCGCTGGGCGCGGGCCGACGGTGGGGGGTTCTGGCCGCCAGGTAGGTGCTCGGGGGGCGATCTCAGGCCGTGCTCGCGCGGCACCCGGCAGATCGGCTCGACTCCGAACTCCAGCCGATGCACTCGTGAGGATCGCTTCGCCCGGCGCAGTTCGCGAACCTCCCGCTGCAGCTCGCGCAGCCGAGTGCGCTCGTCGCTGGTCAGTCCCGGCTCGGCGCCGGCGTCGACGCGGGCCTGCCTGGCCCAGTGCCGCAGCGTGTCGCTGTTGGTCCCCAACTGCTCGCCCACCCGGATGCACGCCGCCGTTCACGCTCAACCTCTCCGGGCCGTCGACGAGGTCGCTGCCGAGGCGGATCGACCGGTCACGCAGCTCGTCCGGGTACTTCCTCGGTGCAGGCACGATCCCACTCTCCCGTGGATTCGGACCCGCTATGAGACAGGGGACGGTTCACCGGCGTCGCACTCACTTCATGATCTCCCGTCCCTTGCCGACCACGGTGATGCCCGCCTCGGAGACGACGAGGCCGCGGGCACGGTCGTCGTCTTTGTCGACGCCGATCTCGACGCCCTCGCCGATGCGGACGTTCTTGTCGACGATCGCATCGCGGAGCACGGCCCGGCGGCCGACGTGCGTGCCGTCCAGGACCACGGACCTCTCGAGGGACGCCCAGCTGTGCACGACCACGCCGGGGGAGAGCACCGACTCGCGGACACAGCCACCGGAGACGATGACGCCGTTGGACACGATGCTGCTGATCGCCCGGCCGACCCGGTCGCCGTCGTCGTGCACGAACTTCGCTGGCGGCCGGGACGGGATGTGGGTGAGGATCGGCCAGCGCTCGTTGTAGAGGTCGAATGCCGGGGTCGCCGCGCAGAGATCCATGTGGGCGTCGAAGTAGGAGTCCAGCGTGCCGACGTCGCGCCAGTAGCGCTCGGTGCCGGCCTTCTCCCCAGGGACGTCGTTCGACTTGAAGTCGTACACCTGCGCCGCGCCCTGCCCGACCAGCATCGGGACGATGTTGCCGCCCATGTCGTGCTTGCTGTCCTCGTCGGCGGCGTCGGTGCGCAGGGCGTCGAGCAGCGCCTCGGTGCTGAAGACGTAGTTGCCCATGGACGCGAAGGTCTCATCGGGGCGGCCGGGCAGCGCGGGCGGATCGGCGGGCTTCTCCAGGAAAGCCTCGATCCGCTGTCCGTCGTCCGCCGTCTGGATGACGCCGAAGGCGGTGGCCTCCCGGCGAGGCACAGGGATGCCCGCGACCGTCACCCCGGCGCCCCCGTCCAGGTGCTGGCGCCACATCTGCCCCGGGTCCATGCGGTACACGTGGTCGGCGCCGAAGACGACGACGAGGTCGGGGCGCTCGTCGTTGATGAGGTTCAGCGACTGGAGGATCGCGTCGGCCGAGCCGGTGTACCAGCGGGGGCCGAGGCGCTGCTGGGCCGGCACCGTGGTGACGTAGTTGCCGAGCAGGTTCGACAGTCGCCAGGTCGTCGTGATGTGGCGGTCGAGGCTGTGGCTCTTGTACTGCGTGAGCACAGCGATCTTGAGGATGCCGGCGTTGACGAGGTTGGACAGGGCGAAGTCGATCAGCCGGTAGAGGCCACCGAAGGGTACGGCGGGCTTGGCCCGGTCCTCGGTCAACGGCGCGAGCCGCGTGCCCGCACCACCGGCCAGCACGATCCCGAGGATCCTCGGCTCCGCCATTCCGCACCTCCTGGGCCGCCCGCCAAGGGCCTCGACGACCTGTTGTCCCCGTGGTGGACGGACGTGTGGCTCCGAGCCTGGAACGAGGCCTCATCTCGAGCCGGATCACATCATGCTCGTAGGGCCTCCTGATCGGAACCGGAGCCGGGGACATCCACGGGAGTCCCCGATGCCGGGCGTTTCCCGGCGATCTCCGGTCCGACCACCAGACGGCGGACCCGCTTCCGGTGGCATGGGGTGCGGGGAGGGAGCAGAGTCCACAGTGCTTTGGATCACACCGCACCCATGACCGGGGGGGCGACCATGGCACTCGCGATCGGCGTCGACATCGGCGGCACCAAGGTCGCCGCCGGGCTGGTCGACGAGCAGGGCGGCATCGTCGCCAGCGCCCGGCGCGACACACCGTCGCACGACCCGGCCAGGATCGAGGAGATCATCGCCGACGTCGTCCGAGAGCTGCAGGCCTCCCACGAGGTCGAGGCCGTCGGCATCGGGGCGGCCGGGTTCGTCGACGCCGCACGATCCACCGTGGTCTTCGCGCCCAACCTGGCCTGGCGTGACGAGCCGCTGCGCGTCAACGTCGAGAAACGGTGTGGGCTGCCGGTCGTCGTGGAGAACGACGCCAACGCGGCGGCCTGGGCCGAGGCCCGCTTCGGCGCCGGGCGGGGGCAGCAGTACCTCGTCGTCCTCACGGTCGGGACCGGCCTCGGCGGCGGCCTGGTGACCGGCGGGGAGCTGTACCGGGGGCGGCAGGGGATCGCCGCGGAGTTCGGGCACGTGACGGTGGAGCCGGGCGGACGGCGGTGCGGCTGCGGTGGCCGTGGTTGCTGGGAGCGCTACGCCAGCGGCCGGGCGCTCATCCTCGAGGCCCAGGAGCTCGCCACGGTCTCGCCGGCCATCGCCGGTCGGTTGCTGGAGCTGGCCGGTGGCCGGCCGGAGGCGATCTCCGGGCTGCACGTCACGCGCGCGGCCCAGGACGGGGACGAGGCCGCGCTCGAGGCGTTCCGGGTGATCGGCACCTGGCTGGGCCAGGGCATGGCCGCCCTCACCGCGGTCCTGGACCCGGAGGTGTTCGTCCTCGGCGGTGGGGTCTCCGCCGCCGGGGAGCTGCTGCGCGAGCCCGCAGAGCGGTCGCTGCACGAGCGGATCACGGCGCGCGCGTACCGGCAGGTACCGGACGTACGGCTCGCCGAGTTCGGCCCCGAGGCCGGGATCGTCGGCGCGGCCGACCTGGCACGACGCCGGTGAGGCAGGACGGGGGAGTGGACTCGCGGGGGTGTGAGACGGCACGGCCAGGCGGCACAGGGGTGTGGCGCGGGAGGGACGGCGGAGGGGGATCCGGTGAGCGAGCACGGTTCGTTTGATCAGCACGCGTCCATCTACGACGAGACGGACACCGGCAGCGGTCGCAGCGCGGTGCGGATCGCGTCCGTGGCCGCGCTCGGCGGCTTCCTCTTCGGCTACGACAGCGCGGTCATCAACGGTGCCGTCGCCGCCGTCGAGGACCGGTTCAACGCGGCCCCCGGCCCCCTGGGCTTCGCCGTGGCCTCGGCCCTGCTCGGCGCCGCGGCCGGTGCCCTGACCGCCGGGAGGTTCGCCGACCGCTTCGGCCGGCTGTTCACCATGAAGGTGGCCGCGGTGCTGTTCTTCGTCAGCGCGCTGGTCACCGGGTTCGCGCCCAACCTGATCGTCCTGATCATCGGCCGCATCGTCGGCGGCATCGGCGTCGGCGTGGCCTCGGTCATCGCCCCGGCCTACATCGCGGAGGTCGCGCCGGCGCGGATCCGGGGCCGACTCGGCTCGCTGCAGCAGCTGGCCATCGTCAGCGGCATCTTCCTCTCCCTGCTGGTCGATTTCGCCTTCGCGGCCGCGGCCGGGGGATCGCGCGAGCCGTTCTGGTTCGGCCTCGAGGCGTGGCGGTGGATGTTCCTCGCCATGGCCGTCCCGGCTGTGGCCTACGGCCTGCTCACCCTGACCATCCCCGAGTCCCCCCGCTACCTCATCGCCACGCACCGGATCCCCGAGGCGCGCCGGATCCTGGGCACCCTGCTGGGCGAGCGCGGTCTCGACATCAAGATCAACCGAATCCGGGAGACGATGCAGCGGGAGAAGCCGCCCTCCTGGGCCGACCTGCGCGCGCCACGGAGCGGGCTGCTGCCGATCGTCTGGGTGGGCCTGGGCCTGTCGGTCTTCCAGCAGTTCGTCGGGATCAACGTGATCTTCTACTACTCGAACGTGCTGTGGGAGGCCGTCGGCTTCAGCGAGGCCGACGCCTTCGTCATCACCGTGATCACCTCCGTGGTGAACATCGCGACCACCCTGATCGCGATCGCGTCCGTGGACCGTTTCGGCCGGCGACCGCTGTTGCTCATCGGCTCGGTGGGCATGGCCGTCACGCTGGGCACCCTTGCCGTGATCTTCGGGACCGCGCCGCTGAACGCCGAGGGCAACCCGGTGCTCTCGGGCGCCACCGGTCCGATCGCGCTGCTCGCCGCAAACCTGTTCGTCGTCGCTTTCGGCATGTCCTGGGGGCCGGTCGTCTGGGTCCTGCTGGGGGAGAAGTTCCCGAACCGGATCCGCGCGGCAGCGCTGGCCTTCGCCGCCGGCGGTCAGTGGGTGGCCAACTGGCTGATCACCGTGAGCTTCCCGGTGTTGAGCGACGTGTCCCTGGGCCTGGCGTACGGCTTCTACACCGTCTGCGCGGTGCTGTCGTTCATCTTCGTGCTGCGCTGGGTGCGGGAGACCAAGGGTGTGGAGCTGGAGGAGATGCACGCCGGCGCCGGTGCCGTCCGCGGCGGTGCTCGCCAACCCCGCTGAGGGCTCGCCGGCCGCGGGCGCGGACGTCGAGCGGATCCTCGATCCGGCGGCATGTCGGGTCAGAACACGTCCCGTAGGTCGACGAGCGGAGGTCGATCACATGCGCAGGTACCTCGTCGTGGCGAACCAGACCCTCTGTGAGAGGGAGCTCCGGGAGGAGATCGGCAAGCGGGCAGAGGCGGGTGATACCTCGTTCTACGTGCTCGTACCGAACACCCCCGCTGCCCACTACCACGTGGTCCCGGCGGCCGGTGGCTTCGTGCCCATGGCCAGCATGGTCACCGGCTACGGCGGGCCGGAGACCGACGAGGAGGCGACCGAGGAGGCTCGGGATCGACTCTCCCGGTTTCTCGCCGATCTGGCCGGGCTCGGCGTCCAGGCCGAGGGACACGTCGGCAGTGCCCACCCGCTCGACGCCGTCGAGGAGACAGTCTGCGACCGGGACTTCGACGAGATCATCGTGGCGACCCTGCCCAAGCGGATCTCGCGCTGGCTCGGCTCGGACGTCCCGCACCAGATCGAGCGCCGCTACGGGCTGCCGGTCACCACGGTCGTCAGTCGAGCCTGACCGGCAGACTCCAGGGCGGCCAGCACATCACCACCATCGGAGCGATCGAGAGGGAACGCCGTCACCACCTGCCGTGCAGACACCACCTCCCTCCTCGCGGTCACCGACCTCCAGCAGGGAGAGGCGGCGACCTGCTGGTCAGCCAACGCGGAGCGTTCGAGCCACGGGGGCCCTCGATGATCTCGCCGTTTCGTGGTCAACCTCGCGGTAGACGTCTGGGGCACGCTCGGCGGCGACATCGAGGGTCGGATGAGATGCCGTGCAGGCGGACGCGGCAGGGTCCGACCGGCGGTCGGACAGCCATCGGCTGAAACGGCGGACGCTCTGGCTGTACGGCTCGATCGTCCGCGGCGCTCTCGCGGTGGCGCGCAGGTGCCGCTGGAAGGACGCCACCAGGTCCTCGAGCCGGATCGCCACGGCGGCGGTTCATCGAGCGAGTGAGCGCTGTGCCAGGCCTGCGGTCGCGCCGGGAACAGGCGTCCTCGCTGGCAGGACGCTTGGCGTGGCTGGGCTGGACCCGCATCGGCCCGACGGTCGACGGGGCCCTACCGTCGCCGTTCACGGTCGACGGGGCCGGCATCCCGGGCGGAACCAGGCTGTGGGCGACCCACGACAACGGCGGCCCGGCGATGGAGCCGAAGCGCTCGCCGAGCCGGCAACTCATCCGCGGACCGACCGTCTCCGCATCGAGCTCGGCACACAGCGCACGACTGGAGAACGACTGCAGAGGTACACGAGAAGCCCGCACAGGCTCGTGATCGCCCGGTGGAAGCGCGCTGAGGGCGTGCGTCGTCCAGCGTCCGATCACTCGTTCCCGCTGGTGGGGCGCTTGGCGCGGCTCGGTTGGACCCGCATCGGTTCTCCCGGCATCTTCGGGTAGTCCGGGGGATAGGGCAGGTCGCCGAGCCCCTCGTCCTTCGCCTGCCGCTCGGCCAGCTCCAGCAGGGGCTCGA
Source organism: Geodermatophilus sp. SYSU D00703 (assembly GCF_054050155.1). Classification (NCBI taxonomy): domain Bacteria; kingdom Bacillati; phylum Actinomycetota; class Actinomycetes; order Geodermatophilales; family Geodermatophilaceae; genus Geodermatophilus; species Geodermatophilus sp. SYSU D00703. The sequence goes on along the minus strand of NZ_JBJGYU010000016.1, from coordinate 44,520 downwards.
TGCCGAAAGCGTGGTCGGCCAGGCCGGCGTGCTTGTCGCCGGCCTCCTTGAACCGGGCCGGCATGGTCAGGACGTCGAAGTCGGTCGGGTGGACGTCGGGCAACTCGTCCCAGTCCACCGGGGCCGAGACCGGGGCGTGCGGCTTGGGCCGGATGGAGTACGCCGAGGCGATCGTGCGGTCCCGGGCCATCTGGTTGTAGTCGATGAAGATCTTCTCGCCGCGCTCCTCCTTCCACCACGACATGGTCACGCGGTCGGGGAGCCGGCGTTCCAGCTCGCGGCCGAAGGCGATGACCGCCCGGCGCACCTCGGGGAAGGTCCAGCGCGGCTGGATCGGCACGTAGACGTGCACCCCGCGCCCCCCGGACGTCTTCGGCCACCCCTGCATGCCGAACTCCGCCAGCAGCTCGCGCACGTGCGGGGCGACCCACACGGCGTCGGAGAAGTCGGTGCCCGGCTGCGGGTCGAGGTCGATGCGGATCTGGTCGGGAGACTCGACGTCCGACTTCGACACCGGCCACGGGTGGAAGGTCAGCGTCCCGAGGTTGGCGCACCACGCCACGACGGCGACCGAGTCGGGCGCGACCTCGTCGGCGGTCCGGCCGCTGGGGAAGGTGATGTGCGCCGTCGGCACCCAGTCGGGGGCGTTCTTCGGCACCCGCTTCTGGTAGAAGGCGTCGCCGGTGTTGTCCACCCGCGTGGAGAGCCGGGCGCCCTCGAACACGCCGCCGGGCCAGCGCTCGAGCGTCGTCGGCCGGTCCCGCAGCGCGTGCAGGATGCCCTCGCCGACCGAGACGAAGTACTCGACGACGTCGATCTTCCGGATGCCGCGCTGGGCGAAGTACGGCTTCTCCGGGTTGGAGACCCGCACCTCGTGCCCGTCCACCTGCAGGAGGACGGCGTCCTTCGCCGCGGCCATCACCGCACCGCCCCGTGGTCGATCTTCACCCGGCGCACCCTAGGGGGCTCAGGCCGGGCACGTCAGCCCGTCCTGCGGCACGGTCAGGTCGATGAGGTAGGCGTCGACCGCCGCGTTGACGCAGTCGGTCTTCGGGTACGCGGTGTGCCCCTGGCCCTGCCAGGTCATCAGGACGCCGGAGGTGAGGTCCTCGGCCATGTCCTGCGCGCCGGGCAGCGGGGTCACGGGGTCACCGGAGTTGCCCACGACGAGGATCGGCGCGCTGCCCTCGGCGTCGCGCTCCGGCACCGGCGTGCGCTCGGCGTCCCACACCGAGCACGTGTAGAGGCTGGCCGCGGAGCCCGCGCCGAACAGCGGGTAGCGCTGCCCCCAGTCGGCGGCGAGGGTGCGGACCTCGTCCTCCGGCACCTGCTGTTCGGGGTCGCTGTCGGCGCAGTTGATCGCCAGGTTGGCGTCGATGAGGTTGGAGTACGTGCCGTCCTGGAGCCGGCCGTAGTAGGAGTCGGCCAGGGAGAACAGCTGCTGGGAGTCGCCCTGCTGCGCGGCGGCCAGTCCCTGCGCCAGCTGCGGCCACGCGCTGGTCGTGTAGAGCGCCGCCTGGATCGCGGTCATCACCACGCCCGGGGTGGCCTGCCGGGTCTCGCCCTGGCGCGCGCTGGGGATCGGGGTCTGCCCGGCTTGGGCGAGCAGGTCGGTGACGAACTTCCGCGGGTCCGCGCCGAGGGGGCAGCCGGCGACCAGTCCGGTGCAGTTGGCGGCGAAGGCGTCGAACCCGGCCTCGAAGCCGGCGGCGCTCGCCTCGGCGTCCGCCCGCGGGTCGGTGTCGGGGTCGACGGCGGCGTCGAGCACCAGCGCGCGCACCCGGTCGGGGAACAGCTCGGCGTAGGTCGAGCCCAGCGTGGTGCCGTACGAGTAGCCGAGGTAGGTCAGCTGCTCGTCGCCGAGGGACTGGCGGATCAGGTCCATGTCCCGCGCGGTGTCGACGGTGGTGAAGCTGCCGAGTGCGTCGCCGTACTCCTCCGCGCAGCCGTCGGCGGCCTCCTCGGCCAGCGCGAACACCGTGTCGAGTTGCTCGTCGCTGACCGGGCGCGGCTCGGCGGCCACCATCCGGTCCTTCAGCTCGTCGGGGACGCACTCCACCGGCGTGGACAGCCCGACCCCGCGCGGGTCGAAGCCGACCAGGTCGAAGCGGCGCAGCACGTCCTCCGGCAGGGTCAGCGCCCGGCCGATCGCGGCGTCGGCGCCGGACGCACCCGGGCCGCCGGGGTTCATCACCAGCGAGCCGATCCGGTCGGTCTGCCCGGCCAGCCGCGCTCGCACCAGGAAGATCGGCATCGTCGCGCCCTGCGGCTCGTCGTAGCTGATCGGCACCTCGGTGCGACCGCACTCGAACAGGATGTCCCGCTCGCTGCCCGGGGTGCCGGCGACCAGGCCGGAGATCTGCTCGTCGCAGTCGCTCCACGAGATGTCCTGCGCCTCGGGCGCGGCCGGGGTCGTGGGGGACGGCGAGGGGTCCGCGGAGGTCGAGTCGGAGAACGAGGTGCAGCCGGAGGCGGCCAGGAGCACTCCGGAGACGGCGGCGACCAGGCCGCGGGACAGACGCATGATCACGAGCCTAGGAGGGTCTCGGCGGCCCCGCAGGGACGGCCGTCGATCTCACCGGGCTCCTACCCCGCGAGCACCTCGGCCAGGTCGTACCGGACCGGCACCTCCAGTTGCTCGTACGTGCAGCTGCGCGGCTCGCGGTCCGGGCGCCAGCGCAGGAACTGCCCGGTGTGCCGCAGCCGGCGACCCTCCAGCTGGTCGTACTTGATCTCGACGACGAGCTCCGGCCGCAGCGGCACCCAGGAGAGGTCCTTGCCGGCGTTCCACCGGCTCTGCGCCCCGGGCATGCGGTCCCCGTTGCCGTTGCCGTTGCCGGTGCTGGTGTCGGCGTTCGCCCAGTCCTGCCAGGGGTGTCCCTCGAGGGCCTCGGTGCGGTAGGGGGCCAGCTCCTCGACCAGCTCGGCCCGCCGGGCCATGGGGAAGGACGCCGCGACACCGATGGACTGCAGGGTGCCGGCGTCGTCGTACAGGCCGAGCAGCAGCGAGCCCACGATCGGCCCGCTCTTGTGCCACCGGAAGCCGGCGACGACGCAGTCGGCGGTCCGCACGTGCTTGACCTTGGTCATCAGCCGCTGGTCGGGGCCGTAGGGCAGGTCGGGGGCCTTGGCGAGGACGCCGTCCAGCCCCGCGCCCTCGAACTCCTCGAACCAGCGCTGAGCGGTGGCGGCGTCCTGCGTGATGGCGGTGACGTGCACCGACTGGGTGCCCTTGCCGATCACCTCCCGCAGCCGCGCCTGCCGCTCGGCGAAGGGCCTCTCCATGAGCGACTCGTCGCCGATCGCCAGCAGGTCGAAGGCGACGAAGGACGCCGGGGTCTGCTCGGCCAGCAGGTCGACCCGCGACTTGGCGGGGTGGATGCGCTGCAGCAGCGCCTCGAAGTGCAGCCGGTCGCCCTGCGGCACGATGATCTCGCCGTCCACCACGCACTTCTCGGGCAGCGCGGCCTTGACCGCGGCCACCACCTCCGGGAAGTAGCGGGTCAGCGGGCGCTCGTTGCGGCTGCCCAGCTCCACCTCGTCGCCGTCCCGGAAGACGATGCAACGGAAGCCGTCCCACTTGGGCTCGTAGTACATGCCCTCGGCCGTGGGCACCTTGGTGACGGCCTTGGCCAGCATCGGCTTGACGGGCGGCAGAACGGGCAGGTCCATGCGGGTCAGTCAAGCAGTCCGATCCGGGAAGGGGGCGGCGGAACGGCCGGGCGGGCCATCTGGAGGTGCACCGTGTCGGCGTCCACCGGGGGTGCGGACGCCGTCCGCTCGCCGTCAGCAGTGGCCGCCGGGTCGTCGGGGCGCTTGCGTTCCGGCCGGGGTCCGGGCGCCACGGCCAGGACGGCGCACACGAGGACGACGAGGAAGCCCAGCCCCTTCGGCGAGTGGAGGACAGCGGCCGCCCGGCCGAGCTCCGGGACGCCGAACCACAGCTCGCCGCGGACGGCGGAGGCGGGGACCGGGTCGATGTCCGGGGCGTTGTTTGCGTCGCCCTGGGTGGTGAAGACGGGGGCGTCCCCGGGGTCGTCCACGGCGATGATGCGGTGGGTGACGAGCTCCGGGGCGTCGGGACGGCGCTGGAACGTGATGACGTCGCCCACCTGCAGCGAGGTCGGGTCCTCGACCGGCTTGGTGAAGACCATGGCGCCGACCGGGAGCCCCGGGGTCATGCTGCCGGTGAGCACGGCGAGCGCCGCGCCGCCGGTCACCATCGGGTAGACGACCACGCCCAGCGCGGCTCCCGACCCGACGAGCAGGACCAGGCCGAGCACCCACGAGGCCACGCGGCGCAGGGCGTGCACCGCCAGGCTGCCGGTGGGCGCATCCGGGGCAGGGGCAGGGGAGGGCACGCTCCGATGCTCCCCGGTGCGCGGAGCCCCGGCATCATCGATTTTGTCGATGCGCGCCTCTCTCCCCCCGCACGAGCATGGGCGCGTGCGCCGATCCCTGTCCGCCCTCGGCGCCGTGCTGACCGCCGGAGCCGTGCTCCTGCCGGCCGGCCCGGCGGCGGCCGGCGAGACCCTCGCCCCCGGCGGCACCCAGACCTTGACCGTCACCCTCCCGGACTGGGCTCCCCGGGCGGACCGGCTCGGCGTCTCCGTCAGCGGGCTCGTCCAGCTCGAGAACGACTGCGTCGAGCCGGAGTCCGAGTCCGGCGACACGACCTGCAACAAGCGGCAGGGTGAACTCGCCGACTTCCTGGAGGCCACGGTCGCTGCGGGAGTCGGTGGCGAGAACTGCCAGGCCGGTGAGGGCGTCACGTTGTACCTGTTCGGCGCGCCCACCGCTTTCGACGTCAGGGACGTCGACTGCCTGGTCCTGCGCCTGCACTTCCCGGACGGGGAGAGGGCGGTGCCGGACAACGTCGCGCAGTCCGACAGCATCACCTTCACCCTCGACGTCGTCGGCGAGCAGGACTTGACGAAGGGACCGGTCCGCGGAGGCGGCAACCAGACCGCGCAGTCCAGGGGCACCGCGACCTCGGGCGGCGGCAGCGACCCCGTCGACGGCGCGACCGTCGCCTCGCCGGACTCCGGTGGCGGCACCGCTCCCGGCGTGCCGCCGGGTCCCGCCGGGACCGGCGGGGCGCGACCCGGCACGGCAGCAGGCAACGGCGTGGGCGCTGCTGCGGGCGGAGCCCCGACCGCGCCCGTGGGCGATGCGGTCGCCGTCCCGGAGGGCGTCGCGCCGTCGGGGGAGAAGACGGTCATCGGTCAGGCGGCCATGCCGGTCACGGTCGACGACGACGGGCTGGGCGTGGCGACGGAGTCGGCGACGTCGTCCCTCGTCGCCCAGGTGCTGAGCTGGGGCAGCCTGTTCCTCGGCGCGGTCGTCCTCGGGGGGCTGGTCTTCGTGCTGGTGCGCCGTCGCCGTCGGGAGCGTGCCGCGTGAGGCGCCGGACCGCCCTGGGCCTGGGGGCCGTGCTCGCCGGCAGCGTGCTGTTCGGCGCCGGCGGGACCGTCGCCGTCCTGAGCGACACCGCGTCCATGTCGGCCGAGGCGGGCGCGGGCTCGCTGAGCCTGAGCAACGCCTCGTCGCGGCCCGGCAAGGTGCAGCTCCAGCTCGGCAAGACCGCGGAGATCTCGTTGCGCGCCGACACCGGGGGCAGCGAGGGAGTGGTGCTGCAGGTGTCCGTGGTCGAGAACCCCGGCGCTGCAGCGTGCCCGACCGCCGCCCTGCTCACGATCGGCGTGCCCTCCGTTGCGGGGCTGCAGGAGACGCCCCTGTGCCAGCTCGACCGTCCCTCGACCTTCCTCCTCGAGCTCGACGGTTCGGCGGACGCAGTCGACGTCCCCATGACGGTCATGGCGACCGCATTGCCGGCCACCCGGGCGTCGGACATCTCCTGGGAGGGCTACCTGCGCTTCACGCTGCGGCACGCGCACGGCGGCTTCAGCGACCAGGAGGACGTCGCGGTCCACGTCGTCACGCCGCCAGGCCAGAGTGGCAGCGCTCCGGGCCAGGGCGGCGCCAACCCGGGCAACGGGCAGCGCGGGGGTGTGAAGGACAAGGACGACCGGAGCGCGTCCACGGCTGCCACCGGCGTCACGCCGGGGCCCCAGCCTGCTCCGGAGCAGTCCCCGAACACCGCGACGAGTGCGTCGGGCTCCGCGCAGGGCGAGGCGACGCCCCCCGGCACCGGCGAGCCGACCACGCCTGCGGATGCCGGGGAGCCGACCACGACGACCGGTGCCGAGGCCGGCGCTGCGGATGCCGAGGGCAGCGGGGCCTGACCCGTCCCGGCCGACGTCAGCGGGCTGAGGACGGCGGCAGGTCCAACCAGCCGGAGCGGCGGGCCAGGGCGACCGCCTGCAGCTGCGACGTGACCTCCAGCTTGGTCAGCACCGCGCGGATCTGGGTGCGCACGGTCGCCTCGCTCACGTGCGCGGTGGCCGCGATGGTCGCCGCGGGCATGCCCACCGCCAGGCAGCGCAGGACCTCGGCCTCGCGGGCGCTCAGCGACCGGAACGGCGCCAGCCGGGCCGACTCGTCGGCGCGGGCACGGCGGGCGGCGGCCAGCAGGTCCTGGCGGCGTCCCTCGTCGAGGACCGGCTCGCCCGCCCGGACCGCGGTCACCACCCGCAGCAGGTCGTCCAGGTCGGTGGCCTTGGGCAGCACGGTCACCGCTCCCCGCTCCAGCGCGGTGCCCCACGTGTCGTCCCCGGTCTCGCCGGTGACGACGACCACGCGGCAGCCGGCCGCGGTGAGGGGAGCGACCAGGTCGAGGCCGTCGATGGGGACGTCGTCCGCACCCGTGCCCAGCCGCAGGTCGAGCAGCACCGTGGCCGGCGCGGCCGCGGCGCACGACTGCTCGATGTCCCCGGCCGAGCGGGGCGGCACGCGGACGGCGGGGATGCCGGCGGCCCGCAGGCCGATCTCGACCGACTGCGCGAACAGCGAGTGGTCGTCCACCAGCAGCACCGGTTCGCTCATCCGGCCACTCCCAGCGCACCCACCTCGGCCTCGGCCGCCTCGCGGGGGCGGGGGATGGCGGGCACGGCGAGCGCCTGCGCCGCGCGGTGCACCGGGAGGGTGAGGCGGAGAGCGGTGCCGACGGCCGAGTCCTCGATGACGAGGTCGCCGCCGTGCCGGCGGGCGAGGTCCCGGGAGATGGCCAGGCCGATGCCCTCGCCGGGGCTGCCGGGGCGGCGGGTGCCCGCCTCGAAGGCGGCCGCGCGGCGGGCGGCCGGCAGGCCCGGTCCGTTGTCGGTGACGGTGACGGTGAGCCGGTCGGCCACCTCCACGCGGACCCGGCACAGCGCACCGGGGGCGTGCACGAGCGCGTTGCCCAGCAGGTTGCCGAGGATGACGGCCAGCGCGTCGCCGTCCACGCGCACCGGCAGCTGCTCCGACGGCGCCCAGTCCACGCGCAGCCCGCGCTCGCGGTGGCTGATCACCAGCGCGCGGACCAGTTCGTCGAGGTCGACGTCGCTGACCGACGGCGCGCGGTCCGGCAGGCGCAGCATGCGCTCCAGCCGGGCGAGCTCGACGGCGACGGTCTCCTCGAGGTCGGCGCGGGCGGCGGCGTCCTCCGGCCTCCTGAGGTGTCGGACGGCGGAGGAGCCGGCGCGGATGCCGGCCACGGTCGCCCGGGCGTCGTGCAGGCAGCCGCGGGCCTGCTGCAGCTGGCGCTCGTGCCCGGCGAGCTGCTCCAGCAGTCCGGCGACGTAGCGCTCCTGGCCGGCCAGCGCGTCGGTGAGGCCGCGCGCGGCGATGACGATCGCGGCGAGCGCCGCGACGACCGTCCCGAGGTCGTGGACCGTCTGGACCGCGGTGGTGGCCTCCGGCAGCACCGCCCGCAACCCGCCCACGGCGGTGACGGCTCCGACGACGGCCGCGACCACGGCCATCGTCCGCGTCGAGGAGCGGTCCCCGGCGCTCAGCGGGTCGAGGGTCCAGGCGGCGACGGCCACGGCCAGCCACGGGGCGCCGGCCAGCGCGAACGACGCCGGGACCGTGGCCCACGCCAGCTGCGGCCAGTGGCCCACAACGGCGACCAGCGCGAGGGCGACGCCGGCGACCAGCAGCGCGGTGAGCGCGACCACGACCGCCCGCTGCAGCCGCGGCCGGGTGACCGGGTCGGTGAACGCGCGCAGAGTGACGACGGCGGACCACGCCACGACACACAGCCCCGCGGCGCTCGCGACGGCCGGCCAGCGCTTGTCGAGCAGGGCGTTGACTGCGATGGCGGTCGGGGAGGCCAGCCCGAGGAGGACGAAGCCCGCCCCGGTGTGCCAGGACGTGCGCGTGCCGGTCACCCGCCAGCGGAGCAGGAAGCCCGCGCCGGCGGCGAAGAGGGCGAGGACCCCGACCACCAGCAGGACGGTGTGCCGGGCCCGGTCGCCGGCCAGCAGGAGCACCGCCAGCGCGGCCAGTGCCGCCGCCAGCCGGCCGGTCGAGAGGTCGGTCAGCTTGCTGCGCGCCGCGCGTGCCAGGGCACGCCCCCTCGTTGCAGTCCTCATGTGTCGCACACCGTTTCCAGAACTCCCCGTTCTCGCGGAGATGAGCACATCACACGACCGGGTGACACCCGACGAGGGGAGGGGCGACTGCGTCGAGCGGGTCGGATGTGACGGACGAGTCACGCTTGGTGACGAATCAACAGATCTGACGATGCCGCGGCACGGGTCCGGACCGGAACCTCGATGTCGTTCGCCGCGCAGAGGTCCGGCGAGAACCGTCGTGACGACGGGGACACCGACAGGAGACACCCATGAAGAAGATCGCCATCGCCGCCGCCGCCATGGGTGGCACCGCCCTCATCGCCTTCGGTGCCAGCGGCACCTTCGCCGCGCTGACCGACACGGAGACGGGCGCCCGCGCCACCGCCGGCGCCGGCACCCTGGACCTCACCGTGGGCGGCGGTGTCGCGGCCAGCAGCGCCAACGCACTCAGCCTCAACCCGGGTCAGTCCGTCACTCTGCCGTACTGGGTCGAGAACTCGGGCACCGTTCCCGGCAAGCTCTTGGGCGGCCTTCAGGTCACCAACGAGGACCGTGGTTGTGAGGAGCCGGAGAAGACGGCGGCTGCGAACTACACCCCTGACACCAGCTGTGACTGGGGAACCGGTGGGGAGTTCTCGCAGTTCGCTACGGCCGAGTTCTTCACCGCCTCCGCTGATAACGCCGAGGCGTGCGAGGCCGCGACCGGTGGCACTAAGTTCGGCACCGCTACCCCGACCATCGACCAGGCCGTTCAGGCGACGGCAGCCGGGGTGTTGGAGTTCGGCTCCCTGGCCGGGGACGCGGGCAAGTGCATCGTCCTCAAGGTCACGCTGCCCACGAACGTGACCAACGTCGTCCAGGGTGACGTCGCCCAGATCACCTTCACGGGCACTCTGGAGCAGCAGGTCTGACGCTTCCCTCGCGAGGGCGGTCCGGGTTCTCCCGGGCCGCCCTCGCGGCGTTTGCGAAGCCGGCCGGGACCCGGTGGCTGCGGTCGGGACTGCAGGTCCTGACCGGCCGGGCGGCCGCGATGGGGTTGCTCAGTAGCTGAAGGTGGTCGCGCCCTCGTCGCCGATCCACTCCCACAGGGGCACCGTGCCGGCGAGCTCGGCGCCCTTGATGAGAGCGCCCGCGTCCAACTGCTTGGCGTTGAAGCAGATGGGGCAGACGAACCATCGCCCGCCCGCCGCGCTGTAGCGCTCGAACAGGCTCGGCAGCGGAGGACAGCCCTCGCACGCGGTGCCGGTGGCGACGCCGTCGATCGCGAGCCGCACGGCCTCCTTCGCGAGGAAGACGACCGTCGGCCGGCCCGACTCGGCCGCTCCGACCGCCATCAGCAGGGCCACGGTGACCTTCTCGGGGTCTTCCAGGCCGGTGCTCAGGCTCACCACTGCCTTGCCCATGTGTTCCTCCTGGTCGCGTACCGGACCGGCGTGGCCCGGTGCGGCGACGCTAGGAGGGCGGGGGCAGGACCGGCACGGGTCGGAGGTCCCGACTCCGGTGCACCCCTCGCGGCTCCGCGAGGAGACTGAGTGCCATGACCAGGTCGGTCGACGTGTACGAGGCGAAGACGCACCTGTCCCAGCTGATCGAGCGGGCCGCCGCCGGCGAGGAGATCGAGATCACCGACGGCGGCAGGGTCGTCGCCCGGCTGGTCAGACCTCGCCGGACGCCGAACTTCGACTTCGACCGCGGCAACGTGTGGATCGCCGACGACTTCGACGACGACCTGCCCGAGGAGCTGCTGCGGGCCTTCGAGGAGTGACGGCCGCGCGGGTCGTCAGCCGAGGGCCTGCCCGACCGCGTACCGGGTGAACAGGACGCCGTCCTCCTCGAGCACCTGCCGCAGCTCCAGGCGGACGGCGTCAGCCAGGGGCACGGGGAGCAGGTGCGGCTCGCCGGCGCCGACGAGGGCGGGCGCCACGGTCAGGTCCAGCTCGTCGACCACCCCGGCCGCCAGCGCCGAGGACAGCAGCGCCGGACCGCCCTCGCACAGCACCTGCTCCAGCCCGCGCCCGGCCAGCTCGTCGACCGCGAGCGGCAGGTCCACGTCGTCCTCCCCGCAGACCAGCACGGTCACCCCCGCGTCGGCCAGCGCGGCGCGGCGAGCGAGGTCGGCAGCCGCGCAGGTGACCAGCAGCGTCGTGGGCACGGCCAGCCGGTCGCCCGGGGCGAGGGACGCCCGCCGCGACACGACGGCGATCGGGGCGGACGCCGGCCGGCCGAGCGCGGTCCGCAGCGCCGTGACCGCCGGGTCCGCCACGACCGGCCGGTAGCCCTCGGTCGAGGCCGTCCCGTGCCCGACCAGCACCACGTCGGCCAGCGCGCGCAGGGCCCGGAAGACCCGCTTGTCGCCGGGTGAGCCGAGGCCCGCGCTGCGGCCGCCGACGGTGATCGCGCCGTCCAGCGAGGCCACGAAGTCCACCCGCAGCGACCGCCCGGGCGGCAGCCGGTAGGCCTCGGCCAGGGCGTCGTCGTCGAGGTCCTGCGCCGGTCCGGGGAGCAGCCGGCGCACGTCAGGCGGTGGTCAGCACGGCCGCGCTCTCGGCCGGCATCGTGACCGTCCTGCCGTCCAGGACGGGGAGTTCGCCGGTGGCGAAGAGGACGTCCACCGCAGGGCTGTCCAGGTCGACCTCCCGGGGCTGACCGGCGAGGTTGACCGCGATCCGCAGGGTCCCGCGGTGCACCACCAGCCAGCGGTCGGCGTCGTCCCAGGTGACCTGGACGCGCGACAGGTCGGGGTCGACGAGGTCGGGGTGGGCGCGGCGCAGCGCCAGAAGCGCACGGTGCACCGCGAGCAGCCGCGCGTGCGGCTGCTCGCCGACCTCGCTCCAGTCCAGCTTCGAGCGGGTGAACGTCTCCGGGTCCTGCGGGTCGGGCACGACCTCGGCGTCCCACCCGTGCTCGGCGAACTCGCCGATCCGCCCCTCGGCCGTGGCCCTGCCCAGCTCCGGCTCGGGGTGGCTGGTGAAGAACTGCCACGGGGTGCCCGCGCCCCACTCCTCGCCCATGAACAGCATCGGCGTGAAGGGGCTGGTGAGCACCATCGTCGCCCCGACGGCGAGCAGGTCGGGGGAGAGGGACGCCGAGATCCGGTCACCGACGGCGCGGTTGCCGATCTGGTCGTGGTCCTGCAGGTAGCCGAGGAACTTCCAGCCGGGCAGCAGCGCGGTGTCGACCGGCCGGCCGTGGTGCCGGCGGCGGAAGCTGGACCACGCGCCGTCGTGGAAGTAGGCGCCGCTGAGCGTCTTGGCCAGGCCGGACAGCCCCGCGGCGGCGAAGTCGGCGTAGTAGCCCTGGCCCTCGCCGGTGAGCGTGGCGTGCAGCGCGTGGTGGAAGTCGTCGCTCCACTGCGCGGTCAGGCCCATGCCACCGGCCACCCGCGGGGTGACCAGGCGGGGGTCGTTGAGGTCGCTCTCCGCGATGAGGGTCAGCGGGCGGCCCTCGGCCACCGACAGGCGGTCGACCTCCTGCGCCATCTCCTCGAGCACGTGGGTGGCCCGCTCGTCGACCAGCGCGTGGACGGCGTCCAGCCGCAGCCCGTCGACGTGCATGTCGCGCAGCCACATCAGCGCGTTGTCGATGACGTAGCGGCGCACCTCGTCGGAGTCGGGGCCGGAGAGGTTGACCGACTGGCCCCAGGTGTTCGCGCCCTCCGCGAAGATGGGCATGAACAGCGGGAGGTAGTTCCCCGACGGCCCGAGGTGGTTGTAGACGACGTCCTGGATCACGGCCAGCCCGCGCTGGTGGCAGGCGTCGACGAACCGCTGGTAGGCGGCCGGCCCGCCGTAGTCCTCCTGCACCGTGTACCAGAGCACGCCGTCGTAGCCCCAGTTGTGCGTGCCGTTGAAGCCGTTGACCGGCAGCAGCTCGACGAAGTCGACCCCGAGCTCCACCAGGTGGTCGAGCTTGCCGATCGCCGCGTCGAGCGTGCCCTCCGGCGTGAACGTGCCGACGTGCAGCTCGTAGACGACACCACCGGCCAACGGCCGCCCGGTCCAGGCGGAGTCACCCCACCGGTACGCCGACGGGTCGAACCGGCGGGAGGGCCCGTGCACGCCGCCGGGCTGACGCCGCGAGCGCGGGTCCGGGTACACCTTCTCGTCGTCGTCGAGCAGGTACCCGTAGTCGGCCTCCGGCCCGGCCTCGACCTCGGCACGCCACCAGCCGCCGTCGTCCCGGTGCATGTCGTGCACCGTGCCGTCGACCTGGAGCCGGACCCGCTTGGGCACCGGCGCCCAGACGGAGAACTCGACGGGTTCGGACATGCGGGGGACCTCCGGGGAGCGCACGGATCTGCCTTCCCCTCGTGGGGAGGCAGGTCCAGCATTCCCGCCAACCCGGCGGTCAACCGCGGAAAGTCCACCGGTGCGCCGGGCTGGGGGAACGCCATGGCGACGTGGGTGGAGCTGCGCGTGCACGGCGTCAGCGGGACGCCGGAGAGCGAGATGCTCGAGACCGACCACGTCGCGGCCACGGGAGGCAACGCCTCGGTGGCGCACGTGCGCCGGACAGGGCCCGACCACACCCCGCTGCCACCGGAGGACGACGGCCGGGTGCTCGAGGCCTTCCACTGGGGGCGACTGACCTCGGGTTCCCGGTGGCGGGCCCTCTGGCTGCTGCTCGTCCCGTTCGGCATCGTCAACGCGTCGCAGTTCATGCTCCCGGCGGCGCAGGGTCGGGCCGGGCGGATCGCCCGAGCGCTGGTGAGCGGGGTCCTGCGGGTCCTGGGCCTCCTGCTGACCCTCGTGTTCGTCCTGTCGGTGGTCATCGGCGTCGTCGACCTGCTGGCCTGGCAGGCGCTGGGGCAGCGGGCGGACCTCCCGCTCGGAGGAGGGCGCCCCGAGCCGGTGGTCCTCGGCCTCGCCGTGACCGCCGTCGTGGTCCTCCTGCTCTCCCGCCTGGGGACGGACCGGGCTGCGCCTGCGGCCCCGGACAGCCCGTTCGCCGACCCAGGCCGGCACCAGCGCACCGGTGGGCCGCGGCCGGGCTTCTCCTCGCCCGACTTCTTCCGCGGCGACCCCGACGCCCCGGTCCTGCGGCGGCTGCACGTGGCCGCCGCCCTCGCGCTCCTGGCCTGCTTCTCGTTCGCGGCGGCGGGGGACGGAGGGTGGGCGCGGTGGTCGACCGGCGTGCTCGCCGTCGCCGTGGTGCTGGTGGCGATGCTCGGGGACGCGCCGGGCACCAGCGGCACGGCGTTGGACGTCGCCGGCAGTGCGTGGGGACGCGTGGCCCGCTGGCTGAGCCTCCTGGTGCTGGCCACGTCGTCCCTGCTCCTCGCGGCGGGCGGGACCACCCTCTGGCGGCTCGGCCCGACCGCGGCCGCGTCCGGCAGGTCCCTGCCCTGGTCGGACGGGGCGACCGCCGGCCTCTGCGCCGCCGCCCTGCTCGCGCTGGCCCTCCTCGCGGTCACCGTGCTGGTCCTGGCCGCCCTGACGCCCGAGGACCCGGCGACCCCGGCTCGGCTGCGGCGACTGGCCGGCGGCTGGGCCGGTGGGCTGGTCGCGACCGCGGGCTGCTTCCTCGGCATCGGCCTGGCCGCCGGGACGACGTACCTGGCGCAGGTCGCGCTCGACCTGGTGCTGGACGCGGGCGTGGAGGTCCCGACGTACCTGCAGCGGATCGCCTATGGCTGGGGCGTGGCGGTGGCCCTCATCGCGGTCGTCGGCGTGCTCGCGTGGTCCCGCCGCGCGGCGGCGGCGCGGCGACGCCGCGCCGTCGTGGCCGCCATGTACACCCCCGACGGCGCCGACCGCCCCCGGCTCTCGGACGCCGGGCTCGAGCGGGTGGCCCGCGCCGTGTCCGCCGCCCGCCTGAAGAACGTGCTCGCGCCGGTGTTCGTCGTCGCCGCCCTCGTCGGCTGGGTCCTGTCGCTCGCCGCCGTCGCCGAGCAGGTGCGGAGCGGGTGCGACCGTGCCGCCTGCGCTCCGGGCGACCTCCCGTCCCCGTGGGGCTGGGCCAGCGCGGTCACCGCTGACGGGCCCTGGGCGCGGGGGCTCGTCGGCTTCGGCTCCGCCGTCCTGTTCCTGTTCGCCGTCGCCCTCGCCGTGCTGGGATCCCGGGCGTTCGTATCCGCGCCGGAGGGCGCCCGGTGGCGACGCAGGGTCAACGTCGTCTGGGACGTGATCGCGTTCTGGCCGCGGGCGGCGCACCCGTTCGTGCCCGCGGCGTACTCGCAGGTGGCGGTCCCGGCGCTGGTCGACCGCATCGAGTGGTTGCTCTCCGAGGAGGGGGAGGCCGACCAGGTGGTCCTGGCCGCGCACAGCCAGGGGAGCCTGGTCAGCCTGGCCGCGCTGCGCTCGATCGCTCCCGAGCTCTACCCGAGAGTCGGGCTGGTGACCTTCGGCTCCCAGTTGCGCATGCAGTTCTGCCGCGTGTTCCCCGCGCACGTGGGCCCTGGTGTGCTCCGCTGGCTCAGCGACACCTGGGGGGAGCGCTGGGTGAGCCTGTTCCGCGAGACCGACCCGATCGCCGGGCCGGTCCGGAGCTGGGACCGGACGCCCGAGACCGGCCCGCTCCGGTCACGCCGGCTCTGGGACGACGGTCCGGAGGAGGACTGGCGCGATCCCCGCACCCTGCGACGGGTCTGCGGCGGCGAGTGGCGCCTGCTGGACCCGGTCGCCTCCGACCCGGACAACCAGTCCGCGCCGGAGCCGCCGCTGTTGGCACACAGCCGCTACTGGGCCGACCCGGACTGGCCGATGGCGGTCGGCGTCGCCCGGGGCGCGGCCGCAGCTCGACGGTCGATGCCGTCGCCCGGCGCCGGCCAGGTCACGGGGGGCCAGCCCGGCCCCCCGTGACCTGCGCGGACGGTGCGGCTCAGACGACGAGCGACTGCCCCACGTAGACGAGGTTCGGATCGCTCACCCGGTCCTGGTTCCGCGCGTACAGGTCGCGCCAGCTCATCCCGTGGGCCGCGGCGATGGTGCCGAGCGTGTCCCCGGCCCGGACGACGTAGCTCCCGGCCGCCGTGCGGTGGTCCCGTGACGCCCGTTCGGGTTCGGTCGCGACGGGGGCCGCCGCCTGCGCCGACGACCCGCCGGTCAGGTACCGGCCGCAGTTCGGCCAGGCGCCGATGCCCTGGCCGTCGAGGGTGCGCTCGGCGACCACGATCTGCTGCTCCTTGCTGGCCAGGTGGGCGTTGGACGCGAACTCGTGCCCGCCGTAGGCGGCCCAGGTGCTCGCGCTGAACTGCAGGCCGCCGTAGTAGCCGTTGCCGGTGTTGATGTGCCAGTTCCCGCTGGACTCGCACTGGGCGACGCCGTCCCAGTCGTGCTCCGCGGCCGAGGCCGTGCCGGGGAGCGCGAGGGCGGACAGGGCCGCCGCACCGGTGAGGACGACGGCGCCGCGACGCAGGGCGCGTGCGGGCGTGCGGGATCGGTCGTGCTGGGGCATGGAGGATCCTCCGATCGACCGCCGGCGGGGTGAGCTGTCGGGTTCGGGCGGATCGGTTGCCCGGCCGCGGGTCGCGGCTTCACCCCGAGACGCGCAGCGCTGTTCACTGCAGCGCGCCGAGAGTGGGTCCCCCACCCCCGTCCACGGTCGTGCAGAGGTCGGACGCCGCCGGACGGGGTTGGGCGGGACGGCGCCGTGCCCGGCCGGACAGCCGGAGCACGGGCGGGACGCTAGGAGCGGACGCCCGGGTCCGCGCGCGGCGACGGGCGTTGCGCGCCGGCGTGGCGCGACAGGCCGGGCCGGGGGCAGCGCACCGCCCTCGGCCGACAACTCTCCGTCGTGAGTCCGGGAACGTCGTCGAAGGCCACCCTCCAGGGGCCCTCGGCCTGAGCCTCGTGACGTGCTGGAGCGGCCCCTCTGCAGGGTCCCGCCGCGAGCCTGCGAGTGGCGGGGGGCAGAGGGGTCCTCTCTCAGTCCCGGACGAGCAGCGCCACCGGCAGCCGCTCCAACGCCGCGCCGACCGGCAGTCCGGCGGCGTCGGAGACGAACCGGTCGCCGGTGAGCAGGTCCCGCCACGACCCGTTCGGCAGCTGCAGCGCGGTGTCGCCCCAGCCCCCGGAGGCGGCCAGCCCGACCGGCAGCCGGGTCGCCACGGTCACGACGCCGCCCCGGTCGAAGGCCACCACGTGGCCGGCCGCGGCGCCGGTGGCCTCGACCGGCTGGTAGCCGCCGAACCACCCGGGGTGCTCGCGGCGGGCGCGCAGCGTCCGGGAGACGACGAGCAGCTTCGCCGCGCCCTCGTCGTCCACCGGCGGCACCCAGCCCTCGTCGAGCCGGGCCAGCAGGCGCCGGCGCAGCCCGTAGTCCACGGGGCGGCGGTTGTCCGGGTCGACCAGCGAGAGGTCCCACAGCTCGGTGCCCTGGTAGACGTCCGGGACGCCGGGCATGGTCAGCTGCAGCAGCTTCTGCGACAGCGAGTTCGACCGGCCCGGCGGCGTGATGCGGGCCACGAAGCCCTCGAACTCAGCGCTGGTCGTGCGGTCGTCGTACGCGGCGTCCACGAGCGCGTGCAGCCGCGCCTCGAACTCCTCGTCGGGGTCGGTCCACGTGGTCGACGTCCCGGCCTCGCGCGCCGCCTTCTCCGCGTAGGCGTGCGCCCGCTCCCGGGACAGCGGCCAGGCGCCGACCAGGTTCTGCCACACCAGGTGGGCCAGCGGCCGGTCGGCGAGCCGGTGCCGGGCCAGCCAGCCGCGGACCAGTCCCGCCCACTCGGTGGGCAGCTCGGCGAGCACCGCCAGCCGCGCCCGCACGTCCTCGCTGCGCTTGGTGTCGTGCGTGGACAGCGTCGTCATCGACTGCGGCTTGCGCGCCAGCCGGCGCCCCTGCGCCTCGTGGAACTCCGCGACGGTGCTGCCGAAGCGGGCCGGGTCGCCGCCCACCTCGTTGAGCGCGACGAACCGGGCCCAGCGGTAGTAGGCGGTGTCCTCCACGCCCTTGGCCATGACTGGGCCGCTGGTCTGCTCGAAGCGGGTCGCCGCCTCGGTGCCGGCCTGGGACAGCACCGGGTGCAGCGCGTCGAGGGCGTCGGCCAGGTCGGGACGGCGGGACCGCACCGCGGCCACGGTGGCGTCGAGGTGCTCGCGGCCGTCGGGCAGGTAGGTGCGGTAGACCGGGAACGCCGCCAGCAGCTCGGCCAGGGCCTCGGTCTGCTGCTCCCGCGAGATGCCGGGCAGCTCGCCGATCACCCGCACCAGGCGGGCCACCTCCGAGCCGAGCATCCCGTCGGTGACCTCGCGCTTGCAGGCGTGCACCAGCGCGGCGTACTCCACGGCCCGGCCGGACAGCTCGGTGTCCAGCGCGGTCAGCGCAGGCTCGCCGGCCGGGTCGACCAGCACGTCGTCGACCTCGGTCAACGCGTCGTAGCCGGTCGTCCCGGCGGTCGCCCAGCTCTCCGGCAGGTCCTCACCGGGCTCGAGGATCTTCTCGACCACCGTCCACCGGTTACCGGACAGCCGGGCCAATCTCTCCAAGTACTCCCTGGGTCTGGCGAGCCCGTCGGGGTGGTCGATCCGCAGCCCGTCGACCGCGCCGGCCGCGACCATCTCCAGGACCAGCCGGTGGGTGGCGTCGAAGACCGCCGGGTCCTCGGCGCGCAGCCCGGCGAGGGTGTTGATCGCGAAGAACCGCCGGTAGTTGAGGTCGGTGTCGGCGCGCCGCCAGTCGACCAGCTCGTAGTGCTGGCGGGCGTGCACCTCCTGTGGCGTGCCCCCATCGGTGCCGGGGGCGATCGGGAAGCGGTTGTCGTAGTAGCGGAGCTCGCCGTCCACCACCTCCAGCTTCTCGACGTCGTCCGCCGACCCGAGGACCGGGACGCGCAGCTTGCCGCCGCCGAAGTCCCAGTCGATGTCGAACGCCGCGGCGTGGGCGCTGTCCCGGCCGTGCTGCAGCACGTCCCACCACCACGGTGCCTCCGCCGGGTCGGCGACGCCCATGTGGTTGGGCACGAGGTCCAGCACGAGGCCCAGGCCGCGCCCGTGCAGCGCCTCGACCAGCCGGTCGAAGCCCTCCCGCCCGCCGCGCGACTCGTCGACGTGCGCGTGGTCGACGGTGTCGTAGCCGTGGGTGCTGCCCGAGGCCGAGCGCAGCAGCGGGGACGAGTAGGCGTGGCTCACGCCCAGGTCGGCCAGGTAGCCGGCGACCGCCGCGGCGTCGTCCAGGGGGAAGTGGGCGGTGACCTGCAGCCGGTAGGTCGCCGTCGGGACGTCGCGGCGGCGCTCCTCGCTCAGCGGCTCGCTCTCGGGGGTCGGCTCGCCCACGTCAGGACCGCCGCGGCGCGCTGAGGACCACCATGGAGCGGTCCTGCAGCGTCATCGTCTCGCCCGGCTTGAGCTCGAGGGGTTCGACCTCGCCCATCTCGGCGGTGTCGAGGCGGACGGTCCAGGACCCGGCGTACTCCTCCGACGGCAGGCAGAAGTCGATCGGCTCGGAGGAGCCGTTGAACGCCAGGTAGAAGTGGTCGTCGACGACGTCGTCGCCGCGCTCGTCGGTCTCGCGGATGCCGTGCCCGTTGAGGTACATGGCGATCGCCTTGCTGAACCCGGCGTCCCAGTCGTCCTCGGTCATCAGGTCGCCGGCGGGCGTCAGCCAGGCGACGTCCTGCACCGGCGCACCCTCCTCGCGCCGGACCGGCCGGCCGTGGAAGAACCGGCGCCGTCGGAAGGTCGGGTGGTCGGCGCGGATGCGGGTCACCAGCTTGGTGAACGCCAGCAGGCCCTCGTCGACCTCGTCCCAGTGGACCCAGGTCAGCGGGGAGTCCTGGCAGTAGCCGTTGTTGTTGCCCTGCTGCGTGCGGCCGAGCTCGTCGCCGTGCAGCAGCATCGGCACGCCCTGGCTGAGCATCAGCGTGGCGAGGAAGTTGCGCCGCTGGCGGGCCCGCAGGGTGAGCACCTTCTTGTCGACGGTCGCGCCCTCGACCCCGCAGTTCCAGCTGCGGTTGTGGCTCTCGCCGTCGTTGTTGCCCTCGCCGTTGGCCTCGTTGTGCTTCTCGTTGTACGAGACCAGGTCGGTGAGGGTGAAGCCGTCGTGGGCGGTGACGAAGTTGATGCTGGCCACCGGCCGCCGCCCGGAGTGCTGGTAGAGGTCCGAGGACCCGGTGATCCGGCTGGCGAACTCGCCGATCGTGGCCGGCTCTCCGCGCCAGAAGTCGCGGACGGTGTCGCGGTACTTCCCGTTCCACTCGGTCCACAGGGCGGGGAAGTTGCCCACCTGGTAGCCGCCCTCGCCGACGTCCCAGGGCTCGGCGATCAGCTTGACCTGGCTGACCACCGGGTCCTGGTGGACCAGGTCGAAGAACGCCGACAGCCGGTCGACGGCGTGCAGCTCGCGGGCCAGCGTCGAGGCGAGGTCGAAGCGGAACCCGTCGACGTGCATCTCGGTGACCCAGTAGCGCAGCGAGTCCATGATCAGCTGCAGCGCCTGCGGGGTGCGGGCGTTGAGCGAGTTCCCGGTGCCCGTGTAGTCCATGTAGTACTGCGGGTCGTCCTCGACCAGCCGGTAGTACGCCCGGTTGTCGATGCCTTTGAACGACAGCGTCGGGCCCAGGTGGTTGCCCTCGGCCGTGTGGTTGTAGACGACGTCGAGGATCACCTCGATCCCCGCCTCGTGCAGGGTCCGGACCATGCCCTTGAACTCCTGCACCTGCATGCCGTTGTCGGTGTTGCTGGCGTACTCGTTGTGCGGTGCGAAGAAGCCGATCGTGTTGTAGCCCCAGTAGTTGCGCAGGCTCTTCTGCTGCAGGGTGTCGTCCTGCACGAACTGGTGCACGGGCATGAGCTCGATCGCGGTGACGCCGAGGTCCTGCAGGTGCGCGACGACCGCCGGGTGGGCGATGCCGGCGTAGGTGCCGCGCAGCTCCTCCGGGACGTCGGGGTGGGTCATCGTCAGGCCCTTGACGTGGGCCTCGTAGATGACGGTCTTGTGGTAAGGCGTCCGCGGCGGCCGGTCCACGCCCCAGTCGAAGTACGGGTTGACGACGACGGACTTCGGCATGTGCACGGCCGAGTCCTCGTCGTTGCGCTCACCGGAGTCGAAGTCGTAGCCGAACACCGACGGGTCCCAGTCGACCTGGCCGTCGATGGCCTTGGCGTAGGGGTCGAGCAGCAGCTTGTTCGGGTTGCAGCGCAGTCCCTGGGCCGGGTCGTAGGGGCCGTGGATGCGGTAGCCGTACCGCTGGCCGGGCTGGACGCCGGGCAGGAAGGCGTGCCAGACGAAGCCGTCCATCTCCGGCAGCCGGATGCGGGTCTCCGTGCCGTCGTCGTCGAACAGGCACAGCTCGACCTTCTCGGCCACCTCGCTGAAGATCGCGAAGTTGGTGCCGGTGCCGTCGAACGTGGCGCCGAGGGGATAGGCGGCGCCGGGCCACACCTGGTTCATCAACGGGGTCCTCCTGCGTGGCGCCCCCGGGGCCGGGGGCCGGTGGCCTCCGGCCGCGGGGCGTCGGCGGGAGGTCGGGGCGTGCTGCTCCGTCGTCCCCGTTGCCCTGCCCCGCGGCCGCCCAACCCTCCGGGCGCCGACTGAGGTGGAGATCTCGCTCACCCCCGGCCCGGGACGACGACGGCCCCCGCGGAGTTCCCACGGGGGCCGTCGTGCGCAGGTCCGGCCGGGGCAGTGACGCTGAGGTCCGACCTCGCCCGGGCGAGTGGCCTCGGGTGGCGCTGGTCCTCGGCGCTGACCGCTCCTGCGAGAGGGGACGCTAGGGGTGGCCGTACCCCATGGCAAGCACCGTCGGCCACCCGGTCGGCCCCGCCCGCCCCAGGAGTGCGCCGCCGTCGCACGGGCCGCGTCCTGTCACACCCCCGTCGTACCGTCGTCGACGTGCGCGCAGCCACCCACCTCCGCCCCACCCAGGGGCGCTTCCGCGTCGTCAGCGAGTTCCAGCCCTCGGGCGACCAGCCGGCCGCGATCAAGGCGCTGGCCGAGAAGGTGAACGCGGGGGAGCAGGACGTCGTCCTCCTCGGCGCCACCGGCACGGGCAAGTCGGCCACCACCGCGTGGCTGGTCGAGCAGGTCCAGCGGCCCACCCTGGTGATGGCGCCGAACAAGACGCTCGCCGCGCAGCTGGCCAACGAGTTCCGGGAGCTGCTGCCCGACAACGCCGTCGAGTACTTCGTCTCGTACTACGACTACTACCAGCCCGAGGCGTACGTCCCGCAGACCGACACCTACATCGAGAAGGACTCCTCGATCAACGAGGAGGTCGAGCGGCTGCGGCACTCGGCCACGCAGGCGCTGCTCACCCGGCGCGACGTCGTCGTGGTCGCCACCGTCTCGTGCATCTACGGCCTGGGCACCCCCGAGGAGTACGTCGACCGGGCGCTGAAGATCTCGGTGGGGGAGGAGCGCGACCGCGACGAGTTGCTGCGCACCCTGGTCACCGAGCAGTACACCCGCAACGACCTCAGCTTCACCCGCGGCACGTTCCGGGTGCGTGGCGACACCATCGAGGTCTTCCCGGTGTACGAGGAGCTCGCCGTCCGCATCGAGATGTTCGGTGACGAGGTGGAGCGGCTGTACTACCTGCACCCGCTGACCGGCGAGGTGGTCCGCGAGGTCGAGGAGCTGTTCGTCTTCCCGGCCACCCACTACGTGGCCGGCCCCGAGCGGATGGAGCGGGCGATCGCCTCCATCGAGGCCGAGCTCGAGCAGCGGCTGGCCGAGCTGGAGCGGCAGGGCAAGCTGCTGGAGGCCCAGCGGCTGCGCATGCGCACCACCTACGACATCGAGATGATGCGCCAGGTCGGCTTCTGCTCCGGCATCGAGAACTACTCCCGGCACATCGACGGCCGCGCCGCCGGCAGCGCCGGCGCCTGCCTGCTCGACTACTTCCCCGACGACTTCCTGCTCGTCATCGACGAGTCGCACGTGACCGTGCCGCAGATCGGCGGCATGTACGAGGGCGACATGAGCCGCAAGCGCACGCTGGTCGAGCACGGCTTCCGGCTGCCCTCGGCGATGGACAACCGACCGCTGAAGTGGGAGGAGTTCACCGACCGGATCGGGCAGACCGTGTACCTGTCGGCCACCCCCGGCCCCTACGAGCTGGGCCGCACCGGCGGCGAGTTCGTCGAGCAGGTGATCCGCCCGACCGGCCTGGTCGACCCGGAGGTCGTCGTCAAGCCGACCAAGGGCCAGATCGACGACCTGGTGCACGAGATCCGGGTGCGCACCGAGCGGGACGAGCGGGTCCTGGTCACCACGCTGACCAAGAAGATGGCCGAGGACCTCACCGACTACCTGCTCGAGCTGGGCATCAAGGTCCGCTACCTGCACTCCGAGGTCGACACCCTTCGCCGGGTGGAGCTGCTGCGCGAGCTGCGGCAGGGCGAGTACGACGTCCTGGTCGGCATCAACCTGCTGCGCGAGGGCCTCGACCTGCCCGAGGTGTCGCTGGTGGCGATCCTGGACGCCGACAAGGAGGGCTTCCTCCGGTCGGGCACCTCGCTCATCCAGACCATCGGCCGCGCCGCCCGCAACGTCTCCGGGCAGGTGCACATGTACGCGGACTCGATCACCCCGTCCATGGCGCACGCGATCGAGGAGACCAACCGCCGGCGGGAGAAGCAGATCGCCTACAACACCGAGCGGGGCATCGACCCGCAGCCGCTGCGGAAGAAGATCGTCGACATCCTCGACGGCATCTACCGTGAGGCGGAGGACGCCGAGGCCGCGGAGCTCATCGGCGGTTCGGGCCGGCAGCAGTCCCGCGGCAAGGCGCCGGTGCCCGGGCTCTCGTCGAAGAAGGCCGGCAAGGCGGGGTCGATCGACGTCCAGGGCCTGCCGCGCAACGAGCTGGCCGACCTCATCGCGCAGGTGAACGACCAGATGCTCGCCGCCGCCCGCGAGCTGCAGTTCGAGGTCGCCGCCCGGCTGCGCGACGAGCTGGCCGAGCTGAAGAAGGAACTGCGGCAGCTCGACGCCGCGCACGCCTGAGGCGATCCGGGCTCGACCTCGCCCCGGCCCCGTCCAGAGGCTCGCCCGGCCCCGTCCCGGGCTCCGCCCTGAGCCTGCGAAGGGCGGGAGGACGGGGCCCTTCTCCTATGGTCGCGCGGGTGGAGCGGGACGAGCTGATCGCGTACTGCCTGGCCAAACCCGGCGCGGAGGAGACCTACCCCTGGGGCGACGCGGAGCTGGTCGCCAAGGTCGGCGGCAAGGCGTTCGCCTTCATCGGCCTGGACGCCGGCACCGTCGGGGTGAAGTGCGGCCGGGACGCCGCCGAGGCCGCCGAGTGGCGGGAGCGCCACCCCGGCGCGATCGTCGCCAGCTCCTACATCGGGCGCTACGGCTGGAACGCCGTCGACTGGACCGGCCCGGTGCCCGACGACGAGGTCCGCGAGTTGGTCGACGCCTCCTACGACGCGGTCGTCGCCGCGCTGCCGAGGAACCGGCGGCCCGCCGCGCCCTGACGCCCGCGGTGCGCGGACGCCGTCCGTGGCCGGCGCCTCCGGTGGTCGACGTCACTCCGGGTGGCGGGAACCTCTCGAGCGGCCCGTCCGTGCTCACTGTGGATCCACGGTGCGCCGGCGCTGCCGCCTGCCCGCCGCCGGGTCCACACGTGGAGGGGAGTATCCCTACGCGGCGGGGTCGTCACCACGGGGTCGCACCGACCCTCGGTCCTGCCGGTCGCGCCCGCGGCGGGAGAGACCTCCGGCACTGACACGTCTGCCAGTACCGGAGGTAAGCACCCGTGGACGTCCCCTTCTGGATCTGGGCGGTCACCGTCGCCGCCATCGTCGGCATGCTCGTGTTCGACTTCGTCGGCCACGTGCGCACACCGCACGCACCCACCCTGCGCGAGTCGGCTGTCTGGTCGGCGGTCTACGTCGGCATCGCCGTCGTGTTCGGACTGCTCGTGCTGTGGTTCGCCGGGCCCGAGTACGGCGGTGAGTACTTCGCCGGCTTCGTCACCGAGAAGAGCCTCTCGGTCGACAACCTGTTCGTCTTCGTGCTCGTCATGAGCAGCTTCGCGGTGCCCCGCGAGCTGCAGCAGAAGGTGCTGCTGTTCGGCATCGCCTTCGCCCTCGTCCTGCGGACGGCGTTCATCCTCGTCGGCGCGGCGGCCATCGAGAACTTCAGCTGGGTCTTCTACGTCTTCGGCGGCTTCCTCATCTGGACCGCCTACGCGCAGGCGAGGGGCGGCGGCCACTCGCACGACGAGCAGTTCAAGGAGAACGGCGTCCTCCGGCTCACCCGGCGGCTGGTGCCCACGACCGAGGACTACCACTCCGACCGGCTGACGACGACGATCCACGGCAAGCGCCACATCACCCCGCTGGCGATCGCGCTGGTCGCCATCGCGAGCGCGGACATCCTCTTCGCCGTCGACTCGATCCCGGCCATCTTCGGCCTCACCCAGGAGACCTACCTGGTCTTCACCGCCAACGCCTTCGCCCTGCTCGGCCTGCGCCAGCTGTTCTTCCTGCTCGACGGCCTGCTCGACCGGCTGGTGTACCTCTCCTACGGGCTGGCGGTCATCCTGGGCTTCATCGGCGTCAAGCTGGTCGTCCACGCGCTGCACACCAACGAGCTGCCGTTCCTCAACGGCGGCGAGCACGTCACCGTGGTCCCCGAGATCCCGACCTGGCTGTCGCTCACGGTCATCCTCACGACGTTGGTGGTCACGACCGTCGCGAGCCTGGCGAAGAACCGGCACGACCGGGCCCGCGGCGAGACCGTCCGCGGCGCCGATCGTCCCGCGCCGGACGCCGAGACCGTCCGCGGCGCGGATCGTCCCGCGCCGGACGCCGAGACCGTCCGCGGCGCGGATCGTCCCGCGCCGGACGTGACGCCCGTCCGCGACCTCGCGTCGAGGACGGAGCCCGCAACCGGTACGGTGAGCGTCACGGCCCCCGACGGGCGCAGCCACTGACGGCTGCACCGCGCCGAGGGTGCACGGTGGAGGGGAGTATCCCCGCGCGGCAGCGTCGTCATCACGAGGTCCCATGGCCTCCGGTACTGCCGGTCGCCGGCCCCCTCGGCCGGCGGCGGGAGAGACCTCCGGTGCTGACGGCTGCCAGTCCCCGGAGGAAACGACTGCATGGAGCTACCCGTCTGGTTCGAGGTCGCGACGTTCGTGGGTCTCACCGTCCTGCTGCTCGCCGACCTCGCGATCGTGGCCCGCCGGCCCCACGAGCCCTCCTTCAAGGAGGCGAGTCTGTGGGTCAGCTTCTACGTCGCCCTGGCGCTCGTCTTCGGCGTGCTGCTGCTGATGTTCACGAACGGGCAGTTCGCGACCGAGTTCTACGCGGGCTGGCTGACCGAGTACAGCCTGTCGGTGGACAACCTGTTCGTCTTCGTGATCATCATGGCCCGCTTCCGGGTGCCGCGGCACCTGCAGCAGGAGGCCCTGATGGTCGGGATCATCATCGCGCTGGTCCTGCGGGGCATCTTCATCCTGCTCGGCGCCGCGCTGATCGCCAAGTTCACCTGGGTCTTCTACTTCTTCGGCGCCTTCCTGGTGTACACCGCGATCAACCTGGTCCGGCACCGCAACGAGGACGAGGACTACGAGGAGAACGCCTTCGTCCGGCGGATGCGCCGGGTGCTGCCGATGACCCCGGACTTCCAGGGGGCGAAGATCCGGGTCACGGAGAAGGGCCGCAAGCTCTGGACGCCGATGATCATCGTCTTCCTCGCCCTGGGGACGACGGACCTGATCTTCGCGCTGGACAGCATCCCGGCCATCTTCGGGCTGACCCGGGAGCCGTTCATCGTCTTCACCGCCAACGTCTTCGCGCTGATGGGCCTGCGGCAGCTGTACTTCCTGCTCGGCGGGCTGCTCAAGCGGCTGGTCTACCTGTCGCTGGGCCTGGCGGTGATCCTGGCCTTCATCGGCGTGAAGCTGGTGATGGAGGCGCTGCACGAGAACACGGTGCCGTTCATCAACGGCGGCGAGCACATCGACGCGGTGCCGACCATCCCGATCTGGCTGTCGCTGACGATCATCCTCGGCGTCCTGCTCATCGCCACCGTGGCCAGCCTGATCAAGACCCGCGGCGCGATGCCCGAGGAGAGCCCGGCCGAGCCGGAGGTCGCCGACCGGACCGGCGCGGTCGGCCCGGCCGCGTCGGCCGAGGCGGAGTCCGTGGTCGAGGCGCGGGCCACCGACGTGCCGGAGTCCGCCGAGCAGCACCGCCACCCGTGACGGGGAGCCGTCGGGGCTGCTCCGGGCGGGGCTGACGGCGCGGAAGTGCTGCCCGCCGACCTCGCCCTGCTGCGCACCCCTGGGGTCCCGACGGTCTCCCCGGACGGCCGGATGGCCGTCGTGGCCGTCACCCGGCTCGACCTGGCCGCCGACGAGTACCGCAGCCGGCTGTGGGCCGCGCCCACCGACGGCTCGGCGCCCGCCCGGGTGCTGACCTGGGGGGCCCGGGACACCGCGCCGGCGTTCTCCCCGGACGGCCGGTGGCTGGCCTACCTGGCCGCCGAGCCGGGCGGTCGGCCGCAGGTGCACCTGCTGCCGACCGCCGGCGGGGCGCCGCGGCGGCTCACCGACCACCCGCTGGGCGCCGGCGCCCCGGTGTGGTCGCCGGACTCCCGGAGGCTGGCGTACACCGCGCGGGTGCCGGAACAGGGGCGGTACGGCACCGACCCGGCCGTCGGGCCGGAGGCCGAGCCGCCGCGGCTGATCACCACCCTGCGGTACCGGCTGGACGGGGTCGGCTTCCTCGTCGACCAGCACAGCCACGTGTTCGTCCTGGACCTGCCCCCGGGCGGCGCGGACGACGGGACGCCGCTGCCCCGGCCGCGGCAGCTCACCGACGGCCCCGCCGACGACGCCGACGTCGCCTGGAGCCCCGACGGCGCGGAGCTGGCCTTCGTGTCGTCGCGGCACCCGCGGGCCGACCGCGACCTGGTCCGCGACGTCTACGCCGTCCCGGCGGCGGGCGGGCCCCTGCGGCGGGTCACCGACGGGGGCGCCGACTGCTCGCTGCCCGCGTACGACCCGTCCGGCGGCCGGCTGTACCTCACCGCGCGCCCCGACCTGGGTCCCGACGGCGCGGACGACGCCGCCCGCAGCGCCACGCTGTGCCGGGTGCCGGCCGCCGGCGGGCCGCTCGAGCCGGTGCTGGACCCCGAGCACACCGACCGCGGGGACGAGACGCCGGCGACGGTGCTGGGCGAGGGCGCCGCCGTCCTCGGCGTGCAGCGGCGCGGTGCGGTGGAGCTGCTGCGGGTGCCGCTGGACGGCGGGCCGCCCGAGGCCCTCGTCGACGGGCCGTTCACCGTCCGCGGGATCGCGGTCGGCGGCGGCGTCGTCGTCGCCACGGTGGCGCACGACCGCTCCGCGGGTGAGCTCATCGCGATCACGCCGGGCCGCCGGCGGCTGCTCACCGGCTTCGGCCGCGCCCTGGGTGCCACCGGCCGGTTGCACCGGCAACGCGAGGTCACCGCGACCGCACCCGACGGCGTGCCGGTGCACGGGTGGGTCACCGTGCCCGACGGCCCCGGTCCGCACCCGGTGGTGCTGCTGGTGCACGACGGGCCCTACCGGCAGTGCGGCTGGTCGCTGCTCGACGAGGGCCAGGTGCTGGTGTCGGCCGGCTACGCCGTCGTCCGGTGCAACCCGCGCGGCTCGTCCGGCTACGGGCAGGCGCACGGCCGGGTGCTCCGCGGCGCGGAGGGCACCGTCGACGCCGCCGACGTCCTGGCCTTCCTCGACGCGGCGCTGGAGGACCCCGCCCTGGACACCGACCGGGTCGGCGTCCAGGGCACCGGGTACGGCGGCTCCCTCGCCGCGCTGCTGATCGGGCGCACCCCGCGCTTCGCCGCGGCGGTCGTGGAGGGCGCCGACCTCGACGCGGCGGAGCTCGCCGGCGCCACCGGGTCGATCACCACGCCGACGCTGGTCGTCCACGGCGAGCAGGACTGGCGCTGCCCGGTCGAGCCGGCGCACCGGTTCTACGCCGGGCTCAAGCGGCGCGGGGTGCCGTCGGAGCTGCTGCTGTTCCCGGGGGAGGGGCACGAGCTGGCCCGCTCCGGCCGTCCGCGGCACCGGCTGGCCCGGC
This sequence comes from Geodermatophilus sp. SYSU D00703, assembly GCF_054050155.1. Classification (NCBI taxonomy): domain Bacteria; kingdom Bacillati; phylum Actinomycetota; class Actinomycetes; order Geodermatophilales; family Geodermatophilaceae; genus Geodermatophilus; species Geodermatophilus sp. SYSU D00703. Next base: position 16,106 of record NZ_JBJGYU010000016.1, on the reverse strand, counting down.
TGGAGCACCTGCTGCGCTGGTGGGCCCGCTGGCTGCCGACCGCGGGGGACCCGGCCGAGGAGCGGGACGGCGAGGAGGCGGGCGGCGACCCGCTGCCGGACGCCGACGTCCGCCCGCTCACCGTGCGCGCGACCCGGCTGGCCTGAGCGTGGCTCGCCGGCGCCCCCGGGAGGACGCCGGCGAGCAGGAGATCAGCCGGCTGTGACACGGACCGGCTTCCGCGCCCCGGTCCGCTCCTCGCTCGTTCCTCGCTGCGGTGCTCCCGAGGCTCTCAGCCGGCGGCGGCCCGCTCGGCCGCGTGCTCGGCGATGAACGTGCGCAGCACCGGGTACACCTCGGCCTCCCAGCGGGAGCCGCTGAAGACGCCGTAGTGCCCGACACCCGGCTGCAGGTGGTGCCGCTTGTGGTCGTCGGGGATCCCCGTGCAGAGCGCGTGCGCCGCCTCGGTCTGGCCGGGGGAGCAGATGTCGTCGCGGGCGCCCTCGACGGTGAGCAGCGCCGTCCGCCGGATCGCGCCCGGGTCGACGGGCTGCCCGCGCCAGGTGAAGCGGCCGGTCGCGAAGTCGTGCTCCATGAAGATGCGGCGGACCGTCTCCAGGTAGAACTCGGCGGGGACGTCCATCACCGCCCCGTACTCGTCGTAGAACGCACGCGTCGCGGCCGCCCGCTCGGTGTTGCCCGCCACCAGGTCGCGGTACATCTGCAGGTGGGCGCCCCAGTGCCGGCGCGGGTTCATCGACATGAACGCGGTCAGCTGGACCACGCCCGGGTAGACCCGCCGTCCGGCGCCGGGGTAGCGGGCGGGCACGGTGTCGATGAGCCGGCGCTCGTAGGCCGACAGGGGCCGGCGCGCCGCCGCCTCGTTGACCCGGTTGGGGTTGATGCGGGTGTCCACGGGCCCGGCCATCAGCGTGACGCTCAGGGGCTGGGCGGCGTCGTCCTCGGCGGCGAGCAGCGAGACCGCCGCCAGGACCGGGACGGCGGGCTGGCACACCGCGACGACGTGCGTGTCCGGCGCCAGGTGGCGCAGCGCCGCCATGACGTGCTCGATGTACTCGTCGAGCCCGAACGGGCCGTGCTCGACCGGGACGTCGCGGGCGTTGTGCCAGTCGAGGACGTGCACGTCGTGGTCGGACAGCAGCGTGCGGATCGTCGGCCGGATCAGCGTCGTGAAGTGCCCGGACATCGGCCCGACGACGAGCACCCGGGGCTGGTCGGCGACCGAGGGCTTGCGGAAGTGCAGCAGGGTGGCGAACGGGGTCGACGTGACGGGCTCCTCACGCACGTCGGCCAGGCGGTCGCCGACCGGCACGACGTCGATGCCGTACGCCGGCCGGTCGTGGGTGGGGCGGGAGCGCGCGACGATGTCGCAGGCGGCCTGGAGGTGGCGTACCGCGGTCCGGCCGGACAGTGCGGTCGGCAGCGTGGAGAGGGCCCGGGCGGTGACCCCGGAGGCCGCCACGACGGGTGAGCTCGCCCGGCGGTTCCACTCGTACGCGGTGTAGAGCATGGGGACCTGCCTGTTCCTCGGTGCGGCGACGGTGACGCGCGTCACTGTGCCAGCGACGTTAACGGCGGTTCGCGCGCGGCGCGCGGCGAGGACGACCGCGTCGTCCCACGGGTACCGCCTGCCCCACGGGTGCTGGCAGGGTGGGTGGACCGCCGTCCGGAGGAGGCCCGAGTGGTCGAGCGCCGCGTTCCCCGCTGGTCCGAGCTGCGCGAGCTCGTCCGCCCGCGCCGGCTGCCCGGGGACGCGACCGACCGGCGGCTCGCCGCGGCGGCGACCGTCGGGGACCTGCGCGCCATCGCCCGCCGCCGGGTGCCGCGTGCGGTCTTCGACTACACCGACGGCGCGGCCGGCGCGGAGGAGAGCCTGCGCCGCTCGCGCGAGGCGTTCACCCGCCTGGAGTTCCGGCCCAGCGTGTTGCGCGACGTCTCGGTCGTCGACCCGTCGACGACGGTCCTCGGCCGGCCGGCGGCGCTCCCGCTGGTCTTCGCGCCGACCGGCTTCACCCGGCTCATGCACACCGAGGGGGAGGTCGCCGTCGGGCGGGTGGCCGAGCGGGTCGGCATCCCGCACGCGCTGTCGACCATGGGGACGACGACGATCGAGGCCCTCGCCGCGGCCGCGCCGGGCGGGCGCCGGTGGTTCCAGCTGTACCTGTGGCGGGACCGCGAGGCCAGCGAGGCGCTCGTCGCCCGGGCTGCGGCGGCCGGCTACGAGGCGCTGGTGCTCACCGTCGACACCCCGGTGGCCGGGCCGCGGCTGCGCGACGTCCGCAACGGGTTCACCATCCCCCCGGCGCTCACCCTGCGGACGATGGCCAACGCCGCCGTCCACCCCCGCTGGTGGGTCGACCTGCTGACCACCGAGCCGCTCCAGTTCGCCTCCCTCCGGTCGTGGGGCGGCACGGTCGCCGAGCTCGCCGACCGGGTCTTCGAGCCGGCCGCGACCCTCGCCGACGTCCGCGACCTGCGGCAGCGGTGGTCCGGCGCGCTGGTCGTCAAGGGCGTGCAGACGGCGGAGGACGCCCGGGCGGTGGTGGACGCCGGTGCCGACGCCGTCGTCGTCTCCAACCACGGCGGCCGCCAGCTGGACCGGGCGCCGACGCCGCTGCTGGAGCTGCCGGCGGTGGTCGCGGCTGTGGGGGACCGGGCCGAGGTCTACCTCGACGGAGGCATCCTCGACGGCGCCGACGTCGTCGCTGCCGTGGCTCTGGGCGCGCGGGCCTGCCTGGTCGGCCGGGCGTACCTGTACGGGCTGATGGCCGGCGGCGAGCGCGGGGTGCAGCGGGTGGCCGACATCCTGTCCCGCGAGATCGCCCGCACGCTGCAACTGCTCGGCGTTCCGTCGGTCGCGGAGCTGACCCCCGACCGGGTCCGGCTGGCCGGAGCGGCCCCGGAGGCGTTGCCCGCGCCAGCTGCGGCTTCCTAGGGTGCGTCATGGACGTCGTCGAGGTTGTGCCGTCGTTCGAGCAGTACGCGTACACGTTCGGCGGGGTCGCCCCGCTGCGGCGGATCACCCCGGGGACGGCGCTGCGGGTGTGGTCCGAGGACGCGTTCAACGGCGCGCTCCGTTCCACCAAGGACCTCTGCTCCGAGAAGGTCGACCTGCGCTTCGTCAACCCGCAGACCGGCCCCTTCTTCGTCGAGGGCGCCGAGCCCGGTGACACCCTCGCGCTGCACTTCGTCGCGATGGAACCGGCACGCGACTGGGGCGCATCGGCCGCGATTCCGTACTTCGGCGGCCTGACCAGCACCGACCGGACGGCGACCCTGCAGGATCCGCTGCCGGACACCACCTGGATCTACGAGCTCGACCGCGCGGCCAACACGGTCACCTTCGTCGCGCAGCACACCGACCTGCAGGTCGCGCTGCCGGTGGAGCCGATGCTCGGCACGGTCGGGGTCGCCCCGCCCGGCGGCGAGGTGCGCAGCTCGCTGGTGCCCGAGCGCTTCGGCGGCAACATGGACACCCCGCAGATGCGGCCGGGCACCACCTGCTTCCTCGGGGTCAACGTCGAGGGGGCGCTGTTCTCCGTCGGCGACGGCCACTACCGGCAGGGCGAGGGTGAGGCGTGCGGCACCGCCGTCGAGGGGGCGATGACCACCACGCTCATCGTCGAGCTGGTCAAGGGCGGGGCGCCGCTGTGGCCGCGGCTCGAGGACGACACGCACTGGATGACCGTCGGCTCCAGCCGGCCCCTGGAGGACGCCTGGCGCATCGGCCAGGTCGAGCTCGTGCGCTGGTTCGGCGAGCTCTACGGGCTGCACCCGATGGACGGCTACCAGCTGCTGTCGCAGATCACCGAGGTGCCGATCGCCAACGTCGTCGACGCCAACTACAGCGCCGTGGTGATGGCCCGCAAGTCCCTGCTGCCGCGGGCCACGGCCTACGGCGGGCTGCACGACGACCTGCGCCGCCGCGCGGCGACCCTGCTCTGACCCCAGGAGGAACCCGTGGACCTGCAGCTCACCGGCTCTCGCGTGCTCGTCACCGGCGGCACCCGCGGCATCGGCCGGGCCATCGTCGAGACCTTCGTCGACGAGGGCGCCGTCGTGGAGTTCTGCGCCCGTGACGCCGGCGAGATCGAGGCGGCGGAGAAGGCGCTCGCCGAGCGCGGCGGGCGGGCCACCGGCGTCCAGGTCGACGTGCGCGACGGCGCGGCGCTGACCGGCTGGGTGGAGGCCGCGGCCGGCCGGCTGGGCGGGCTGGACGCCGTCGTCGCCAATGTCAGCGCGCTGGCCACCCCGGACACCGAGGAGAACTGGTACACGTCCTTCGAGGTCGACCTCATGCACACGGTCCGCCTCGCCAAGGCGGCGATCCCGCACCTGGAACGGAGCGGGAACGGCTCGATCGTGGCCGTCTCGAGCGTCTCGGGGCGGGAGTCCGACGCCGTGTCAGGGCCCTACGGGACGATGAAGACGGCGATCGTCGGCTACGTCTCCGGCCTGGCGCTGCAGCTGGCCGGCCGGGGTGTCCGCGCCAACGTCGTCTCACCCGGCAACACGTACTTCCCGGACGGCTTCTGGCAGGACATCGAGCGCGGCAACCCGGAGCTGTTCGCCACGGCGCTCGCGCTCAACCCGACCGGCCGGATGGGGACGGCGGAGGAGATGGCGCGGGCCGTCGTGTTCCTGTCCAGCCCGGTGTCCAGCTTCACGACCGGCACCAACCTGGTCGTGGACGGCGCCCTGACCCGCGGCATCCAGCTGTAGGGGCCGGAGGTGGCCATCGTCTACCCGGTCCAGGCCGACGCACCCGAGCCCGAGGACGGCACCGAGCCGGACTTCGGCGAGCTCGCCGCCGACCTCTCCGACACCTGGCTGGTCGAGGTCGCCGTCAGCGACGACGGGGACGACGCCTGCTTCGGTCCGCTCACCGCCCGCGCGGCCTGGGACCTCGCCCTCGGCATCGACGAACGCCGTCCGGGCTGGACGGTCTCCATCGTCCCGCTGCACGTCGCGTGCACGGCGGACGAGCTCGTCGCCCTCTTCGAGGAGGAGTAGCGCCGGTCACCGACGGGAGGAGACCACGATGACCAGCAGTCCCGACGAGGTCCGGAGCCTGGTCCGCCGGCTGGAGGAGGCGATGAACGCGCGTCGCCTCGACCTCCTCGACGAGCTCCTCGACCCCGGCTTCACGCGGCACAGCCAGGCGACCCCGGACCTGGCGATCACCAGCCGGGACCGGTTCCGGGAGTTCCTGCGTCAGGACGCGGCCACCTTCCCGGACAACACCCAGACCTTCTCCGAGATCGTCGTCGAGGGGGACCGGGCGGGGTTCTGGGCCACGTACGAGGGCACGCAGACGGGCCCGATGGGGCCGTTTCCCCCGTCGGGGCGGAGGGCGCGGTTCGACTTCGCCGGCGTCCTCCGGGTCGCGGACGGCCGGATCGCGGAACTGTGGGTCACCTGGGACAACGTGACCGTGCTGTCCCAGCTCGGTCACCTGCCTCCGGCGTGAGGGGCGGGCGGCCGCTCACGTCGCGGTGCCGGCGCCCTCCGTCGGGGCGGCCGGCTCCGCGGGGGTGGTCGCCGTCCGCCAGTGGCCGGGGCCCAGGACCCGCTCCCACATGACCCCGGCCACCGGGTAGCAGACGACCGCCCGCCAGGAGTCGTCCGACTGCCGCACCCAGCCCACGAGCTGACCGGGGTGCCAGCGCCCGTCGACGTGCCGGGCCTCGACGTCGATGGAGCCGGCGAGGAGCATCAGGTCGTCGGGCCCGGCGGTGAGGACGCCGATCGCGCTCTCCGGGGGCTCCCGGCCCGTGGCCTGCCGGATCAGCCACACGGCCAACCGGGCCGCCTCGGTCGGACGCCACAGCGGTGCGCTCCGGCCGATCGCGGGGACGCTGAGATACCAGTCGACTGCGCGGCGCCGGACGATCGCGACGTACTCGGGCATACCGGACCCCTCCGGCGTTCCTCGTCTCCCGCGAGTGCCGGGTGAGCGGTGTCGTGCCGCGGGACCCGGTCGCCGCGCACGGTGGAACAGCCTCCGGCCGGCGGGGAGAGCGTGCCGGAGGTCGGCGTCCCCGGTCGGCTGCTCGGCCGGGGCCGTCTGCCCGGCGCGGAGCCGCGACCGGGCGACCCCAGTCTTCGTCACGCGAGGCCGGGTGCGAAAGGGGCAGTACCCGTTTCGTATCCGCGCGTCAGGCGCCGTCCGCCGGCGGACCGCCGGCGTGGACCGCCCGCCGCGTCTCGTACCAGGCTCCGCCGACCGGCTCGCCGGCCGTGTTCCAGCTCCACGAGACGCGCGGCGTGATGCGCAGGAAGAACCCGGGGCCGACCATCCCGGCCCGCTCGACCGGGCCGTCGGCCACGCCGTACACCCGGATCCCGCGGGCCACGAACGGGTCCAGGGACGGCAGGTCGTCCATGACGAGGGCGACCTTGCGGCGGCCGGCGCCGACGTTGCGGAACTTGCGGGTGGTCAGGACGGTCGCGCCGGGGCCGCCGACCCAGAAGTGCGTCCCGTCGAACTCGACGGCGACCGGGACGACGTCGGGCTGCTCGTCCTCGCCCACCGTCGCGAGGCGGCCGATCCCGTGCGACCGCAGGTACGCGACCTCGTCGTCGCTGAACGCCACGCCGTCACCACCCGCGGGCGCGCCACTCGGCGAGGTGCGGGCGCTCGGCGCCGAATCGCGCCTCCTCTGCCGAGCCCTGCCGGGCCACCGCTCGTGACTCGGGGCAGCAGCCACCGGACGATCCCGGTCGTCCGGTGACGCACCGACGAGGCACCCCGAACGGGCTCACGGTGCCCGTGGACGGCCTCCCTCAGTTCTCCGGGGTTCGGGCGGCCACCAGCTCGCGGGCGGCCGCAGTCACCGCCTCGGGGGTGAAGCCGAACTTCGTCTGCAGGTCCTTGAGCGGAGCCGAGGAGCCGAAGGTGCGCATGGCGATGATCCGGCCGCCGGGGCCCACCCAACGATCCCAGCCGAAGGACGAGGCCTGCTCGACGGCGACGCGGGCGGTGACCGACGGCGGGAGCACCTCGTCGCGGTAGCTCTGCGGCTGCCGGTCGAACAACTCCATCGACGGCATGCTCACCACCCGCGAGGCGATGCCCTCCGAGACGAGATGCTCGTGCGCGGCCACGGCCAGTGCGACCTCGCTGCCAGTGGCGAGCAGGATGATGTCGGGAACGCCGTCGGGGTCGCCGGCGAGCACGTAGGCGCCCCGCGCCACGCCCGCCGCGGAGGCGTAACGGTCCCGGTCCAGCGTGGGCAGCGCCTGGCGCGAGAGCACGAGGGCGACCGGCTCGTGCCGCAGCGGCATGATGGTCCGCCAGGCCTCGACCACCTCGTTGGCGTCGGCGGGCCGCAGATCGATCATCCCGGGCATCGCGCGCAACGACGCCAGGTGCTCGACCGGCTGGTGGGTCGGGCCGTCCTCGCCGACGCCGATGGAGTCGTGGGTGAACAGGTGGATCACCGGCAGTTCCATCAGCGCCGACAGCCGCACCCCACCGCGCTGGAAGTCGGAGAAGATGAGGAAGCCGGCCTGGTAGGCGCGCACCTTCGACAACGCCAGCCCGTTGGCCACCGCCGCGGCGGCGTGCTCGCGCACGCCGAAGTGCAGGTTGCGTCCGCCCCGGTCGTCGGCGCCGAAGTCCCCGGCACTGGCGAAGGTGAGCCGGCTCTTGTTCGACGGTGCCAGGTCCGCCGACCCACCCAGCAGCCAGGGCACCCGCTGCGCGATCGCGTTGAGCACCTTCCCGCTGGCATCTCGCCCCGCCATGCCCTTGGGATCCGCGGGGAACTGCGGCAGGTCGGCGTCCCAGCCGTCGGGCAGCACACGGCGCTGCATCCTGTCCAGCGCATCGGCGAGGTCGGGGTACTCGATGGCGTAACGGACGTAGAGCTGTTCCCACTCGGTGCGCAGCTGCCGGCCGCGGCTGCGGATACCGTCCTGGAAGTCCGCGTAGACATCCTCGGGGACCAGGAACGTGGCATCCTCCGGCCAGCCGAAGAACCGCTTGGCCGCACGCACCTCCTCCTCGCCCAGGGGCTCCCCGTGCGCCGCCGCGGTGCCCTGTTTGGTCGGTGCGCCGTACCCGATGACGGTGTCGACGATGATCAGCGTCGGCCGGTCCGCGGTGACCTGGAACGAGGCGAACGCCCGTTCGAGGGCGGCCAGGTCGTTCGCGTCGGTGACGTGCTCCACGGCCCAGCCGAGGGCAGTGAAGCGACGGGAGACGTCCTCGCTGAAGGCCAGGTCGGTACTGCCCTCGATGGTGATGCGGTTGCTGTCGTAGATCCAGCAGAGGTTCGACAGCCGCAGGTGCCCGGCCAGCGACGCCGCCTCGGCGCCGATGCCCTCCATCAGGTCGCCGTCACCGCAGAGCGCGTAGACGTCGTAGTCGAACAGCTGGAAGCCCGGCCGGTTGAACGTCGCCGCCTGCCACTGACCGGCGATCGCCATGCCGACGCTGGTGGCGATGCCGGTGCCGAGCGGGCCGGTGGTGCACTCGACCCCGGAGGTCCACCGGTACTCGGGATGCCCCGGGGTCTTCGAGTCCAGCTGCCGGAAGCGACGTAGGTCGTCCAGCGAGACGGCCGGTTCCCCCAGGGTCTCGTACTGCGGGTTCACCGACTTGACGCCCGAGAGGTGGATCAGGTTGTAGAGCAGTGTCGAGGCGTGTCCCACCGAGAGCACGAACCGGTCCCGGTTCGCCCAGATCGGCAGCTCCGGGTCGTAGCGCAGGTGGTTCTGCCACAGCGTGTACGCCACCGGCGCCAGCGCCATCGCCGTTCCCGGGTGCCCGGAACGAGCGGCCTGGACGGCGTCCATCGCCAGGGTCCGGATGGTGTTGATCGACCGCCAGGTGCGGTGGGCGTCGCCAGCGGCCCCGTCGGTGGTGGAGACGTCGCGTCCCTGGGTCATGCTCTCACTCTCGCGTGTGCGTCGGGGCCGGGGCGGATCGGAGTCAGTCGCAGCGCGCCCGCGCCATGTCCTCCTCGAGCGCGATCTCGGTGGCGGAGTCGGCCTGCCCGGTCTCATAGCCGCGGATGGCATCCACCTTCGCCGCCGACGCGGAGGTGGGGTCGAAGCGGTAGCCCAGATACTCGCGGACCAGCCGCCGGGCCAGCTCGATGCCGATGACCCGCTGCCCCAGGCACAGCACCTGGGCGTCGTTGCTGAGCACGGCCCGCTCGACGGAGAAGCTGTCGTGCGCGGTCACCGCACGGATGCCCCGGACCTTGTTGGCGCTGATCGCCACGCCCAGTCCGGTTCCGCACACCAGCACCGCCCGGTCGGCCTTGCCCTCTGCGATCAGCTGGGCCGCGGCCACCGCCACGTGCGGGTAGGCGGTGGCGTCGTCGGCGTTCACCCCCACGTCGGTCACCTCGGCGACCCGCTCGTCGCCCTGGAGGTCCGCTTTCAGCGTCTCCTTGTACTGCAGTCCCGCGTCGTCGGACCCGACGACGACCCTCAGCCGATCGGACACGTGCATGCTCCTCTGTGCGTTCGTCGTTGGAAGCGGCGACAGCCGTCAGGCCTGGCCGAGGACACGGCCGACCGTGCGCAGGCAGGCGGCCAGGGAGACCGCCCCGGCGTCGGGCGTGCCGACGCTGCGCTCGGCCAGCGGACGAGCCCGGCCGACCTTCGGCCGCAGCGCGGCGGTGTCCTGGGCGGCCTGCTCCGCCCGCCGGGCGGCCTCGTCCCAGGCCGGCCACAGGTCCAGCCCGCTGTCCACGGCAGCGGACAGCCCCTCGGTGAAGGGCAGTAGTGCGTCGAGCATGGTCTTGTCCCCCGGCTCAGCCTTGCCCAGACGCACCAGGGCGTCGTAGCCGTCGCGAACCGCGGCGGCGACCACCTCCGGGGTCGGAACGCCGAAGTCGCCGATGCGCTGGCCGACCGCCGCGAGTGCCGCACCCCAGAGGACGCCGGAGGTCCCCCCGGCCTTGGCCGCCCAGGCGTCGCCTGCCTGGACGAGGACCGTGCCGGGACCGGCACCGGTGTCGAGGGCGGTGCGGGCGGCGTCGCGCGCGGCCGCCGTGCCGCGCACCATGCCACGGCCGTGGTCCCCGTCGCCGGCGACGGCGTCGATGCGCCCGAGCTCCTCCTCCATCCCGGCCATGTCCTGCGCCATCGCCGACACCGCGGCCACGACGCGGACAGCGCACTCGCGGGTCGCGTCGTCGACGACGACGGCTCTGGTCAGGCCGGCGGCGCTCGCGGTGGCCTCGCCGGTCGAGCGGAGTTCGCCGCCCTCGGCCCCGAGCGTGCCCTTGCGGTACGCGGGGGTGTCGGCCGGTGCCCGCCAGAAGCGGTCGAGCTCCTCGTCGAGCCACATGAGGGTGAGAGAGCACCCGGCCATGTCGAGGCTGGTGACCAGTTCGCCGACCTCGGGCTCGACCACCTCGAGTCCCGCGTCGCGCAGCCGGCGGGCCACGGAGGCCCAGAGGATGAACAGCTCCTCGTACTTGGTGCGCCCCAGCCCGTTGAGGATCGCAGCGACGCGGGTGCCGGCTCCCACCGGCGTCTCGGCGAGCAGCCCGTCGACCAGGATCTCGGCGAGCTCCGAGGCCGTGGGCATGGGCTGCTCGGCGACGCCGGGCTCACCGTGGATGCCCAGTCCCAGGCCCATCTTCCCCGCCGGCACGGTGAACAACGGGTCCTTGGCACCGGGCATGGTGCACCCGTCGAAGGCCACACCCAGCGTGCGGGTGCGGTCGTTGGCCAGCCGGGCCACGCGCTCCACCCCGTCGAGGTCGTACCCTTCCTCTGCCGCCGCGGAAGCACTCTTGAAGACGGTGAAGTCGCCGGCGATGCCCCGCCGTTTGGCGATCTCCGAGGCCGGCGCGCTGGCCACGTCGTCGGTCACCGCGAAGTACCGGGCGTCGATGCCCTCCGACCGCAGGCGGTCGACGGCGAGCCCGAAGTTCATGCCGTCGCCTGCGTAGTTGCCCGTGGTCAGCAGCACGCCTGCTCCGGCGTCCACAGCCCGGCCGACCGAGGCCGCCTCCGCGGCCGACGGCGAGGTGAACACGTTCCCGATCACCGCACCGTCGGCGAAGCCGGGGCCCACCACGCCGCAGAAGGCCGGATAGTGCCCCGACCCGCCGCCGACGACCACACCGACCTTTCCGGGCCGCGGGCGGGTCGCACGGACGACGCCGCCGGGGACGCCGACCACGCGGCCGGCGTGGGCGTCGAGGAAACCGCTGACCATGTCCTCGGTGAAGGTGGCCGGGTCGTCGTACAGGCGGGTCACGGACGTCCTCCCATGGACGAGGGGTGAGGGGTGCGCTGCATGCGAGCCGCTTGGCCGGGCTGGAGGCGGTGCCGGCGTTCAGCGGATGGTGTAGCCGCCGTCGACCAGGAGGTCCGCGCCGTTGACCATGCGGGCGGCGTCGGAGGCCAGGAACACGGCGGCCGCCGCGATCTCTTCCGGTAGGGCGAACCGGCCGGTCGGGATGAGTTCCTTGAGGGCGTCGCCCTTGGGGCCCTCCCATGCCTTGCGACCGAGTTCGGTGAGGACCACGGTCGGGGAGATCGAGTTGACCGTGACGCCGCGGCCGGCCCACTCGGCGGCGAGGACCTTGGTCACGCCGACCACTCCGAACTTGGACGCGCAGTAGGCGACGTGCTGGTCGAGTGCGACCGAAGCCGCCTGCGAGGCGAGGTTGATGATCGTTCCGCGCCCGGCCGCGAGCATGTGCCGCCCGACCGCCTGCGCCACGAGGAAGGTGCCGGTCAGGTTCACGTCCAGAGTCGTCCGCCAAGCGGACACGCCGATCTCCTCGGCGGGCGCCAGCATGACGACGCCGGCGCTGTTCACCAGCACGTCGATGCGCCCGAAGGCGCCGATCACCGCCGCGACGGCGGTCTCCACCGAGTCAGGGTCGGAGACGTCGCAACCGAACGCCCGGGCGCCATTGCCGATCACGTCGGCGCGCTGCTGGGCCACGTCACCGTCCAGGTCGACGATCGCCACCTGCGCGCCCTTGGACGCGTAAGCCTGGGCGATCGCTCCGCCGATACCGGACGCACCTCCCGTGACGAGGGCGACCTTCCCGTCCAGGGGGAACGACAGGTCCACGGTCGGATTCACGTCGGGCATGGGTATAGCTCTCCTCGGTAGGAGCGAACGGGCCGTGATCACACGGGCTCGGATGTAAGCAACACCACTGCTGCGGAGCAAACATCGCAGATGTGACAACCCTCGTCAACGCTCTTTACATCTCACACTCCGCTCGTTACTTTCCCGCCATCGCCACGTGGTAGGGGCCGCGGGCGGACAACCCTCCGGGAGATCTCCATGGCAACCAGTCCCGCGCTCGAGGTGCGAGACCTGCACAAGGCCTTCGGCGGGGTGCCGGTGCTCCGCGGAGTCAGCTTCTCCATGCACCCGGGCCGGCTCATCGCCCTTGCCGGGGAGAACGGGGCCGGCAAGTCGACCCTGATGAAGATCGCCACGGGCCAGCTGCGGCCGGACTCGGGGCAGGTCCTCATCGACGGGCACCTGCTCACCCACCACGACCCCCTGCACGTGCGCAGGCTGGGTGTGGCCATCGTTCCCCAGGAGCTGGCGCCCTACCCGGACCTGACCGTCTACGAGAACCTCTTCGTCGGTCGGGAGCGACGCACGCCGGCGGGAACGCTCAACCGGCGGACGATGATCGCCGAGGCCCGCGAGATGCTCGAGGTCTTCGACGTCGACGTGGACCCCCGCACCCGGATGAACCGGCTGTCGGTGGCCCTCACCCAGATCGTCGAGATCGCCAAGGCCACCACCTGGGGCGCCAAGGTGCTCTTCCTCGACGAGCCGACGTCGTCCATCCCCGAGCGGGAGGTCGACCGGCTGTACGCGGTCGTGCGACGCCTCAAGGAGCAGGGCGTCGCCATGCTCTACACGACCCACCGGATGGCGGAGATCCAGGAGCTCGCCGACACCGTCGTCGTCCTCCGCGACGGGCAACTGGTCCTCGACGCGCCCCTCGAGCAGACGTCGGAGGACGGGATCGTCCGGGCCATGATCGGCCGTGACCTCGGTGACCTCTTCCCCGAGACCGGTCCGGTGGCGTCGGAGGTCGGGCTGCGGGTGTCCAGACTGCGGCTCGAGCGCGGGGGCCCCGCCGTGGACCTGACCGTCAACAAGGGCGAGATCCTCGGGCTCGGCGGTCTGGTGGGCGCCGGGCGGACGGAGATCGTCGAGGCACTCTTCGGCATCCGTCACTCGGTGGAGGGCACGGTCGAGGTCGACGGCCGCACGGTCACCCGCAACGCGCCCGCAGAAGCCATCCGCGCAGGCCTGGCGCTGGTCCCGGAAGACCGCAAGGGAGCCGGGCTCGTCCTCACCCGCTCCGTGTTGGACAACGGCAGTCTCCCCCACCTGTCGTCGTTCTCCGTGGCGGGCTGGATCCAGGGACGTCGCCGCCGGGCCGCGGTGGGCAAGGCCACCGAGTCCGTCTCGTTGCGCTCCCGCGGCCTCGACCAGACCGTCGGGACGCTGTCGGGCGGCAACCAGCAGAAGGTCGTCCTGGCCCGTTGGCTCACCCACAACACCAACGTGCTGCTGCTCGACGAGCCCACCCGTGGCGTGGACGTCGGCGCCCGCGGGGAGATCTACGCGATCATCCGGGACCTGGCCGCTTCGGGGCTGGCGGTCGTCCTCGTCAGTTCGGACATGCCTGAACTGATCGGGCTGAGCCACCGGGTGCTCGTGGTTCGGGGCGGGGGTATCGCCGGTGAACTCGACCGCGCCGCCCTCGACCAGGATGACGCCCAGGAGCAGATCTTCCGCCTGGCCAGTGGCCAGGCCGCCCCGGTCACCGACGGTTCGTCCGCCGCCTGACTTCCGTCCCCGTCCTGCCGCGCCCCTCACCGTCCAGGAGACCCCCGTGAGCACATCCACGACCGTCACCGCACCGGGCCTACCCGCGCCCGACGAGGCGCCCGCCACGTCCCGCTGGAGCCGGGCGCGGATCGAGGAGCTGCTGATCCGCAACTCCATGGTCATCGTCCTGCTGCTGGTCATGGCCTACTTCAGCTACGAGAGCGCACGCTTCGCGACCCTCGCCAACTTCAGGACGATCCTCATCGCCGCAGCGCCGTTCGCGCTCGTCGCCCTCGGGCAGACCCTCGTGATCCTCACCGGCGGCATCGACCTCTCGGTGGGCAGCGTCATCGCCCTCAGCGCCATGACCGGCGCCTCGGTGGTCCTCGGCCATCCGGAGCGGCTGTGGCTGGCGGTGGCCGCCGGGGTCGGAGTCGGCATCCTCGCCGGCCTCGTCAACGGGCTGATCATCAGCCGGCTCAACGTCGCGCCGTTCGTGACCACGCTCGGCATGCTCACCGCCGCCTCCGGGCTGGCGTACGTCATCGGGGACGGTGCACCGATCAACGGCCTGCCCGGGGAGTACGGCCGGATCGCGAACACCGAGATCCTGGGCCTGCAGGCGCCCGTCATCATCATGATCCTCGGGTTCATCATCCTCGGTGCCGTGATGAAGCGGACCGCCTTCGGCCTGCGCATCTACGCCGTCGGCGGCAACCGCACCGCGGCCGAGGTGGCCGGCGTCAACGCCCGCCGGACGCTCACCAGCGTCTACGTCCTCAGCGGGGCCCTCGCAGGCCTCTCCGGGATCATCCTCTCGTCCCGCGTCATCTCCGGGCCGCCCAACCTCGGTGCCGGATACGAGCTGGACGCCATCGCCGCCGTCGTCATCGGCGGGGCGAGCCTCATGGGCGGCCGCGGCACCATCTGGGGCACCCTGCTCGGCCTCCTGCTGATCCAGACGCTGAACAACGGGCTCGACATCCTCGTCGTCCCGGCGTACTGGCAGGCGGTCATCAGCGGCGTCCTGATCGTCAGTGCCGTGGCGGTCGACATGTGGGCCACCCGGCGCCGCAGCACCTAGGCCCGGTCACCGAGTCGCACTCCAGCAAGCCCCGGGGCTCGACCGTGCCCCGTGTCCCGAGCACGACAGCAGAGGAGCAACCAATGGTTCGAGGAACGATGCGCCGTGGGGCGGTCGCCCTGGGGGGTGTCCTCCTGCTGGGCACCGCCGCCTGCGGCGCCGGCGACGAGTCGGTGAACGCCGAAGGCGAGGGCCCGATCCGGGTCGGCGTGACCGTGTACGACATGTCGTCGTTCATCACCCAGGGCCAGGAGGGAATGGAGGCCTACGCCGAGGCCAACAACATCGAGCTCCTGTGGAACTCGGCGGGCAACGACGTCTCCACCCAGGCCACCCAGGTCGATCAGCTGGTCAACGCCGGCGTCGACGCCATCATCATCGTCCCGGTGCAGGCTGACTCCCTCGGTCCGCAGCTGCAGGCGGCCCAGGCGGCGGACATCCCGGTGATCGCCGTCAACACGACGCTCACCGACGAGAGCACGATCACCAGCTCCGTCCTGCCCGACGACGTGGCCGCCGGGGCCCAGGAGATGCAGATGATGGCCGATGCACTCGGCGGCCAGGGCAACATCCTGGTCCTGCAAGGCCCGCTCGGTTCCTCCCCGGAGCTGGACCGCACCGAGGGCATCCAGTCCGTCCTCGCGGAGAACCCGGGCATCAGCGTCCTCGCGATGGACACCGCGAACTGGAAGCGGGACGAGGCCGTCAACAAGGTGAAGAACTGGATCTCCAGCTTCGGTGACCAGATCAACGGCATCGTCGCCGAGAACGACGACATGGGGCTCGGCGCCGTACAGGCCCTCAACGAGGCCGGCATGGACGTCCCGGTCGTCGGCATCGACGGCATCGAGGACGGCCTGGCGGCGGTCCAGAACGGGGACTTCATCGGTTCGTCGCTCCAGCACGGCCGCGTGGAGCTCGCGACCGGCCTGGCGGTGGCGAAGCGCGTCGTCGATGGCGAGCAGGTCGAGAAGCAGTACACCTACGTCATGCCGCCCATCACCCCGGAGAACGTCGACCAGTACATGGCGAACGTCGTGACGGAGAAGGACGCGTTCCTCGAGCGCCTCCCCGACCTGATCGAGCAGAACCTCGAGTCCGGGAACATCGCGAACGAGCAGTGACGCCGGACGTGGGGGGGGGGGGGGGGCCCGGCCCCCCCCCCCCCCGGTTGGGCGGCGCCCCCGCCGGGCTGGGGGCCCACCACCCGGCGGTGGGGGGGGGCGC
>NZ_JBJGYU010000015.1:0-109343 GCF_054050155.1 Geodermatophilus sp. SYSU D00703 | reverse complement strand
AGCGCCCCACCGCCCGAGGCGGTGGGGCGCTGCTGCGTTCGGCCCCGTCCCGGGTCCCGTCCTGAGCCTGCGAAGGCTGGGAGGACGGGGTCCTCACTCACGCGTTGCTGGCAGGCGTGACTCCGCGTCCTGGTCCGCTCCTCACTCGCTGGCGCTCGTTCGATGCCCCCAGGGCTGTCGTCACGCGTTCGGCCGCTTGCCGTGGTTGGCCTTGTTCCCCTTGCGGGAGCGCCGCTTGCGTCCACGCTTGGACATCGCTGCCCTCCTCTCCTCGCTGCTGCTGCGAGCCCGGTCGCGGGCCCCTGGATCCCTCCGGGTGCCGGGGACCGCGAGCGCGGAACCGGCAGACCCGTCAAGCTGACCCCTCCAGCCTCTCACGACCTCGCCCGCCACCTCCCCTGTGGCGTGGCAGCCCCGTGGCGGGTCAGGCTGGGGGAGAGCACGCGCACCACCCGGGGAGGATCGGCACGGTGGCACAGGTCGGGATCGAGAGCGTCCTCGTGGCGGGCCGGGGGCCTGCGGCGTGTGCGGTGGTGGCCGCCTGCTCCCGGCTGGACGTGAAGACGGTCGCCGTCCACTCCGAGGCCGACCGCGCGGCCCGCCACGTCCGGCTCGCCGACGAGGCGATCCTGCTCGGGCCGGCGCCGGCGGCGGAGTCCTACCTGGCGGTCGACCGGATCGTCGAGGCGGCCCGGCGCAGCGGCGTGGCCGCCGTCCTGCCGGTGCCGCCGGCACTGGCCGGCAACGCCCGGCTCGCCGGTGCCGTCGTCGCAGCCGGGCTGACCTGGGTCGGGCCGTCGGCGGCGGTGCTGGAGCGGCTCGGCGGCGACGGGGTCGAGCCGGCCAGCGAGCGCGGGTTGCTCGCCTGGGTCACCGACACCGGCCTGCACGCCACCACGCCGGTATGCCGCGACCGGGCGGCCGGCATCGCCCGCGTCTCCTGGACGCCGGACGAGCCGGTCGAGCTGCCCGCGGCCGCCAAGCGCCTGGCCGAGGTGGGCTGGCGTGGGTTGGTGACCGTCGGCATCGCGCCGGACGGCGAGCTCGCCGAGGTCGCCGCCGGGTTCTCCCTGGACATGGCCGTGCTGGAGCGCGCGCACGGGGTGGACGCCGTCGAGCTCGCGCTTCGCAGCGCCGCCGGCGGCCGGGCTCCGGCGGACCCCGGCCCGGGGCGGGCGCCGCGCAAGGCGGTCGCCGTCCAGCTGCGGTCGACCCTGCCACCGGGCACGGCCGGCCGCGTCACCGGCAGGCTGCCGCAGTCGGGACTCCGCCGGACCGCGAGGGACGTCGAGGTGGTGGCCGTCAGCGGCTACGAGCCCGGCGACCGGCTCGACGGCTGGTACGACGCCCTGCTGGCCACCGTGAGCGCCAGCGCACCCGACACGCCGACCGCTGCGCGGGCAGTCAGCGAGGTCCTCACCGGGTTGCCGGAGACCGGTGTCCCGCACGACGGCCTCGAGATCTGCCCGGTGCTCGACCGGCTGGCCGCCGGACACCCCACCCCCGGAGCGTGAAGGAGGACCCCCTCCTGGTCCCCTCGCACGCTCGGGAACGCCGAGGAGGGGGCCGCGTGGCAGGGCACGGCATCGACTCGACCTCCACCCGGTGCTCCGGGGTGCGTGCTTGGATGGTCCGCAGGTCAGCCCGGGAGGTGCAGGTGGCGGTCGAGGAGATCCACGCCGAGATGGTGTCGAGCGTCTGGAAGGTGCTCGTGCAGCCCGGCAGCCAGGTCGCGGCCGGCGACACGCTGGTCATCCTCGAGTCGATGAAGATGGAGATCCCGGTCCTCACCGAGCGCGCGGGCACGGTCCGCGAGCTGCACGTCGTCGAGGGCGAGGTCGTCCAGGAGGGCGACCTCATCGCCACCGTCGACGGCTGAGAGAGCCTCCCCACCCTTCCCACGCTCGGGGCCGGGCCCGGGACGGGGCCGCCTCAGAGAGCCCGCGCGTAGACCCTCAGCTCCACCCCGGGGAGCGGTGACCAGTCCCGCTCAGGGAGCCGGGCGAAGCCCATGCGCTCGTAGAGCCGGTGGGCCGCGGTCATCCGCGGGTCCGTGGAGAGCACCATCCGTGCCTTCCCGGCCGCGCGGGCCCGCTCCAGGCAGCCGGCCACCAGCCGCTCGCCGACGCCCCGGCCCCGCTCCGCCGGGTCGACGACGAGCATCCGGAACGCGGCCTCGTCGCCGGACCGGATCACCTCGCCGAAGTCGCCGTCGAGCACCAGCGCCACGCTGCCCAGCACCCGACCGCCGGGGTCCCGGGCGACGAGCAGTTCGGCGCGCGACGCCCGGCCCTCGACGTCGGCCAGGGCGGGCACGTACTCGGGCGGGGCCAGGTCACCGTCGACGTACACGCGCACGGTCAGCTCGGCGATCCGGGTGAAGTCCTCGGGACGCGCCGGCTCGACGGACACGAACGGCTCGACGGGCTGGGACGACGCGTCTGCGGGGGAGACCACGCCGGGGAGCCTAGGGCGGGCCGCTTCTACCCTCGGGGACACCATGAGCAGCCTCTCCGAACGCCTCACCCGGGGCTCGGCGTCCGCGCCCGCCCAGGTCGACCACGCCCGCCGGCTGGTGGCCGACTGGCAGCTGCTGTCCGACCTGTCCTTCGCCGACCTCACGCTGTGGGTGCCGCTGCCGTCGGGCGCGTGGTGGTGCGTGGCCCAGGTCCGGCCGCTGACCGCGCCCACCTGCCAACCCGAGGACCTGGTCGGCTCGGAGGTGGCGGGCCCGGCCGCGGGGCCGTTCGAGGTCGCCCACCGCGCGGGGCGCCCGGTGACCGAGGGGGAGCCGGACTGGTCGGGGCCCATGCCCCGGCGGCGGGAGGTGATCCCGGTGCGGCACGACGGCGTCGTCGTCGCCGTCCTGGCCCGGGACACGAACCTCGCGGTGACCCGGTCGCCGTCCACCCTGGAGCTGACCTACCTCGACATCGCGGCCGACCTGTGCCTCATGGTCTCGGCCGGCACCTTCCCGCCCCAGAAGATCCTCGACGCCGAGCTGAGTCCCCGCGTGGGGGACGGTCTGGTCCGCCTCGACGCGGCCGGGCGGGCCGTCTACGCCAGCCCCAACGCCCTGTCCGCCTACCGCCGGATGGGCGTGACCGGCGACGTCGTCGGCGCCGACCTGGCCCGGCTGACGCGGGACGCGGCGGCCGACCGCGTGGCCGGCGAGGCGGTGGCCGCCGGCATCCGCGCGGCGGTCCTGGGCCGGTTCCCCGACCCCATGGACGTCGAGGGCGGCACGGCCACGCTGCTCGTGCGGGCGCTGCCGCTGCAGGCTCCCGGCGGCGAGGAGGGCGCGCTGGTGCTGGTGCGGGACGTGACCGACGTCCGCCGCCGCGACCGGGCGCTGCTGACCAAGGACGCCACGATCCGTGAGATCCACCACCGGGTGAAGAACAACCTGCAGACGGTCGCGGCACTGCTGCGGCTGCAGGCGCGGCGGATGACCGAGCCGGCGGCGCGGGAGGCGCTCGAGGAGTCGGTACGCCGTGTGTCGTCGATCGCGGTGGTGCACGAGACGCTGGCCGGCAGCCGGGAGGACGTCGTGGACGTCGACGACGTCCTCGACCAGGTGCTGCCGATGTTGGGGGACCTCACGTCGGTGGGGCCGGCGGCGCGGACGCGGCGCGTGGGCCGGTTCGGGGAGCTCCCGTCGGTCGCGGCGACGCCCCTGGTGCTGGCGGTCACCGAACTGCTGCACAACGCCGCGGAGCACGCCTTCCCGGACGGCAGCCCCGGCGTGATCGAGCTGGTCGCCGAGCGCGACGGCGACGACCTGATCGTGCGGGTGCGGGACGACGGGCGGGGACTGCCCGAGGGCTTCGACGTGGCCGCCAACGACGGCCTGGGGCTGCAGATCGTGCGGACGCTGGTCACCAGCGAGCTGGGTGGGGGCCTGCGCATGGGCCGGCCGTCCACCGGCCGGCCGGGGACGGAGGTGGTGCTCACCCTGCCAGGTGCGGGCCGCGTCCGCCGATAGGCGCGCGCCGGGTGGGCTCGGCTCGCGCCGGGGACGGCACGTGGCCGCGGTGTCGTCCGGAGGACGACCGTGTCACAGCCGCGAGGCCGGCCCGGGACGTCCCGGACCGGCCTCGTGACGGTTCAGTGCGGCGGTACCGGGCGGCGGGCCCGGGAGCCGGATCGCGGTGAGTTCAGGCGGTGCGCACCCGAGTGCGAGCCTGGCGCCGCTTGAGCGCCCGCCGCTCGTCCTCGGAGAGCCCACCCCAGACGCCGGAGTCCTGACCCGAGCGCAGGGCCCAGTCCAGGCAGGACTCCACGACCGGGCAACGCCGGCACACACCCTTGGCCTGCTCGATCTGCACGAGAGCCGGACCGCTCGTCCCGATGGGGAAGAACAGCTCCGGGTCCTCGTCGCGGCAGAGCGCGCGGTGGCGCCAGTCCATGGCGGTGTTCTCCTCGATGTCGTCTACGGTGTGGTGCATCAGTCGCCGGCCGCGGGGGTCCCGCAGGCCGACACCGGGTTGACCAGCGCCATGGCACAGCGACTTAGTGCATTTGTTACCGACAGGTTGCCTTCCTCACGCGATGTTTTCACGGAGAAGTGCCCTGTCAAGCGAATCGGAGGCTTCGGTCGACCCCTCGTGAGCAAGCTCACCACGGGCATGCTAGGTGCGCCACTCGACCGGACACACCCGTTGCGACGGGCATTGACATCGGCCCCCCGGCGTGCGCAAAGCCGCTGGTGAGACGCGCAATTCCGAGAACGGGCAGTCCCCCGGGAGCGTGGTGGGGATCGGCTGTGGTCCTCGTCTCGACGGCCTCTCCCGGAGAGTCCGACGACGGCCGCTGCCGGGGTCGGCAGCGGCGGCGTCGACGGCAGGCCGTCGCTCGCTGCGACGACCCGCCAGGGAGGGTCGGACGACGGCCCGCCGGCGTCAGACGACGACGCGCAGGGCGGCCGGCACGCTGTGCACCCGCAGCCCCGTCGCGGTCCCGAGGTGGTCCCCGTCGAGCTGCCAGCCCTGCGGGCGCTCGGCGGTGAGGGTGACGGCGGGCAGGTCGTGCCGGCGGTGCACCCCCCGGCCCCGGGCGTCGGGACGCCGGGCGAACACCTGCCGCAGGTGGTGCAGCATCCGGAACACGCCCATGCGTCCCATGGCGAAGACGTCCAGGCCGGTGTCGAACGACGCCTCCGGGCTGGGGTTCACCGGCCGCGCCCCCAGGTAGGTCCACGGCGCCACGTTGGAGACCAGGCAGAGGAACAGCCCGTCCAGCGACGGCTCCCCGGGCAGCTCGAGCGTCATCGGCGGTTCCCGGCGCTCCCGGCCCAGCACGAACGCCGCGGTCGCCTCGCACACGTAGAGGACCCCGCTCGAGCGCCGTCCCCGGGCCCGGTGCGCCTCCACGCGACCGATGACGTCGGCGTCGAACCCGAGACCGGCACTGAAGACGAACCACCGCGGGTCGGTCCACCCCGGGGAGGCGGCGGCAGCGGCGTCCGCGGCCTCCTGGGCCACCACCGGGTCGGGCAGCGCGACCGTCGCGGCCGTCGTGCCGCGGGCGCTCGCCGTCCCCAGGGAGATGCGCCGGGTGCGCCCGGCCCGCAGCGACTCCAGGATCTCCGTGGCGGCCGCCAGCGGGTCCCGGGAGCGCCCCAGCGCCCGCGAGAAGACGTTCGTGGACCCTCCGGGCACCACCGCGAGGAGCGGCACCGCCGGACCGGGCCCCGCGTGCAGGAGCCCGTTGACGACCTCGTTGACGGTGCCGTCCCCGCCCAGCGCGATGACGACGTCCACGCCGTCGGCCCCGGCCGCCCGGCCCAGCTCCCGGCCGTGACCGCGGCAGGTGGTCTCGGCGACGTCCACCTTGAGCTCATCGGCCAGGGTGGCCAGCACCTCGTCGCGCACCCGGCGGGAGGTCGTCGTCGCCGCGGGGTTGGCCACCACGAGCGCGCGCATGTGTCCAGGCTAACCAGGGCCGCGGCCGCTCTCCGGCAGGCGCGGGCGGAGCCGGGCGCCGGAGGGTCCGGCGCGTACCCTCGCGGCCGTGACCGAGCAGCCAGGAGCCCGGCCGCCCCGGGAGCGGCGGCTGTCCGAGCGGCTGCTGGGCGGTGCCGCCGAGCCCTCCGCGGCGCGTCCGGCCCGGCCCCCGTCCGAGGCGCCGCCCGCCGTGCGCCGCGCCGCGCTGGTCGTGGGCCTGGAGGCGGCCGCGCTGGCCGCCGTCGCCGTGTGGCTGCTGTTCCTCACCTTCGCCTCGACGCCGGACAGCCTGCCCCGGGCGGTGGCCGAGGTCGTCTTCGTCGCCCTGTTCGCCGGCCTGCTGGGCGCCGCCGCCGTCGGGCTGTGGCGGGTCGCCGCGTGGGCGCGCGGACCGGTCGTGGCGGTGCAGCTGTTCCTGGCCCTGTTCGGCGTCTACTCGACGTTCGAGTGGAACGGCCCGCTGGTCGGCATCCCGCTCCTGGTGCTGGCCGCGGTGGAGCTCTACCTGCTGATGACCCCCGAGGCCCGGCTGGCGTTCCTCCGCCGCTGAGGCCCCCTGCAGGGTCCCGGCCGCGAGCCTGCGAGCCGCGGGGGGCAGGGGGTCCTCCCTCACACCATCTCGACGACGTCGGCGATCGAGTCCAGCACCCGGCCGGGGCGGAACGGGAAGCGGGCGACGTCGGCGGCGCGGGTCGACCCGGTGAGCACGAGGATCGTGTCCAGCCCGGCCTCGATGCCGGCGACGACGTCGGTGTCCATGCGGTCGCCGACCATCACCGTCGACTCGGAGTGCGCGGAGATCCGGTTCATCGCGCTGCGGAACATCATCGGGTTGGGCTTGCCGACGAAGTAGGGCTCGGCGCCGGTCGCCTTGGTGATCATCGCCGCGACCGACCCCGTCGCCGGGAGCGGGCCCTCGGGGGAGGGGCCGGTGACGTCGGGGTTGGTGGCGATGAACCGGGCGCCGGCCTCGACCAGCCGGATCGCGCGGGTGATGGCCTCGAACGAGTAGGTCCGCGTCTCACCGAGGACGACGTAGTCCGGGTCGGCGTCGGTGAGCGTGTAGCCGGCCTCGTACAGCGCGGTGGTCAGCCCCGCCTCGCCGATGACGTAGGCCGACCCGCCGGGCAGCTGGGACGACAGGAAGTCCGCCGTCGCCAGCGCCGAGGTCCAGATGGACTCCTCGGGCACCTGCAGGCCCGAGCGGGCCAGCCGGGCGGCGAGGTCCCGCGGCGTGAAGATCGAGTTGTTGGTCAGCACGAGGAAGCGGCGCTCGAGCTCGACCAGCCGCTGCAGGAAGTCCGCGGCCCCGGGCAGCGCCTGGCCCTCGTGCACCAGGACGCCGTCCATGTCGGTCAGCCAGCACGCGGGCGGCTTCCGCTCGGTGCTCACGCGCGCACGCGGGAGTCGGCGGCGAAGGCGCTCAGGGCGTCGTCGGTGAGCCGGAACACCGTCCACTCGTCCATCGGCACCGCCCCGGCCGCCGTGTAGAACTCGATCGACGGGGTGTTCCAGTCCAGAACCGACCACTCCAGCCGGCTGTACCCGCGCTGCACGCACACCTCGGCCAGCGTGCGCAGCAGCTCGCGGCCCAGCCCGCTGCCGCGGTGCCGGGGCTGGACGTAGAGGTCCTCGAGGTAGATGCCGTGGGTGCCGCGCCAGGTGGAGAAGTTGAGGAACCACAGCGCCGTCCCGACGACCTGGCCGCCGACCACGGCCACGTGGCCGAACAGCGTGGGGGAGTCGCCGAAGAGCGCGGCGGTGAGCTGCTCCTCGGTCAGCCGCACCTCGTGCGCGGCCTTCTCGTACTCCGCCAGCTCCCGGACCAGCCCGACCACGGCGGGGACGTCGTCGGGGCGGATGGGACGGACACTCACGTGAGCAGCTCCTTGACGCGGGCCGGCACCAGCCGGGCGAGGGGGGAGAGGGCCGGCACGAGCACCGGCGCCAGCAGGTAGCCGTAGGCGAGCACGCAGCCGGTGACCACCGGGACCAGGGCGAAGCCGACGACGATCGCCACCGCCGCGGCGATCAACCCGTAGGGGCGCCCGCTCTTCGGGCTGACCAGCGAGCGGAACGAGCGGAACCGGATGGTGCTGACCATCAGCAGCGCCGGGACGGCGACGATGAGCAGCACCCACAGCCGGTCGCGGCCCTGCATCTGGTCGCCGAAGGCGAACACCGAGGCCAGGACGACGCCGGCGGCACCGGGGCTGGGCATGCCGGTGAAGTACCGCTTGTCGGCGGTCGGGTCGATGGTCGTGTTGAACCGCGCCAGCCGGATCGCGGCGCAGGCCACCCACAGGAAGCAGGCGATCCAGCCCAGCGGGTCCCACTCGTCGCGGCCCTCGGAGAAGAGGGTGAACGCCAGCAGCGCCGGGGCCAGCCCGAAGGACACCAGGTCGGCCAGAGAGTCGAACTGCAGGCCGAACGGGGTGACCGCGCCGACCAGCCGGGCGACCGCGCCGTCGGTGATGTCGAAGACCACCGAGAGCCCCACCAGGACGGCGGCGAGCGTGTACTGCCCGCGGATGGAGACCAGGATCGCGGCGAAGCCGCACATCATGTTGGCGAGGGTGAACAGGCTGGGCAGGGTGGCCAGGGCCCGCCGCCGGCTGCCGCGCACCGACCCGCGGACGAACTCGACGGTGGCCGTGCGCCGGGTCTGCGGCGGGCGCGCGCCGGACGCGGAGCTGGGCATGGCCGCCTCCTCAGCCGGCCGCGGGCCAGCGGGCGATGACGGTCTCGCCGCCGCGCACCCGCTGTCCCGTGCGAACGGTGACCACGCACGCGCGGGGGACGAAGACGTCCATCCGCGAGCCGAACTTCATCAGCCCCATCCGCTCGCCGGTGGCCAGGTGCCGCCCGACGCCGGTGCGGGTCACGATGCGCCGGGCCAGGACGCCGACGATCTGCCGGAAGACCACGGTGCGGTCTCCGTCGCGCAGCCAGATCTCGCTGCGCTCGTTGCGGTGCGCCGACTCCTTGCGGTACGCGGCCAGGAAGCTGCCCCTGCGGTAGGAGCTCTCCACGACCTCGCCGCGGTACGGCGAGCGGTTGACGTGCACGTCGACCACCGAGAGGAAGACGCTGACCTGCTGCCAGTCGCCCTCGGGCGCGACGCCCTCCTGCGGCTCGCCCGCGACCATCACCACGCCGTCGGCGGGGGAGAGGACGTCGTCGGGCGCGGCCGGCTCGACGTCGCACCGGCGGTCGGGGTCGCGGAAGAACAGGGCCATGTAGGCCGACAGGGCCACGAACGGCCAGGCGGCGAGCCGGAGGCCGCGCCGTCCGGACACCCGCCCGACGACGGAGGCCAGGGCCGCAGGAGCCAGGGGTCCGGTGATGAACGGCCACCCGGCCGGGTCGATGCGCATCGTGGTCAGACGGTACCGGGACGCTCCCGGCGTCACCGCGCGGCGGCGGGCGGGGAGACGCGGGCGGGATCGGCGCCGTGCTCGCTCTCCCGGGCCCGCGGCGGGCCGCCGTACCAGTCCAGGCACAGCAGCGTCGCGTCGTCCCGGAGGTCGCCGCCGGTGGCGCCGAGGACCGCCGCGCCGAGGACGTGCACGACCTCCCGCGGGTGCAGGTCGGCGGTGTCGGCCAGTGCGGTGGCGACGTCGAGGGAGGCGGCGTTGCGCTCCTGCATGCCGTCGGTGAGGAAGACGACCCGGTCACCCGGCTCCAGCGCGAGGGGCTGGACGGTGAACGACGCGCCCGGCTGGACCCCGAACGGCAGGTCGATGGCCAGCGTCACCTCTGACACCCGGCCGGCCCGGAGCCGGAGCGGGAAGGGGTGGCCGGCGTTGATGGTGCGTGCCGCCCCCGTGCGGAGGTCGACCCGCACCAGCTGCCCGGTGACGAACTGGCCCGGGGCGGCGTTCTCGGCCAGCGCGTCGTTGGCGTACCGGGCCTGCTCGAGGAGGTCCATCCCCCGGCGCCGGCCGTTGCGCAGACCGCCGACGAGCAGCGTCGCGAGCAGGGACGCCGGGACCTGGTGGCCGACGGCGTCGGTGATCGACAGCTGCAGGACGTCGCGGTCCAGCGTGTAGTCGAAGGTGTCCCCGCCCACCGCGCTGGCCGGCTCCAGCCAGCCCGCGAGCGTGAACTGCGCGGCCTCGCAGGTGTAGGAGCTGGGCAGGAGACGGCGCTGGATCTCGGCCGCGAGGGAGAACGGCGTGGTGCGCTGGCCCCACTCGAACACGTCGGTGTACCGGCGGGCGGCGATGACGACGTAGGCCAGCGCGTGCGCCGCGCTGCGCACCTGCTCGACCTCCTCGGGCGTGGGGGACCGCGGCAGCAGCAGCTCGATCAGGCCGATCGCGTCCCCCCGGTCGGTCACGGGGACGAGGAGCTGGTACAGGTCGCCCTCGCGCCGCACGTCCACCTGCTGCAGGCGCAGGACCTGCTCGAAGACGGTGCCCTCGAGCGGCACCGTCTCGGCCCGCTCGGCGTCCTGGGTGCGCGCGCCCTCGACCGGTCCCGCGGAGGAGAGGCGGACGACGGCCCGGCCGCTGAAGTCGGCGATCAGCAGGCTGACCCCTCGAGCCCCGACCTGGTCGGCGAGGGTGGCGGCGACGGCCTCGACGGCCTCGATCGGTGCCGCGTCCTCGACCCGCTGGAAGAGCGCCCCGACGTCGATCCTGCACCTCCCGGAGGGCGTGGAGTGGGCGAACCGGTGCTGCCCCGGCAGGCGTCGCGGTGATCATGGGGCCGGAGGCGGCAGCGGCGCCGGGCGGCGGGTCCCCCCACCGTCCGGCGCCGCTGCTCGGGAGAGCGATCAGGCGGCGGCCTTCGTCTCCCAGAAGATCTTGTCGATCTCGGCGATGTAGTCGAGCAGCTTCTGACCCTCGGCCGGGTCCATGCTGCCCTTGCCGCCGGCCGCGCCGGCCTGCTTGGTCGCCTTGTTGAACAGCTCGTGCAGCTGCGGGTACTTCTCGAAGTGCGGGGGCTTGAAGTAGTCGGTCCACAGCACCCACAGGTGGTGCTTCACCAGGTCCGACCGCTGCTCCTTGATGAGCACCGCGCGCTGCCGGAAGACCGGGTCGTCGTTGGCCTGGTACTTCTCCTGGATGGCCTTGACCGACTCGGCCTCGATGCGGGCCTGGGCCGGGTCGTACACGCCGCAGGGGAGGTCGCAGTGCGCGGTGGCCTCCACGGCGGAGAACATGCGGAAACGCATGGACTGACCTCCGGGTCTCGGTGGGTTCGTTCGTCTGCGACCCTACTCCCGGTGACCGGCGACCACAGGCCCGAGGACCAGCGGCCCCCGACCGTTCCGCCGCTGGTCACGCCCTGGGTCGTGGCCCGAGTGGCCGGGCCGTCCATGTCCCCGACCGTGCGGCACGGCGACCGGCTGCTGGTGCGCCGGGTCCCTGCCGACGGCGCCGTCGGTCCCGGGGACGTCGTCCTGGCCCGGTTCCCGGCCCGGCCGGAACTGCTCGTGGTCAAGCGGGTGCGCCGCGCGGCGCCCGGCGGCCACTGGGTGGAGGGCGACAACCCCCTCGTCACCGACGACAGCCGCGCCTTCGGCCCCGCCGTCGTCGTCGGCCGGGTGGTGGGCCGGCTGTGGCCGCGCCCGGGACCGCTGGCGTCGCGCCCGGACTCAGCGGCCGGCGCGTAGCTGCGCGTACCGCGCCGCGCACTGCTCCATCGTGGGCAGCAGCCCCTGCTCGCGGGCCTGCTCCAGGGTCGGCGCCTGCCGGTCCTTGGCCGAGAGCTCGAACTCGACGTCCGCGGGCCACGGCAGGGCCAGGGCCGGGTCCAGCGGGTCGACGCCGAACTCGCGCGTCGGGTCGTAGCCGCTGGACACCAGGTAGGTCACCGAGCTGCCGTCGGCCAGTGACACGAAGGCGTGGCCCAGCCCTTCGGCGAGGTAGACCGCGCGCGGGGTCTCGCTGTCGAGGACGACGGCGTCGTGCGCGCCGAAGGTCGGCGAGCCGACCCGGACGTCGACGACGACGTCGAGCACCCGTCCGGCCGGGCAGTACACGTACTTGGCCTGACCGGGCGGCACCAGCGCGAAGTGCACCCCGCGCAGCACGCCGCGTGCGGACACGCTGTGGTTGGCCTGGGCGAGCGTCAGCCCGAACCCGAGCTCCTCGGACAGCACGTCGGCGCGGTACCACTCGGTGAACCGGCCGCGGGCGTCGCCGTGGGGGACCAGGTCGAGGGCGTAGGCGTCGCGGACGGCGAGTTCGCGGATCTGCACGTCGGCGACGGTATCCCGCACCGCGCAGCCCTCCGCCGGAGCGCCCGGTGCCCTCACCCGGAGGGGGGCCGGACGGTCCCGGACGGCCGTTGTCACGACTGGGTTACGCTCCCCGGTCCATGGGCGAGCACCAGCTGCACGACCGGACCATCGACCGATTCGCCGACGACCCGGCGTTCGCGGTGCACGAGGGCGGCAAGCTGGTGGTACGCCCGACGCGGTCCATCGACTCGGTCGCCGACCTCGCGCTCACGTACACGCCGGGTGTCGCCCGCGTCTCCAGCGCCATCGCCACCGAGCCCGAGCTCGCGCAGCGGTTCACCTGGGCGCCGCGCGTGGTCGCGGTGGTCTCGGACGGCACCGCCGTCCTCGGCCTGGGCGACATCGGGCCGGCCGCCGCGCTGCCGGTCATGGAGGGCAAGGCCTGCCTGTTCAGCGAGTTCGCCGGGCTGTCGTCGGTGCCGGTGGTCCTGTCCACCACCGACGTCGACGCGATCGTGGAGACGGTGGCGGCGATCGCGCCGTCCTTCGGCGGGATCAACCTCGAGGACATCAGCGCGCCGCGCTGCTTCGAGATCGAGGAGCGGCTGCGGGAACGGCTCGACATCCCGGTCATGCACGACGACCAGCACGGGACGGCGATCGTCGTGCTCGCCGCGCTGCGCAACGCGGCGCGGGTGGTCGGCCGGGAGATCGGCGACCTGCGGGTGGTCGTCTCCGGCGCCGGGGCGGCGGGGATCGCGTGCACCAAGATCCTGCTGGAGGCGGGTGTCGGCGACATCGCGGTGGCCGACTCCCGGGGGGTCCTGCACCCCGGCCGCGACGACCTCACACCGATCAAGCAGTGGGTGGTCGAGAACACCAACCGGGCCGGGTACGCGGGCACGATGGCCGGCGCGCTCGAGGGGGCCGACGTCTACCTCGGGCTGTCCGGCGGGTCGGTGCCGGAGTCGGTGGTCGCCGCGATGGCGCCGGACTGCATCGTGTTCTCGCTGGCCAACCCGATCCCCGAGGTGGACCCGGACATGGCGGCCCGGTACGCGGCGGTGGTGGCCACCGGGCGCAGCGGCGAGCCCAACCAGATCAACAACGTGCTCGCCTTCCCGGGGGTCTTCCGCGGGGCGATCGACGCCGGCGCGACCAGCATCACCGAGGAGATGAAGCTGGCCGCGGCGACCGCGATCGCCGACGTCGTGGGCGACGACCTCCGCCCGGACCACGTCGTCCCGAGCCCGCTGGACCGCCGGGTGGCCGCGGCCGTGGCCGCCGCGGTGTCCGCCTGCGCCCGCGAGCAGGGCGTCACCCGCTGAGAGCCCAGCGGAGGGTGGGGGTGCAGGGAACCGGCGCTCCCACCCTCCGAGTGGGGGCAGGGGGTCCTCCTTCAGCCCAGGGCGTGCAGGTCCTGCAGCCACGGCTCGACCACCTGCCGGACCCCCGTGTTGGCGTAGACGAACCACAGCGTGACCAGCACGAATCCGGGCGCCAGCACGGCCTTCTCCAGCACGGTGCCGGTGCGCAGCGGCGTCAGCTTCAACCGGCACCGCTTGACCACCCAGACGACGGGCACCGGGACGCCCGCCGTCGTGATGGCGTCACCGGCGATGTGGGTCAGCACCCCCAGCGCCACCGCCCACGGCAGCCAGGCCGGCTGGGGCATGTGCTCGAGCAGCAGCCAGGCGCCGGCCCACGACAGCACGAGGTTGCCGACGACGGTGTTCTCCGCCCGCCCGGGGATCACGAAGTGCAGGGCCCGCAGCGCCAGCCCGATGGCCAGCGCCATGAGCAGCAGGCTCGACCAGAACGCGTTGGCCGCGGCCAGCGCGAGCGCGCCGAACGCGGCCGGGGCCAGGAGGGCGTCGTGGGTGCCCCAGCGGTGGCCCTGCGCGAGCCGCCCGATCGCGCCGGACGGCACGTCGGTCATCGGCCCCCACATGTCCGAGACCGTCGACCCGCTGTGGTCGAGGTCGGGCAGCATGGCGAACCCGCCGGCCGCGGCGATCCAGGCGACCTGGGCGACGGGACCCTCCACCGGGGCCCAGGGCAGCGTCGCGGCGCCCGCGGCGAGCCCCGAGAGCGCGTGGGAGTGACCGAGCACGCACAGAGGGTCCCGCTGACCTGCACCGCAGCGGGGGATCCCGCCGTCCGGGCGTGTCGGTCGGGTCCCCGCCGGTCAGGGCCTCCCGGCCGTCAGGGCTTCCAGGCCATGAGGACGGCGACGGCGAGCAGCAGCAGGGTCACGATGCCGCCCCCCGCCGCGATCCGGCCGTAGAGGGCCTTCGCGGAGGAGTCGCCGCGCCGCAGGCCGGCCGCGGCACGGGAGAGCGCCGGGACGACGAGGACCAGGCTGAGCACCAGCGCCAGCAGGTACAGCACGACGGACAGCCACAGCCACGTCCGGGACAGCGGGATGCCCTCGACCCCGGAGACGCCGAACCCGAACACGGCCACCGCCAGCGACGCCCACGTGAAGACCCGGGTGGAGCGCGTGAGCAGCTCGACCACCCCGGCGTTCCCTGCCCGGACGGCGCGCAGGGCGGTGTGCGGCAACAGCGCCATCGGCCCGATGAGGAACACGGCGGTCACGACGTGGAGGACGGCGAGGACGGTGCCCATGTCTCGAGGTTAGGAGGCGTGCACGGCCTGGGACGTGCCCCTGCAGTGTCCCGCCGCGAGCCGGCGAGCGGTGGGGGGCAGAGGGTCCTCCTACTCGTCGTCGTCCGTGCCGCCGCGGGCCAGCCAGGTGGCCAGGCGCTCGACCGGCACCTCGAAGTCCGGGTACTGGTCCACGAACGCCTGCATCTGGTCGGCGAGCCAGGCGAGGGAGACCTGCTCCTCACCCCGCCGCTCGGCCAGCTCCTCGAGACCCCTGTCGGTGAAGTACACGCCCCAGGGAACCACGACGCCCGGCCCCCGGGGGAACCGGGAGCCGGGCGTCGTGGCGAGCGGGGACTCAGTCGGCGAAGGCCTGCGCGACCAGCTGCTTCTGCTCGACCTCGTGCACCTTGGCCGAGCCGACCGCCGGGCTGGCCGAGGCGCGGCGGCTGACCCGGCGCAGCGGACGCCCGTCGAGGTGCTCGGGCAGGTTGATCGCCATGAACTGCCAGGCGCCCATGTTGGCCGGCTCCTCCTGCACCCACACGAGGTCGGTCGCGTTCGGGTACCGGCCCACGGCCTCGCGGATCTGCTCGGCCGGCAGCGGGTACAGCTGCTCGACCCGCAGGACGGCGGCGTCGGCCCGGCCGTCGGACTCCCGCTGCGCCATGAGGTCGTAGGCGACCTTGCCGCTGCACAGCAGCACCCGGCGGACGGCGCCGTCGTCGAGCGGCTCACCACCCACACCCGGGTCGGGCAGCACCGGGCGGAAGAAGGTCTCCTCGGTGAAGTCCGCGACCGGGCTGACGGCGGCCTTGGCCCGCAGCAGCGACTTCGGCGTGAACACCACCAGCGGGCGGTGCACGTCCGAGAGCGCCTGGCGGCGGAGCAGGTGGAAGTAGTTGCCCGGCGTCGTGCAGTTGGCGACGGTCATGTTGTTCTCCGCGCACAGCTGCAGGAACCGCTCGATGCGACCGCTGGAGTGGTCCGGGCCCTGGCCCTCGAGACCGTGCGGCAGCAGCAGGGAGACGCCGGAGCGCTGGCCCCACTTGGCCTCGCCCGAGCTGATGAACTCGTCGATGACCATCTGGGCGCCGTCGACGAAGTCGCCGAACTGCGCCTCCCACAGCACCAGGGCCTGGGGATTGGCCACCGAGTACCCGTACTCGAAGCCCAGCGCCGCGTACTCGCTGAGCAGGGAGTCGTAGACGAAGAACTTCGCCTGGTCCTCGGCCAGGTGCGCCAGCGGCGTGTACTCGGCGGCGGTCTCCCGGTCGATGAGCACCGAGTGGCGCTGCACGAAGGTGCCGCGGCGGGAGTCCTGCCCGGCGAGGCGGACCGGGACGCCCTGCATGAGCAGCGACCCGAACGCCAGCAGCTCGCCCATCGCCCAGTCGATGCCGCCCTCGCTGACCATCGCCGCGCGGCGCTCGAGCATCCGCTTGAGCTTCGGGTGGACGGTGAAGTCCGCCGGCAGCGACACGTGCGCGTCGCCGATGGCCTTGAGCACCTCGGTGGTGATCGCCGTGGCGACCGGCTGCTCCTGCGCGGGCTGGTCCATGACCGGCTGCGGCTTGGAGGTCTCCTGCGCGTCGTGGGTCTCGGCGAAGGCCCGCTCCAGCTGACCGCGGTAGTCCTTGAGCGCCTCCTCGGCCTCGGCCAGCGTGATGTCGCCGCGGCCGATGAGCGCCTCGGTGTACAGCTTCCGGACCGACCGCTTGCGGTCGATGATGTCGTACATCAGCGGCTGGGTCATCGACGGGTCGTCGCCCTCGTTGTGCCCGCGGCGGCGGTAGCACACCATGTCGATGACGACGTCCTTCCAGAACGCCTGCCGGTAGTCGACCGCCAGCCGGGCCACCCGGACGCAGGCCTCGGGGTCGTCGCCGTTCACGTGGAAGATCGGCGCGTTGACCATCCGCGCGACGTCGGTCGAGTAGAGGCTCGACCGGGCCGCGGCCGGGCTGGTGGTGAAGCCGACCTGGTTGTTGATGACGACGTGCACCGTGCCGCCGGTGCGGTAGCCGCGCAGCTGCGAGAGGTTCAGCGTCTCGGCGACGACGCCCTGACCGGCGAACGCGGAGTCGCCGTGGATCAGGACGGGCATGACGGTGAACCCGCCCTCGCCCTTGTTGATCATGTCCTGCTTGGCCCGCGTGATGCCCTCGAGGACGGGGTTGACCGTCTCCAGGTGCGAGGGGTTGCTGGCCAGCGAGACGGCGATCTCGGCGCCGTCGGTGAACGGGTTGGTGAACGTGCCCTCGGCGCCCAGGTGGTACTTGACGTCACCGGAGCCCTGGACGGTGCCGGGGTCGATGTTGCCCTCGAACTCGCCGAAGATCTTGCTGTAGCTCTTGCCGAGCACGTTGGCCAGCACGTTGAGCCGGCCGCGGTGGGCCATGCCGATCGCGACCTCGTCGAGGCCGTGGTCGGTGCCGGCGATGAGGACCTCGTCGAGGATCGGGATGACCGACTCGCCGCCCTCGAGGCTGAACCGCTTCTGGCCGACGTACTTGGTCTGCAGGAAGGTCTCGAAGGCCTCAGCGGCGTTGAGCCGGCCGAGGATGTGCTTCTGCTTCTCCCGGTCGGGCTGCTCGGCCTTGACCTCGATCCGCTTCTGGAGCCACTCGCGCTCCTCGGGGTCGGTGATGTGCATGTACTCCACGCCGACGGTGCGGCAGTAGGAGTTGCGCAGCACGCCGAGGATGTCGCGCAGCGCCATCATCCGCTCGCCGGCGAACCCGCCGACGGGGAACTGGCGGTCGAGGTCCCACAGCGTCAGGCCGTGCTCGAGGATGTCGAGGTCGGGGTGGCTGCGGACCCGGTACTCGAGCGGGTCGGTGTCGGCCATGAGGTGGCCGTTGCGCCGGTAGGCCTCGATGACCTCGATGACCCGGGCTTCCTTGTCGATCTCGCCCTCGTGGCTGACCCGCACGTCGGGCATCCAGCGCACCGGGGCGTACGGGATGCGCAGCGACCGGAAGACGTCGTCGTAGAAGCCGTCGTTGCCGAGCAGCAGCTGGTGCAGCCGACGGAGGAAGTCGCCGGACTCGGCGCCCTGGATGATCCGGTGGTCGTAGGTCGACGTCAGGGTGATGATCTTGGAGATGCCGAGCTCGGTCAGCGCCTCCTGGCTCATCCCCTGGAACTCGGCGGGGTACTCCATGGCCCCGACGCCGATGATCGCGCCCTGGCCCGCGGTCAGCCGCGGCACCGAGTGGTTGGTGCCGATCGTGCCGGGGTTGGTCAGGCTGATCGTGGTGCCCGAGTAGTCCTCGAGGGTCAGCTTGCCGGCGCGGGCGCGGCGGATGATGTCCTCGTAGGCCGCCCAGAACTGGGCGAAGTCCATCTCCTCGGCGCCCTTGATCGAGGCGACGACGAGGGAGCGGGTGCCGTCGGGCTTGGGCAGGTCGATGGCCAGGCCGAAGTTGACGTGCTCGGGCTGGACCAGCGTCGGCTTGCCGTCGACCTCGGCGAAGGCCGCGTTCATGCCCGGGAAGTCGTCCAGCGCCCGGACCAGCGCGTAGCCGATCAGGTGGGTGAAGGAGACCTTCCCGCCGCGCGCCCGCGCGAGGTGGTTGTTGATGACGATGCGGTTGTCGGCCAGCAGCTTGGCCGGCACCGCGCGGACGCTGGTCGCCGTCGGGACGGTCAGCGACGCGTTCATGTTCTTGACGATGCTGGCGGCCGCGCCGCGCAGCGGGGTCCGCGTCGGGCCGTCGCCCGTCGCGGGGGCCGCCTTCGCGGCCGGCTTCGCGGCGGGGGCCGCCGGCCTCGCGGCGGGGGCCGCCGGCCTCTGGGCGGCGGTGCTGTCCGCGGCGCGGTCCACGACGGTGGCCTCGGTCTTCGGCTCGACGGTGGTGGCGCGGGACGGCGCGTCGTCGGCCCCGGCCGGCTGCCGCGGCGCGGCCGCGGGGGCCTGGGGCGCGGGCGCCGACGGCGCGGCGGCGACCTCGTCGGTCGGCGCGGGGCTGGCGTACGAGGTGGCCGCCGACTGCTCGGCCGGGGACGCGTCGGGCGCGGCGGCCGGCTGCGAGCGGTCGTCGCTGGCCGCCACCGGGCTGCCGGGCCGGTAGTCGGCGAAGAACTCGTGCCACGCCTGGTCCACGCTGGACGGGTCGGCGAGGTACTGCTGGTACATCTCCTCGACCAGCCACTCGTTGGTGCCGAAGCCTGCCACCGCTGAGGAGGAGGGGGTGGAGGACGGCCGGGATGAGCTCACGCTTGACACGGGGCGAGTGCCTTCTTCGTCGTCGGTGGACGTCTCAGGATCGGGTGGGGAGTCTACGCCCGTCGCCGCGAGGCGACGGAGCGTGCGGCCGACCCCGTGGTGGACATGGGTCCTGGTCGGGCGGGGGGAGGGACCACGGTCACTGGGTGGCGCCGTGGGCGACCAGGAGGGCGGCGAGCGCGTCGTGGGGGTCGGCTTGACCTGCGCCGTCGGGCCGGGTCCGGGCGGCGGCCACCCGGCTGATGTCCAGGGCGCTCGCGCCGTCGCTCGTGGTGGCGTCGACGTCGGCGCCGGCGGCGAGCAGCTCGCGCACGACCTCGGGCGCGTCGCCGTCGACGGCCGAGGCGATCGCGGCGTGCAGCGGGGACCGGCCGGAGTCGGGGTCCCGCCGGTTGACGTCGGCGCCGGCGGACAGCAGCAGGCGGACCAGCTCCAGGCGGCCCCGGCCGGCGGCGGCGTGCAGGGCGCCGCCGTCGGCGTCGGCGCCGCGGTCCAGCAGCGCCTGCGCGGCGGTGGCCGCTCCGCCGGCCGCCGCCCAGGTGAGCAGGTCCACGCCGGTGACCGGGTCGGCCAGCGGGGCGCCGGCGTCGAGTTCCGTCGCGAGCTGGTCGACGTCGTCGAGGTAGGCGGCACTGGGCGCGTCCACCGGGGCGCCGAGCTCGCGGAGCAGCGCCACCAGGGCGGGGGCGTGCTCGAGGGCCACGTGCAGGGGCGTCCGGTCGTGCTCGGTGCGGGCCGACAGGTCGGCGCCCGCCGCGGCCAGCAGCCGCACGATCTCGGTCTGTCCGGCGGCCACGGCCAGGTGCAGCGGCGTCCAGCCGCCCTGGCCGGCGTGTTCGACGGTCGTGGACAGCAGGCGCGGTGCGTCGGCGACGGCCGCGCGGACGGCGGCCACGTCGCCGTCGGCGATCAGCCGGGCCAGCCGCTGTGCGGTCATGCGGGTGGTCATCGGGGAGACCCCGTTCCGATCGGGAGGGTGTGGACGGCCCCCCTGCAGGGGCCCGCCGCGAGCTTGCGAGTGGTGGGCGGCAGGGGGTCTTTCAGACGACGTCGCGGCGGACGGCGAGGAGCGTGCCCAGCAGGGCAGCGACCAGACCGTATCCGAGCAGCAGCAGGCCGCCCTGCCAGGGGGAGAGGAGGTCCGGTCCCTGGAAGGTCGCCGTCATCGCCTCGAGCGCGCCACCGGGCAGCCACTTGTAGGCCGGCGCCGTCGCCGGGATCGAGCGGATGATCGGCTCGACGACGAACAGGTAGACCAGCCCACCGACGATCGCCCCCACCTGGTTGCGCAGCAGCGCGCCGAGGCCGACGCCGATGACGGCGTAGACCACCAGCGCCAGGCCGCTGCTGGCCAGGACCCGGAGGTTGTCGCCGGTCAGCGCCGGGGCCGCGCCGCGGGCCCCGGCGTGCAGGGCGACCACCAGGTAGTTGACTGCCATGACGACGAGGGCGAAGGGCACCGACACCAGGGCGTAGCCGAACAGCTTGGCGACGACGACCCGGCCGCGCCGCGGCGTGGTGAGGAAGGTCGGGGTGGCGGTGCGGTGCCGGTACTCCTGGGTCATCCCGATGATGCCCAGGATCAGGAACAGCACCGTGACGTTCGCGGTGACGGCGAGGACGAGCTGCTCGTACTGCTCGCTGCCGACAGGGGGCAGGCCGCTCTCGGCGCCGCCGGCGAAGGAGGTGAACAGCACCGCGAACCCGGCCACCATCACGCAGGCGCCGAGCAGCAGCCCGAGCCAGACGCGGGTGGTGAACAGCTTGGTCCACTCGGCGCGGACGAGGGCGGTCATCGAGCCGCTCCCTGCGGAGTCGGGTCGGTCGCGGACGCGGCGTACTGCTCCTGGCCGGCGGTGAGCCGGAAGTACAGCTCCTCCAGGCCACTGGTCTCCGCGCGCAGCTCGTGCAGCTCGACGCCGGCGGCGAAGGCCCGGGCCCCGACCGCGGCCGGGGTCGCGCCGCTGACGGTCACCAGGCCGTCCCCGTCCGGGGTCGCCGCGAACCCGGCGTCCGCGAGGACCCGGGCCAGCCGGCCGGCCTCGGGGCTGCGGGCCAGGACCGTGCCGGCGCCCTGCGCGCCGGTGCGGAGGTCGGCGATCGACCCCTCCCGGACCAGCCGGCCGGCGCCGACGATGACCACGCGGTCGGCGGTGTGCTCCATCTCCGACAGCAGGTGGCTGGAGACGAGCACGGTGCGGCCCTCGTCGTGGGCGAGGTGGCGGATGAAGCCGCGCAGCCACTGGATGCCCTCGGGGTCCAGCCCGTTGGCCGGCTCGTCGAGCACCAGCACCGCAGGGTCGCCGAGCAGCGCCGTGGCCAGGGCCAGCCGCTGGCGCATGCCCAGCGAGTAGCCGCCGGCGCGGCGGTTGCCCGCGTCGGCCAGGCCGACCTGGGTGAGCGTCTCGTCGGCGCGGGATACGGGCAGGCCGGCGGCGCGGCAGTACACGCGCAGGTGGTTGCGGCCCGAGCGCGCGGGGTGGAAGGCCGTCTCGAGGACCGCACCGACGGTGCGCACCGGCGACGGGAGGTCGGCGTAGGCAGCGCCGTCGAAGGTGGCGGTCCCGGAGTCGGGGCGCTCCAGGCCCAGCACCATCCGCATGGTGGTGGTCTTCCCGGCGCCGTTGGGGCCCAGGAAACCGGTCACCGACCCGGGCTCGACGGTGAAGGTGAGGTCGTCCACGGCGCGGACCGCGCCGAAGGTCTTGGTGAGTCCGCGGACCTCGACCCGCACGGGGTCGCGGTGGGCGGTGCTGCCGGGGTGGATGGCGGTCTCCTCGTCGTCGGCCGGACGGCGGGTCCATCCAAGCGCACGGTGGCGCACCGGTCGCGGCCCCGCGCGGTGCGTTCCCGCAGTTCCGCGCCGTCCCGGCTGTGACCCCTCCCACGCCGCAGGACCGCCGTTCCCGGTAGGTTCCCCGCCCGTGAGCGCGTATCGCACGGTGGTCGTCGGGACCGACGGGTCGGAGTCCTCTCTCAGGGCGGTGCGCCGGGCCGCGGCCCTGTCCGGGGCCTGCGGCGCCCGGCTGGTCATCGTCTGTGCCTACCTGCCCCCGCGGGTCGACGACCGCGAGCTGCAGGAGGCGCGCGACGTCTTCGGTGACGACGCCTACCAGGTGATCGGCTCGGGGCCGGCCGAGGAGACCGTGCGCACCGCCGGCGAGCGGGCGCGGGAGGCCGGGGCGACCGACGTCTACCCGCTCGCCGTCGTCGGGTCGCCCGTGGAGACGCTGATGGACGTCGTCGGCCGCGAGCAGGCGGACCTGCTCGTGGTGGGCAACCGCGGGCTCAACAGCCTCAAGGGCCGGCTGCTCGGCTCGGTCCCGTCCGACGTGACCCGCCGTTCCCCGGTCGACGTGCTGGTCGTGCACACGACGGGCTGAGCGCTGCCCGACACCGTCCCGGGGGACGCCCCCGGCGCGCCCGACGCCCGGGAGGCACTCGAGCGCCTGCTGCTCGGGGGCCCGCGGCGCTACACGCGGCTGGACGTCGGCCGCATGGCCGGCATGCCGTCGCACCGCACGCAGCGGCTGTGGCGGGCACTGGGCTTCCCGGACGCCGCCGACGACGACCTGGTCTTCACCGACGCCGACGTCCACGCGCTCGGGCTGCTGTCGGCGCTGATCGACACCGGCTTCGTCGACGAGGACGCCGAGGCCTCCATCGCGCGGGCCATGGCGCAGTCGCTGTCCCGCCTGGCGGACTGGCAGACCGACATGCTGGCCGACGCCCTGACCCGCGGCGAGCAGCCCGAAGGCGGGCGTGCGGCGATGGACCCCGACCGGGCGGTGGACAGCGCGCGGCGGCTGCTGCCGATGCTGCGCGCCGTGCAGGACTACGTCTGGCGGCGGCACCTGGCCGCCAACGCCGAGCGGCTGTTCGCCTCCTCCGGCGCCGGGGACCGCCGGGAGCTCGCGGTGGGCTTCGCCGACCTGGTCGGCTACACCACCCGGAGCCAGGGCATGGGCGGCCGCGAGCTCGGCGCGATGGTGGAGGACTTCGAGGCCATCGCCGCCGAGGTCATCGCCCGCCACCACGGCCGGGTCGTGAAGACCGTGGGGGACGGCGTCCTCTACACCGCGGTCTCGGCGATCGACGCCGTGGAGATCGGGCTGGAGCTGCCCGACGCGTGGCACGCGGAGGACCGCCCGCCGCTGCGGGTGGGTGCCGCCTACGGCACCGTGCTCACCCACCTCGGCGACGTCTACTCGCCGGTGGTGAACCTGGCCAGCCGGCTGACCACGATCGCCCGGCCGGAGGCGCTGCTGGTCGACCGCGAGCTGGCCCGGCACCTGCGGGGGCTCCCGCGCTACCGGGTGCGGCCGCTGCGGCGGGTGTCGGTGCGCGGCTACGACCAGCTGCAGCCGTGGCTGGTCCGCCGCCGGCCGGCGGGTGCGGACGACGACGCCGCGGCCCTGCTGGACCTGGAGCGGATGCTCGACGAGATGGCCGACGAGGTGCTCGCCACCGGGGACGAGGAGGACGGCGACACGGCCCAGGGAGGATGAGGCGGTGAGTGCCACCCTCGTCGCCCGCGGACTGGCCGCCGGTCACGGCGCCCGCGTCCTGTTCTCCGACCTCGACCTCGTCGTCGCCCCCGGCGACGTCGTCGGCCTGGTCGGGGTGAACGGCGCGGGCAAGTCGACCCTGCTGCGGACCCTCGCCGGCGAGCTGCCCGCGGAGTCCGGCAGCGTGGCGGTGAGCCCGCCGACGGCCACCCTCGGGTACCTGCCGCAGGAGCACGACCGCCGGCCGGGGGAGACCGTGCGCCAGGCGCTGGCCCGCCGGACCGGCGTGGCCCCGGCGCAGGCGGCGCTCGACGCCGCCACCGAGGCCCTCACCGCCGGCGTCGACGGTGCCGACGACGCCTACGGGGAGGCGCTCGAGCGCTGGCTGGCCCTCGGCGGCGCCGACCTCGACGAGCGGGCCGGCCAGGTGGTCGCCGAGGTCGCGCCCGGGGTCGGCCTCGACGCCGCGACGACCGGGCTGTCCGGCGGCCAGGCCGCGCGGGTCGGGCTGGCCTCGCTGCTGCTGTCCCGGTACGACGTCCTGCTCCTCGACGAGCCCACCAACGACCTCGACCTCGCCGGGCTGGCCCAGCTGGAGCGGTTCGTCACCGATGCCCGCAGCGGCATCGTGCTGGTCAGCCACGACCGGGAGTTCCTCGCCCGGACCGTGACCCGGGTGGTCGAGCTCGACCTCGCGCAGCAGCTGGTGCGGGTGCACGACGGCGGCTACGAGGCCTACCTGGCAGAGCGGGAGGTCGCCCGCCGGCACGCCCGCGAGGAGTACGAGGAGTACGCCGAGACGAAGGGCGGCCTCGAGGCGCGGGCGCGCACCCAGCGGAACTGGATGGCCAAGGGCGTCCGGGACGCGATGAAGAAGTCGAAGGACCCCGACAAGCACGTCAGGAACTTCGCGCGGCAGACGTCGGAGAAGCAGGCGGCCAAGGCCCGCCAGACCGAGCGCCGGATCGAGCGGCTGGAGGTGGTCGAGGAGCCCCGCAAGGAGTGGGAGCTGCGGATGGAGATCGCTGCGGCGCCGCGCGCCGGCGCCGTCGTCGCCACGCTCTCCGGGGCGGTCGTGCGGCGCGGCGGGTTCACCCTCGGCCCGGTGGACCTGCAGGTCGACTGGGGCGACCGGGTGGCGATCACCGGCCCCAACGGCGCGGGCAAGTCCACCCTGCTCGCCGCCCTCCTCGGGCGGGTGCCGCTGGACGGCGGCCGGTCGGCGCTGGGTCCGTCGGTCCGGATCGGCGAGATCGACCAGGCCCGGCAGGCGTTCCTCGGCTCGGAGACGCTGCTGGACGCCTTCTCGGCCGAGGTCCCGGACTGGCCGACCGCCGAGGTGCGCACGCTGCTGGCCAAGTACGGTCTGACCGCCGAGCACGTGCTGCGCCCGGCCGACACGCTCTCGCCCGGCGAGCGGACGCGGGCCGGGCTGGCGCTGCTGCAGGCGCGCGGGGTCAACGTGCTGGTGCTCGACGAGCCGACCAACCACCTCGACCTGCCCGCGATCGAGCAGCTGGAGCAGGCCCTCGCCGCCTACCGCGGGACGCTGCTGCTGGTCACCCACGACCGCCGGATGCTGGCGGCGGTGGCGACGACCCGGCGTCTCACCGTCGACGGCGGCCGGGTCACCTCGGCCTGAGCGCTCCCGCACTCGCCGGCGCGGTCTCCAGCTCCGCGGCCACCGCGTACTCGGCGAGCGTGGCGAGCTCCTCGGCCGTCGCGCCGTCCCAGGTCAGGGCCGGCCGCGGGCGCACCTCGACGACCACGTCCCGGGTGTCGCCGATCCAGCGCAGCGCCGCGCGCAGGGACCGCCCGCCGGGCGCCGGCGGTGGCGCGCCGCCGTCCCCCGTGTAGCGCAGGACGACGGGGCACACCGCCGCGCCCGTGGCGACCGCGGCGGCGAACAGCTCGGAGGAGAAGCGGCCCAGCGTCGCCCGCCCGCCGGCCGGGAGCTCGGGCCGGACGACGACCTTCGCGCCGCCGGCCAGCGCGGCGCGCACCCCGTCGACCGTGGCCGGGACGGTGGGGCACGGCACCCCGGCGACGCGGTCGTGCCCGGAGGTCGCCACGACGACGCCGGGCAGCGCGGTCAGCAGCACCAGCGGGTCCAGCGGCGAGACGGAGTTGGCCACCAGCAGCAGGCCGCGGCCGCGGGCGGCGCGGGGCCACGCCGTCGACGGGGCCCGGACGTCGATCCGCACGCCGAGACCGGTGAGCAGGCGGGCCGCGCCGCACACCGCCCGACGTCGTCCGGTGCCGGGGCGGAGGCGTTCGGCGGCGAGCACGGCGCCGGCGCGTAGCAGGCGGGAGCGGTCGGGCGGCAGCACGTCGGGTCGGGGCACCGGGACCTCCGGAGCGCTCGGGGCCCGGGCGGGCCCGCGTGCCTGCGAGCGTCGCGGGCCCAGGTGACCGGCTGATGACGGTCAGGGAGCGACCGGTGGTCGGTCCGGGGACGGTCGCGCCGCCCGCCGGGTGAGCACCAGGGTGGCGGCGGCGAGCACGGCCGCCCCGGCGAGCAGCACCCCGTACGGGACCAGGGTCGCGAGTCCGGCCAGCACGACGGGCGCGGCGAAGCCGAGGTACGTCAGCGCGTAGTAGACCGCGGTCAGCCCGGCCAGCTCCCGCGGCGGCGCGACCCGCTGGGTCTCGAGCAGGCCGGCGACCAGGCACAGCCCGTAGCCGCAGCCCAGGGTTCCCGCGGCCAGGACGACCAGCGCCGGGTGGGTGGTCGCGGCGGCGGCCGCGGCGCACCCCAGCCCGGCCACGATCGCGGCCATCCCGATCGCCGCCCCCCGGCGGGTGTCGGCGGCCGACAGCCGGCGGGCGAGCGGCTGCACCGCGACGCCGGTGCCGAGGGTGACGCCGGCGATCGCGGCGTTGAAGGCCACCGTCCAGCCCGGGGTCGAGTCGCGCACCAGCCCGGGCAGGACGGCGATGGAGACCGTCGCCACGGCGAACACCCACGGCGCCACCGGGGCCACGTGCCGGCGGAAGCGCGGGTCGGCCGCCGACGGCACGCGCATCCGCGACCACAGCGAGCCGGTCTCCGGGCCGGTGTCGGCGACCGTCTCCGGCGCCCGCCACAGCGGGACGAGGACGGCGAGGGCGACGGCCAGGTGCGGCAGGTAGGCGGTGACCAGCGGCGCGGGCGCCCACTGGGCGACCAGCCCGGCGACGACCGGGCCCAGGCCGAAGCCCGCGGTGAGCGACATCGCCGCCCGGCGCGCGCCGGTGCCGTCCGGGGCCGCCGGGTCCCACGGCGCTGTCGACAGCTCCTCGACCCACGCGCTGCCGGCGGCGAACGCCGCACCGCTGGCCAGGCCGGCGAGGAAGCGCCCGGCGTAGAGCGCGGCCAGGCCCTCCAGCAGCAGCACCAGCGTCGCGACGAGCGAGACCAGCAGCGCGGTCCGCAGCACCGGCCGCCGCCCGTGCCGGTCCGACACCGGCCCGAGCACCAGCAGCGCCGGGACCAGGCCGAGGGCGTAGACGCCGACCAGGGCGTCCACGGTGGCGACCGACAGCCCGCTGCGCTCGCGGTAGGCGACCAGCAGGCTGACGAACTGGTTCGCGCCCCAGCCGATGGCGAACAGCGTCGCGGCGACGGGCACCCAGGCGCGGGGAGTGGCCGGCCGGCTCAGGGGAGGTCCTCGCCCAGCGCCTCGGGCAGCCCGACGGTGCTCATCCCCGACCAGGTGTCCCGCACGTGGTGGGCCAGCACCATCAGGTCGCGCAGCCGGCCCTCCCGGTCGCGGATGTGGTCGACCAGCAGCGCCTCACCGGTGAACCCGAGGTCGCTGAAGAGGGCCAGGGCCGCGCCCTGCTCGGCCACCACCTCGACGACGAGCTTGGTGATCCCGTCCTCGACCGCCGCGACCAGCGCGTGGCGGGCCAGCGTGCGGCCCAGCCCGCCGCCCCGCGCGCCGGGCGCGACGACCAGGCGGACCTCGCCGACGTGGTCGGACCAGCCGGGCAGCCGGAGCACCGCCACGTAGCCGGCGACCCGCCCGCCGTCGTCCAGCGCGACCCAGCGGCGCACCCCGGGGGTGCCGCCGGCCGCCCAGCCGCGCACCACGTCGGGGTCGGTGACGTCCTCGCGGATGAAGGTGCGGTCACCCTCGGGGAGGCCGGTGAAGAAGTGCAGCAGCGCG
Organism: Geodermatophilus sp. SYSU D00703; assembly: GCF_054050155.1. NCBI lineage: Bacteria > Bacillati > Actinomycetota > Actinomycetes > Geodermatophilales > Geodermatophilaceae > Geodermatophilus > Geodermatophilus sp. SYSU D00703. The sequence continues at coordinate 81,705 of NZ_JBJGYU010000015.1, read as the reverse complement.
TCGCAGTGCGCGTCGGTGAGCTCGGTGACGGCCGGACGGGCGTCGGCCACTCAGGCCTCCTCGGCGGACCCGTCCACCGGCTCGCTGCGCTGGCGGAGGAAGTCGATGATCGTCGGCACCGTCGTCCGGGCCGCCGTCCGGCCGACCACCAGGCCCATGTGACCGGCCGGCAGCCGCAGCTCGTGCTTGTCCGGGGAGCCGACCAGGTCGATCAGCGGCGCGGTCGCCTCGGGCGGGACGATGTGGTCGCGGTCGGCGCGCACGGTGAGGAACGGGACCCGGACGTCGGACAGGTGCACGCGGTCGCCCCCGACGGTCAGCCGGTCGGTGACCATCCCGTTGTCGCGCACGAGCATCCGCACCGTCTCCTCCGCGGCGGCCCCCGGGAAGGGCACGTGGTCGTCCGACCAGCTGGTCATCGCCTGGTAGGCGGCCACGTACTCGTCGTTCCAGAGCCGCTCCCAGAGGGTCACGTAGCGGGTCACCTCCGCCGTGGGGGTCAGCGCCCGGAAGCCCTGCAGCACCACCTGCGGCGGCACGTTCCCGTCGGCGTCGAGGACGTCGCGCACGTCCAGCCCGCCGACCCGGAACAGGTCGGCCAGCGGCCCCATGTGGCGGAAGTCGACCGGGGTGGCCAGGACGCTGAGGCTGCGCAGCGGCGCGTCGGGGTGGTGGGCGGCGTACAGCAGCGCCAGGTCGCCGCCGAAGCAGTAGCCGAACAGGTTGACCTCGTCGGCGCCCGCGACCTCCCGGACCCGCCGCACCCCGGCCGGCACGTAGTCGTCGACGTAGTCCTCGAGGGTGTTGGCGGCGTCCCGCGCATCGGGCTCGCCCCAGTCGAGCAGGTAGACGTCGAAGCCGGCGGCCAGCAGGTGCTCGACGAAGCTGTTGCCGGGCGTCAGGTCGAGGACGTAGCTGCGGCTGACCAGGCTGAACACGACCAGGAGCGGCGGGGAGTACCGCACGTCCCCGTTGCGGTAGTGCCACAGCTGGGTCCGCCCGCGCTGCCAGACGACGTCCTTGGGGGTCTGGCCCACCCCCGGCCGGTCGACGCCGGCGACCAGCTTGAGCCCGTTACGGGCGCGGAGGGCGTTGCGCTCGACGTCGCGGCGGACGCGGTCGAGGATGGTCTGCGCGCTCGGGACGGTCGGTATCGGCACGGTCGGCATGGTCCTCCTCGGGAGCGCGGCGCCGTTCGGCCTCCAACTGCAGGGTGAGCCGCCGGACCTCCCGGTCCAGCGCGCCGACCTGCGTCCGCAGCCGGCTGACGTCGGTGCCGGCGGGCAGGTTCAGGAGGTGCCAGGCGCGGGTGGTGGCGCCGCGGGCGGAGTCGCGGGCCAGCGCCGAGGCCCGGCGGAAGAGCGCGGCGCCGATCGCGAAGGTCTCCGTGCGGACGAACTCCTCGGCGCGCGGGGTCACCCGGCGCTCGGCGGCGTCGAAGGCCTGCCGCCACAGCGGCGGGCGGGCGTCGGCCATGCGGTCCCCCTCCCGGGCGTCGACGGCTCAGGTGAAGGCGCTGACCCCGGTGATGTCCCGGCCGACGATCAGCGTCTGCACCGTCTCGGTGCCCTCGAAGGTGTGGATGGCCTCGATGTCGGCCATGTGCCGGATGACGTGGTTCTGCAGCAGGATCCCGTTGCCGCCGAGCAGGTCGCGGGCCTCGGCGAGGATCGCGCGAGCGGTGCGCGTGTTGTGCATCTTGGCCAGCCCTGCGACGGTCGGGGAGAGCCGCCCGGCCTCGGCGAGGCGGCCGATCTGCATGCAGTACAGCTGCATGCCGGTGAGGTCGGCCAGCATCCGCACCAGCCGCTCCTGGATGATCTGGAAGCTCACCAGCGGCTTGCCGAACTGCCGGCGCTCCTTGGCGTAGGTGAGCGCGGCCTCGTAGCCGGCGGTCGCGTGGCCCAGCGCCATCCAGGCGCACGCGCCGCGGGTGGTGGCCAGGACCCGCCCGGTGTCGGCGAAGCTGTACGCCTCCTGCAGCCGGTTCTCCTCGGGCACCCGGACGCCGCGCAGCTCGATCTGGGCCTGCCACACCGAGCGCAGGGACACCTTCCCGGTGATGACCGTCGCCTCGTACCCCTCGGCCGGGGTCTCGACGACGAAGCCCTTCACCTGACCGTCGCCCTCGTCCCGCGCCCACACGATCACCAGGTCGGCCAGCGAGCCGTTGCCGATCCACCGCTTGGCGCCGTCGAGCACCCAGGTGTCGCCCTCCCGGCGCGCGGTGGTCTCCAGCGCCACGGAGTCCGACCCGTGGTGCGGTTCGGTGAGCGCGAAGGCGCCCAGCTTCTCCAGCGTCGCCATCTCGGGGAGCCAGCGGGCCTTCTGCTCCTCGGAGCCGCACATGTCGATCGACTGCATGGCCAGTCCGGCGTGCACGCCGACGAACGTGCCCAGGCTGCCGTCGCCCCGGTGCAGCTCCATCTGCACCAGCCCGGCGGCCATCGGGCTCATCTCCGCCGCGCCGTGGCCCTTGATGCTGCCGCCGACGATGCCGAGCTCCGGCAGCCGGCGGATCAGCGGCCACGGCACCTCGGCCTTCTCCCAGTAGTCGCCGGCGACCGGCACGACCTCCCGGTCGACGAACCGGCGGACGGTGATGAACTTCTCCCACTGCTCCTCGGTGAACTGCTCGCGCACCGAGAAGAAGTCCGTGCCCACGGCCTCGCCCAGGTGGCTGGTGTCCAACTGCTGCGTCACTTCGCGACCTCCGCGGGGACCTCGACGGCGCGGCGCAGGATCTTGCCGGTCGGCCCCTTGGGCAGGGCCTCGACCAGCCAGACGTGCCGCGGGTACTTGTAGGCGGCCACCCGCTCCTTGACCCAGGCCTGGAGCTCGGCCGGGTCGGCGGCGCTGCCGGGCTTGAGCGCGACCGCGGCGGCGACCTCCTCGCCGAGGTCGGGGTGCGGGACGCCCACGCAGGCGGCCTCGGCGACCGCGGGGTGCTCGTAGAGCGCCTCCTCGATCTCCCGCGGGTACACGTTGTAGCCGCCGCGGATGATCATCTCCTTCTTGCGGTCGACGATCGCGTAGTAGCCGTCGGCGTCCCGGCGGGCGAGGTCGCCGGTGCGGAACCAGCCGTCGGGGATGGCCTTCGCCGTCTCCTCGGGGCGGTTCCAGTAGCCCTTCATCACGTTCTCGCCGCGGACGGCGATCTCGCCGACCTCGCCCTCGCGCACGTCGCGGCCCTCGTCGTCCACGAGGCGCATCTGCACGCCGCGGACGGGGGTGCCGATGGTGCCGGGCTTGCGCTCGGCGTGCGGGTGGTTGAACGAGGCGACGGGGGAGGTCTCCGACAGCCCGTAGCCCTCCAGCACGATGCAGCCGAAGACCTCCTCGAAGCCGCGCATCACCTCGACCGGCATGGCCGAGCCGCCGGAGACGCACAGCCGCAGGCTGGAGACGTCGTACCGGTCGCGGTCGGGCTGGTGGAGCATCGCGGCGAACATCGTCGGCACGCCCTCGAACACGGTCACCCGGTCCCGCTGGACGACCTCGAGCGCCTTGGCGCCGTCGAACCGCGGCAGCAGGGTCAGGCACGACCCGGCCAGGACGGCGGCGTTGAGGGCGCAGGTCAGCCCGAATACGTGGAACAGCGGCAGGCAGCCCATCACGACGTCGTCCGGCGTGCCCTCGAGGAGCGTCTCCTGGGTGGTCCGGGCGTTGCCGCGCAGGTTGGCGTGGGTCAACTCGGCGCCCTTGGGCGGGCCGGTGGTGCCGGAGGTGTAGAGGACCACCGCGGCGTCGGTGTCGTCCCGGTCGACGGTGCGCCCGCCCTCCGGGGGGCCGGTCAGGTCCTCGCCGGGCCCGGCCGGCCCGACGGTCACCGCGTCGACGCCCACGACGCCGGCGGCCTCGGTCGCCGCCGCCGCGACGGAGTCCATCGCCACGACCACCCGCGCACCGGAGTCCCGCAGGTAGTACTCGACCTCTCGGGCCTTGAGCAGCGGGTTCATCGGGACGACGGCGGCTCCGGCCATCAGAGCGCCGTAGAAGACCACCGGGAAGCTCAGGACGTTGGGCAGCACCATCCCGACCCGGTCGCCCGGGGCCACCCCGCGTGCCTTCAGGCCCGCGGCCACCCCGGCCGCGGACGCCCGGAACGCGTCGTAGGTCAGGACGGCGTCGTCCATGCGGAGCGCGGTGCGGTCGCCGTGCCGGGCCGCCGTGTCGAGCAGGTGCTGCGCGAGGTTGGCCACGGTGCCTCCCTGTGCTCGGGGACCTGGGCCGCACCCCTACCCGCCGCTCGTGCGGTCCACCCCTCGCGGTGGCGACCGGGCGCGCCGCGCGACAGGCTCCCGGTACCGACACCGACGACGGGAGCGCCGACGTGGCTGGCAGGACGATCCTCGACATGTTCCGGCTCGACGACCGGGTGGCGATCGTGACCGGGGCGTCGTCCGGGCTGGGGGCGGTCTTCGCCCGGGCCCTGGCCGAGGCCGGCTGCGACGTCGCGCTCGGCGCGCGGCGGGAGGACCGGCTCGGCGACACCCGGGCGGCGGTGGAGGGGGCGGGACGCCGGGCGATCACCGTGCGCACCGACGTGTCGCTGCCGGAGGACTGCCAGGCGCTGGTCGACGCGACGATGGCCGAGTTCGGGAAGGTCGACGTGCTGGTGAACAACGCGGGTGTCGGCACCGCCGTCCCGGCCACCCGGGAGACGCCGGAGCAGTTCCGGCAGGTCATCGACGTCAACCTCAACGGCTGCTACTGGATGGCGCAGGCCGCCGCGCGGATGATGCAGCCGGGCAGCTCCATCGTCAACATCTCGAGCATCCTGGGCCTGACCACGGCCGGGCTGCCGCAGGCGGCGTACGCGGCCAGCAAGGCCGGGTTGATCGGCCTCACCCGCGACCTCGCCCAGCAGTGGACCGGCCGCAAGGGGATCCGGGTCAACGCGCTCGCGCCCGGGTTCTTCGAGTCGGAGATGACCGACCAGTACCCGGAGGGCTACATCGAGGCGCAGATGTCCCGCGTGCTGGCCGGCCGCAAGGGCGACCCCGACGAGCTGGCCGCCGCGCTGGTCTTCCTGGTCAGCGACGCGGGCGGCTACGTCACCGGGACGACGCTCCCGGTCGAGGGCGGCCTGCTCACCAGCTGACCGGCGTCGGGCGCGCTCGGGGACGTCGGCCGCTCCGCTCACGGCAGGGCAGGCTCGACCTCCGGGGACCGGTCGCCGCCGGCGGGCTGTCCCTCCTCACCGGAGGCGACATGGAGGCCCTTGACATGGGGATCTGCGTCACACCAGGCTCCGGGTCGGTCGAGCGCTCGACCGGGAGCACCGGGCGCGGCCGGACGGCTGGTCCGACTCCCTGGAGGCGCCGATGCCCCGTTCTCCGTCCCACGGCCCGGCAACGCGGGCCGGACGCCGAGGACGCCGGGCTCACCCGAGGACGGTGCCCTGCCTGCGCTCGGCTGGCCGGGAGGGGAGGCAGCCGTGGCCGACCCGACCGAGCTCGCCGGCGCAGGAGTCGGCATCGCGTTCGGCGCGCTCGGCACGGCGAGCCGGCCCGACCTCCGATCCCGTCCGATCCGTCGAGAGAGGCCCGTGATGGCACTGGACAACCCCTTCTACACCCCTGAGGTCCAAGGCGCGTACGAGCTGCACAGCCTGGGCGAGTTCCGGCTTCAGGAGGGTGGGGTCATCCCCGACCTGCAGTTGGCCGTCGCCACGTACGGCACGCTCAACGAGGCCAAGGACAACGCGATCTGCATCCCGACCTGGTTCTCCGGGACGCACCAGACCTGGGAGCTGGTCTACATCGGCCCGGGCCGGGCTCTGGACCCGGAGAAGTACTTCATCGTCGTCGTCAACCAGATCGGCAACGGGCTGTCGACGTCGCCGCACAACGCCGACGGTCCCAACCGCGCGATCGCGATGTCGGAGTTCCCGAAGGTGCACATCGGCGACGACGTGCGCGCCCAGGAGCAACTGCTCCGGGAGCGGTTCGGCATCGAGCGACTGCACGCCGTCGTCGGCGGCTCGATGGGAGCCCAGCAGGCCTGGGAGTGGGCGGTCCGTTTCCCGGAGAAGGTGCTGCGTGTGGCGGCGATCGCTGGCACCGCCCAGAACACCCCGCACGACTTCCTGTTCACGCAGACCCTGCTCGACGCGATCACCGACGACCCCGGCTGGAACGGTGGGGAGTACACGTCGCACACCGATGTCGCCCGCGGGCTGGACCGGCACGCGGACCTGTGGGCGGTGATGGGGCTGTCCACCGAGTTCTGGAAGTCCGAGTTCTGGCGCAACGTCGAGCTGCCCGACGTCACCTGGGACGACGAGACCGAGTTCAAGGACCGCTTCATCCGGGCCGTGTTCAGCGCGATGGACCCGAACTCCCTGCTCGTCCAGGGCTGGAAGTGGCAGCGGGGCGACGTCTGTCGGAACGCCGGCGGCGACCTCGCGGCGGCCTTGGGGCGGATCACGGCCAGGGTCTTCGCCATGCCGATCGACGAGGACATGTTCTTCCCGGTCCGGGACGTCCAGGCGGAACAGCAGCTCGTCCCGAACAGCGAGCTGCGGGTGCTGCACTCGATCGCCGGGCACTTCGGCCTGTTCGGCTTCGAGGAGTCCTATCTCAAGGAGGTCGACGAGAACCTCGCCGAGTTGCTGACCTCGCCGGTCTGACCAGCGGGACGTCCTCGCGCGAGGCCGTCGGAGGCGCCGCCCCGCACGACAGAGGCCCTGCCGGACCGACGGTCCGGCAGGGCCTCTGCCTGTCTGGTGCCCCCGGCAGGATTCGAACCTGCGCACCCGCCTCCGGAGGGCGGTGCTCTATCCCCTGAGCTACGGGGGCTCTGCGATGGGGCGAGGAGAAACCTACCAGCCTCTCCGGCCGCGCCGGACGGCGGCTCTCAGGGAGCCGGCAGCGGGATGCCGCCGCGGGCGGTCAGCATCCCCGTCATCGTCGACGTCTCGGCGGTCTGGGTCTCGGCGATGGTGCGGGCGAGCGTCGCGACGGCCGGCACGGACGCGTGCGCGGCGGCGTACTCGGCCATCTCCCGGCCACCCTGGTGGTGACGGATCATGAGCTGCAGGAACCGGACGTCGAACGCCGTGCCGGTCAGCCCGCGCAGCTCGGTCAGCTCGTCCTCGGTGGCCATCCCGGGCATCAGCCCGCCCGCCGTGTCGTGCCCCGCGTGGCCGGTGTCCGGGCCCATCCAGGCCATCGGGTCGCCGCCCGACGGCGGCAGGCCCCACAGCGACAGCCAGCCCTGCATCCGGCCGACCTGGTTGGTCTGGGTGGCCGAGATGTCGAACGCCAGCTGGCGGACCTCCGGGTCGGTGGACCGCTCCAGGGCGACGTTGGCCATCTCCACGCCCTGCAGGTGGTGGGTGGCCATGTCGCGGGAGAAGCCGGCGTCGACCGAGTCGGCGGTCGGGGTGGCGGGGGAGTCGTCCCGGCCGATCCCGAGGGCGACCGCCGCCCCGCCGCCGAGCAGCAGCAGCCCCGCGCCGATGACCGCGAGCAGCGCCGTCCGCAGCCCGCGACCCGCGGCCGGAGGCGCCTCGCCGGTCACGGCGCGCCGGTCTCCGCCGCGGCCGTGGGCGTGGTCGGGGCGTCGGTGGTCATCGCGCTCGTGCCGCGGCTGCCGTCGTCGACGGTCAGCGGGTCGCTGACGAACTGCGGGTTCTCGCAGCTGGCGCCGACCTCGGGGTAGAAGTCGGGGTTGAAGGTCATGAAGTCGGCGAACTGCTCGACCCGCGGGTCGTCGACCGAGTCGACCTTCAGCTGGTGGTTCCAGGACTGCAGGCTGACCGGGGAGTCCAGCCCGGCGTACGGCGAGAGCATCCGGCCGGACTCACCGGCGACGTCGGCGAGCTCCTCGACGTCGGCGCCCGAGACCTCGTCCGGGTCGTAGGTGATCCAGACCGCGCCGTGCTCCATGCTGTGGACGGCGTTCTCGTGCCGGATGTCGACGTCGTAGACCGTGCCGGTGCAGTCGGCCCACTCGCCGTCGTGCGGACCGCCCACCGGCGGGGACTGCTCGTAGGGCACGGGCGTGGTCACGTGCTCCTGACCGGCGGCGTAGTCGAAGGTCTCGACGCCGGCGATCTCGTCGACGGAGTCCACGCGGGCGGCGTCGGCCTCGTTGACCTGCACCACCGCGTAGGTGATGACGGCGGCGGCGAACACCACCACGGCGACCGCGGCCGCGATGAGCCCCCAGGGCCGCTGCGGGCTGACGACGTTGGCGGCCGGGCGGGTGCGCCCGGCCTTGCCCGCGGTGCGCGCGGCCGGCCGGCTGCCCGAACCGGAGCCCGGCGTGCCGGACCCGCCGCGCGCGCGGCCGTCCTGGGGCTTACGGTCCTTGGCCACGGCCTGCTCCTCGTGCTCGTCGGGCGGTGCTCGGGCTCCGGCGGGCGCGCCGGGCCCGGGGACGAGCCGGTGCCCGCCCCCTTCGACACCCACTGTAGGTCGGCGCCCCGGCAGGTCCGGGCACGCACGCCCGGAGGGCCGCCGGGCGCCCGAACGGGGGTCAGTACGCTCGTGCGGTGACACCGGAGCAGTTGCGCGACGTCGTCCGGACCGCCGTGGCCGCCGCCGTCGAGCGCGGCGCGCTGCCCGTGGCGGTCCCCGAGGACGTGCTCGTCGAGCGTCCCAAGAACCCCGAGCACGGCGACTACGCCACCAACGTCGCCCTCCGCCTGGCCAAGCCCGCCGGGAAGCCGCCGCGGGCGGTCGCCGAGGTGCTGGCCGAGGAGCTGCGCGCGCACCCTGGCATCGCCGCCGTCGACATCGCCGGCCCCGGCTTCCTCAACATCACCCTGGCGCGGGGGGCGCTCGGGCGCATCGCCGTCGAGGCGGTCACCGCGGGGGAGGCCTACGGGCGGACCGGCACCCTCGCCGGGCAGCGGCTGGACCTCGAGTTCGTCTCGGCCAACCCGACCGGCCCGGTGCACATCGGCGGCAGCCGGTGGGCGGCCGTCGGCGACGCGATCGGCCGGCTGCTGGAGGCCAGCGGCGCCGACGTGACGCGCGAGTACTACATCAACGACGCCGGCGCGCAGATCGACCGCTTCGCGCGCAGCCTGCTGGCCGCGGCGAAGGGCGAGCCGGTCCCCGAGGACGGCTACGGCGGCACCTACATCGCCGACATCGCCTCCCAGGTCGAGGCCCTCGAGCCCGACGTCCTCGGCCGGGACGAGCCTGCGCAGCTGCGCGTCTTCCGCGACCGCGGCGTGGCGCTGATGCTCGACGAGATCCGCCGCTCGATGGAGGAGTTCGGCGTCGACTTCGACGTCTGGTTCAGCGAGAAGTCGCTGTACGAGACGAAGGCGGTGGAGAAGGCGCTGGCCCGGCTCCGCGAGCAGGGGCACGTGTACGAGGCCGACGGCGCGGTGTGGCTGCGCACCACGGACTTCGGCGACGACAAGGACCGCGTGCTGGTCAAGGCCGACGGCGAGACGACGTACTTCGCCTCGGACTGCGCCTACTACCTGGACAAGCGGGCCCGCGGCTTCGACCGGGTCGTGATCATGCTGGGCGCCGACCACTCCGGCTACGTCGGCCGGTACAAGGCGCTGGTGGCCGCGGCCGGGGACGACCCGGACACCCACCTCGAGATCCTCATCGGCCAGCTGGTCAACCTGCTGCGCGGCGGCGAGCCGGTGCGGATGAGCAAGCGCGCCGGCACGATCGTGCTGCTGTCGGACCTGGTCGACGCGATTGGGGTGGACGCCGCCCGGTACGCGCTGGCCCGCGCCTCGGTCGACCAGCAGATCGACATCGACGTCGACCTGTGGAGCCGGCAGACCAACGACAACCCGGTCTTCTACGTCCAGTACGCGCACGCCCGGATCTCCTCGGTGCTCCGCAACGCCGCCGACCTGGGCCTGGCCCTCGGCGGGGAGGGGGACGTCGACGCGGCACAGCTGACCCACGAGCGGGAGAACGACCTGCTCCGCGCGATCGGGGAGTTCCCGCGCGTGCTGACGGCGGCCGCCGAGCTGCGCGCGCCGCACCGCGTCGCGCGCTACCTCGAGGAGCTGGCCGGCACCTACCACCGGTTCTACGACACCTGCCGGGTGCTGCCGCGCGGCGACGAGGACCCGACCGCCCTGAACACCGCCCGGCTGTGGCTGTGCGCCGCGACCGCCGTCGTCCTGCGCAACGGCCTGGGCGTGCTCGGCGTGAGCGCACCGGAGCGGATGTGAGAGCGCACCCCGCGGGGCCGCTGCACGGCAACGTCACCCCGCCACCGGCCGCGGGGCCACCCCCCACCGACCTCGGCGCCCTCGACCCGCACGTCTGGCCGCGCTCGGCGACCCGCGTCGACGGCGAGCTGCACCTGGGCGGCCAGCCGGTGACCGAGCTGGCCCGCACGCACGGGACGCCGCTGTTCGTCCTCGACGAGGCCGACTTCCGGGGCCGGGCCGAGGACTTCGCCGCCGCGTTCGACGGCGCCGACGTCCACTACGCCTCGAAGGCCTTCCTCTGCGGGCAGGTGGCGCGGTGGATCGCCGAGGACGGGCTGCACCTCGATGCCTGCTCGGGCAACGAGCTGGCCCTCGCGCTGGCCGCCGGGTTCCCGGCCGAGCGGATCGCGCTGCACGGCAACAACAAGTCCCTGGTCGAGCTGCAGCTGGCGGTGGACGCCGGCATCGGCCACGTGGTCCTGGACTCGTTCGACGAGATCGAGCGGCTGGTCCCGCTGGCCGCGGCCCGCGTCGCCGTCGGCGGCGCGCCGGTCCCGGTGCTCATCCGCGCCACCGTCGGCATCGAGGCGCACACCCACGAGTTCATCGCCACCGCCCACGAGGACCAGAAGTTCGGCTTCTCGCTGGCCACCGGCGATGCGCTGACCGCCGCGGTGCGGGTGATCCGCGAGCCGGCGCTGCGGCTGACCGGGCTGCACAGCCACATCGGCTCGCAGATCTTCGACACCGCCGGCTTCGAGGCCGCCGCGCACCGCGTCGTCGGGCTCATGGGGCAGGTGCACCAGGCCACCGGGCAGGTGCTCGAGGAGCTCAACCTCGGGGGCGGTTTCGGCATCGCCTACCTCTCCGAGGACGACCCGGTCAGCCCCGCCGACGTCGCCCGGAGGCTGCGCGCCGTGGTCGAGGCGGAGTGCGCGATGGTCGGGCTGCCCGTGCCGCGGCTGGCCGTCGAGCCGGGCCGGGCGATCGCCGGGCCGGGCACCGTCACCCTGTACGAGATCGGCACCATCAAGCCGGTCCGGCTCGGGGCCAGCGGCACGCCGGGCGCGCCGCTGGTGCGCAACTACGTCTCGGTCGACGGCGGGATGAGCGACAACATCCGCACCGCGCTCTACGACGCCGCCTACACCTGCGTGCTGGCCAACCGCGTGTCCGGCGCCCCGCCGGCGCTGTGCCGCGTCGTGGGCAAGCACTGCGAGAGCGGCGACATCCTGGTCCGCGACCTGTGGCTGCCCTCCGACGTGCAGCCCGGCGACCTGCTCGCGGTCGCCGCGACCGGCGCCTACTGCTGGTCGATGGCGAGCAACTACAACTACCTGCTCAAGCCCCCGGTGGTCGCCGTGCGGGACGGCGTCGCCACGGAGGTCGTCCGACGTCAGACACTGACGGACGTGTTCGCCCTCGACGCCGTCCTCGCCGACGTGCCCGCACCCTCGCCGGCGATCGACCAGCCCGCCCCCGAGCACCCGGCGGGGGTGACCTCGTGACCCAGCCGCTCAAGGTCGCGCTCCTCGGGTGCGGGACCGTCGGCAGCGCCGTGCTGCGGCTGCTCGGCGAGCAGGCCGACGACCTCGCCGCGCGCATCGGCCGGCCGGTGGAGGTGGCCGGCGTCGCCGTCCGCCGTCCCGACCGGCACCGCGACGTCCCGGCCGCGCTGCTCACCACCGACGCGCACGGGCTCGTGACCCGGCCGGACGTCGACCTCGTCGTCGAGGTCATCGGCGGCATCGAGCCGGTGCGCTCGCTGCTGCTGGCCGCGTTCGAGGCGGGCAAGTCGGTGGTCAGCGCCAACAAGGCCCTGCTCGCCGACGACGGCGTCGAGCTGCACGCGGCCGCCGCGAAGGCCGGCGTGGACCTGTACTACGAGGCGGCCGTGGCCGGGGCGATCCCGCTGCTGCGCCCGCTGCGCGAGTCGCTGGCCGGCGACCAGCTGCGCCGGGTCGTCGGCATCGTCAACGGGACGACGAACTACATCCTGTCCCGGATGGCCGAGACCGGGCACGGGTTCACCGAGGCGCTGGCCGAGGCGACCGAGCTGGGCTACGCCGAGGCCGACCCCACCGCCGACGTCGACGGCTTCGACGCCGCCGCCAAGGCCGCCATCCTCGCCTCGCTGGCGTTCCACACCGAGGTCACCGCCGCCGACGTCCACCGCGAGGGGATCTCCACGGTCACCGCGACCGACGTCGCCCGCGCCGCGGAGATCGGCTGCACGGTGAAGCTGCTGGCCATCTGCGAGCGGGTGCCGGGCGAGGGTGGCGACTCGGTCGCCGTCCGCGTGCACCCGGCGATGATCCCGACGACGCACCCGCTGGCCGCCGTCGGCGGGGCGTTCAACGCCGTGTTCGTCGAGGCCGAGGCCGCCGGGCAGCTGATGTTCTACGGCCAGGGCGCCGGCGGCGACGCGACCGCCAGCGCCGTCCTCGGCGACCTGGTGGCCGTCGCCCGCAACCGGGTCGCCGGCGTCGCCGGCCCCGGCGTCACGACCTACGCGGGGCTGCCCGCCCGGCCGATCGCCGAGACGCCCACCCGCTACCACGTCAGCCTCGACGTCGCCGACAAGCCCGGCGTGCTCGCGACGGTCGCGCAGGAGTTCGCCCGGCACGACGTCAGCATCGCCACGGTGCGGCAGGACGGGCACGGGGACGCCGCGTCGCTGGTCATCGTCACCCACAGCGCCCCCGACGCCGCGCTGTCGACGACGGTCACCGCGCTGCGGGAGATGCCCGCCGTCCGGGCCGTGACCAGCATCCTGCGCGTGGAAGGACTGTCATGACGACGCAGCTGCCCGTGCGGGGCACCGTCTCGCCGCTCTGGCCGGGGCTGATCGAGGCCTACCGGTCGCGGCTGCCGGTCAACGACAGCACCCCCGTGGTGACCCTGCAGGAGGGCGCCACCCCGCTCGTGCCGGCGCAGGAGCTCTCCCGCCGCACCGGCTGCGAGGTCTACCTCAAGGTCGAGGGGGCCAACCCGACCGGCTCGTTCAAGGACCGCGGGATGACGATGGCCATCACCAAGGCCGTCGAGGAGGGCTCGCAGGCGGTGATCTGCGCCTCCACCGGCAACACCAGCGCCAGCGCTGCGGCCTACGCCGCCCGCGCCGGCCTCGTCTGCGCCGTCCTCGTCCCGCAGGGCAAGATCGCGCTGGGCAAGCTGGCCCAGGCGCTGGTGCACGGGGCCAAGCTGCTGCAGGTCGACGGCAACTTCGACGACTGCCTCGCGCTGGCCAGCAAACTGGCGATCGACTACCCGGTGAGCCTGGTCAACAGCGTCAACCAGTACCGCATCGAGGGGCAGAAGACCGCCTCGTTCGAGATCGTCGACGTCCTCGGGGACGCTCCGGACGTGCACTGCCTGCCGGTGGGCAACGCCGGCAACATCACCGCCTACTGGCAGGGTTACCGGGAGTACGCGGCCGACGGGACGGCGTCACGGACGCCTCGCATGTGGGGCTTCCAGGCCGCCGGCGCCGCGCCGATCGTCAGCGGGCAGGTCGTCGAGCACCCGCAGACCATCGCCACTGCCATCCGCATCGGCAACCCGGCGTCGTGGACCAAGGCGCTGGCCGCCCGCGACGAGTCGGGTGGGCGCATCGACGCGGTCACCGACCGGGAGATCCTCGCCGCCTACCGGCTGCTGGCCCGCAGCGAGGCGGTCTTCGTCGAGCCCGCCTCGGCCGCCTCGGTGGCCGGCCTGCTCAAGGTGGCCCAGGCCGGCGGGCTCGAGCGCGGGCAGCGGGTGGTCTGCACCGTCACCGGCAACGGCCTCAAGGACCCGGAGTGGGCCATCTCGGGCGCGCCGGCCCCCGTGACCGTCCCGGTCGACGCCGCCGCCGCGGCCGCGCAGCTGGGCCTGTGAGCTCCCCGCAGGGCGGGGTGCGCGTCCGCGTGCCCGCGACCAGCGCCAACCTCGGCCCCGCGTTCGACTGCGCCGGCCTCGCGCTGGCCCGTCACGACGTCCTGGAGTTCGCCGTCGAGCGGGCCGGGCTGACCGTCGAGGTCACCGGCGTCGGGGCCGGCGAGCTGCCCACCGACGAGTCGCACCTGGTCGTCCGCGCCTTCCGCGCGGCCTGCGACGAGCTGGGCTGGACGCCGCCGGGCCTGCGGGTCACCGCCGACAACGGCATCCCGCAGGGGCGGGGGATGGGTTCCTCGGCGGCGGCGGTCGTGGCCGGGGTGCTGGGTGCGTGGGCGCTGTGTCCCGAGGTCGACGCGGTGGACGACGCCGCCGTGCTGCGGCTGGCCACCGAGCTGGAGGGGCACCCGGACAACGTGGCCGCCTGCGTGCTGGGTGGGGCGACGCTGTCGTGGATGACCGCGACGGGGGCGCGCGCCGAGCGGCTCGAGGTGCACCCCGACGTCGTCCCGGTGCTGTTCGTGCCGGACGCGACGCTGTCGACGCACGTGGCGCGCGGGCTGCTGCCCGACGCCGTCCCGCACGCCGACGCGGCGTTCTGCGCCGGCCGCGCCGCGCTGCTGGTGCACGCGCTGACGACGGCGCCGGCGCTGCTGTTCGACGCGACCGAGGACCGCCTCCACCAGCGGCAGCGGGCGGCGGCGATGCCCGCGTCGATCGACCTGGTGGACCGATTGCGCTCCGCCGGCCACGCTGCCGTCGTCTCCGGGGCCGGACCGACGGTCCTCGTGCTCGCCCGCGGGGCGGCGGCCGACGCGGACGTGGCCGATCTCACTCCTCCGGGGTGGACCGTGCTCCCGCTCGAGGTCGACCGGTCGGGTGCCCGCGTGACCGCAGGTCAGCCTCAGGTATCGTCTCGGTAACGAGGAACACACCGGCGCCCGACGGTGTTGTCGTGGCCGTGAGCGCGGTTTAGGCTCACGGCGTAGCCGCCCAGTAGGGCGAGCCTCGCGCGGGGCGTTGCAGACGATTCGATTCCGTCGCCGCAGATTCCGCCTCGCACCCACTCGATCCCGTTCTCCTCGCTGTCCTGAGACAGGCGGAGGGGGACCGGGTCACCCCCTGCGCTGGTAGGCGCAGGTCTCCGCAGGGAAGGACCTGTACGTGAGCGAGACCACCGACCTCGTCACCCCGCAGCAGAACGCGGGTACGGACGAGGCACCTGCCGCTTCTGGGACGACGGGACGCAGCCGTCGCCGCGGCAGCGGGCTGTCCGGCATGCTGCTGCCCGAGTTGCAGCGGCTGGCGGCCGAGCTCGGCATCTCCGGCACCGGCCGGATGCGCAAGGGCGACCTGGTCGCCGCCATCTCCGCCCGCCAGGTCGGCGGCTCCGAGACCCCGGCTGCGGCGCCCGCGCCGCGCGCCGAGGCCCGCGGCGCCGACTCCGGCCCCGCCACCACGGCCGCGCCGCTCGAGGCCCCCGTCAGCGGCGGCGCGAACAGCGGCCCGGTGACCGCACCGGCCGAGGCGCCCGCCGAGGCCGCGCCGCGGCGCCGCCGCGCGGCGAGCCGGCCGGCCGGCGCCCCGGCGGCCGAGACCGCCGCCCCGGCCGGCGAGACCACGACCGCCACCCCCGAGCCGCGCGTCGAGGCACCCGCCGCCGACACGACCGCGGCTCCTTCCCCGGCTCGTGAGAAGACCGAGGGCGACCGCACCGACAGCGAGCGCACCGACGGTGACCGGACCGACGGCGACCGTCCGCAGCGCAACCGCGACCGCGGTGGCCGCAACCGCGGCGACCGCACCGAGCGGGACGGCGCCCGCGACGCCGGCGACCGTGCCGAGCGCGGCACCCGCGACGGCGACCGCGCCGAGCGCGGCACCCGCGACGGCGACCGCAACCGCGGCGACCGGGACGGCAACCGCGGTCCCGAGCGCGGCGAGCGGGGCGGCCGGCCGGACAACCGGAACGACAGCCGTGGCCGGGGCGACGACAACCGCGCCGACAGCCGCAACGACGAGGACGACGACGACTTCGAGGGCGGCCGCGGCCGCCGCGGGCGCCGCTACCGGGACCGCAACCGCCGCAGCAACGGCCGCGACCGGTTCGAGCAGAACGAGCCCACGATCAGCGAGGACGACGTCCTGCTGCCGGTGGCCGGCATCCTCGACGTCCTGGACAACTACGCCTTCGTCCGGACGTCGGGCTACCTGACCGGCCCGAACGACGTCTACGTGTCCCTGTCGCAGGTGCGCCGCTACGGCCTGCGCCGCGGCGACGCCATCACCGGCGCCGTCCGGCAGCCGCGCGAGGGCGAGCGCAAGGACAAGTACAACGCGCTGGTCCGGCTGGACACGGTCAACGGTCTCGAGCCCGAGCAGGCGCGGCAGCGTCCGGAGTTCACCAAGCTGACCCCGCTCTACCCGCAGCAGCGGCTGCGGCTGGAGACCGAGCCGCACCAGCTGACCACCCGGGTCATCGACCTGGTCATGCCGATCGGCAAGGGCCAGCGCGCGCTGATCGTCAGCCCGCCGAAGGCCGGCAAGACGATGGTGCTGCAGGCGATCGCCAACGCGATCACCGCCAACAACCCCGAGTGCCACCTCATGGTCGTCCTCGTCGACGAGCGGCCCGAGGAGGTCACCGACATGCAGCGCTCGGTGAAGGGCGAGGTCATCGCCTCGACCTTCGACCGGCCGCCGTCGGACCACACCACGGTCGCCGAGCTGTCCATCGAGCGGGCCAAGCGCCTGGTCGAGATGGGCCACGACGTCGTCGTCCTGCTGGACTCGATCACCCGCCTGGGCCGCGCCTACAACCTGGCGGCCCCCGCCAGCGGGCGCATCCTCTCCGGCGGTGTCGACTCCACGGCGCTCTACCCGCCCAAGCGCTTCCTCGGCGCCGCCCGCAACATCGAGAACGGCGGCTCGCTGACCATCATCGCCTCGGCGCTGGTCGAGACCGGCTCCACGATGGACACGGTCATCTTCGAGGAGTTCAAGGGAACCGGTAACGCGGAGATCAAGCTCGACCGCCGGCTGGCGGACAAGCGGGTCTTCCCGGCCGTCGACGTCAACGCGTCGGGCACGCGCAAGGAGGAGATCCTCATGTCGCCCGACGAGCTGGCCATCGTCATCAAGCTGCGCCGGGTGCTCGCCGCGCTGGAGCCCCAGCAGGCCCTCGAGCTGCTGATCGACAAGCTCAAGAAGACGCGGAACAACATCGAGTTCCTCATGCAGATCCAGAAGACGACCCTCGGCCCCGAGCGCGACTAGAAGGACCCCCGTCCTCCCCACCCTTCGCACGCTCAGGGCGGGGCCCTGGACGGGGGCCGTTCCAGCACCTCGCGGCGGGCGGGGCTCGCGCATCAGGGATACTGAGCGACTGAGCCCCGCTGCGCGGCCGGAATGACCGGCCGGCCGCCGGCGTTCGACAGACCAGTACGGCACAGACCCCGGAAGAGGCGAGATGAAGCCCGGAATCCACCCCGACTACCACACCACCACGGTGACCTGTGGTTGCGGGAACACCTTCACCACCCGCAGCACGGCCCCCGGTGGCCAGCTGACCGTCGAGACCTGCTCCGCCTGCCACCCGTTCTACACGGGCAAGCAGCGGATCCTGGACACCGGCGGCCGCGTCGCCCGCTTCGAGAAGCGGTTCGGCAAGCGCAACGCCACCGCCGGCAAGTAGTCCCCCCGACGGCGCCCGTCCCACTCTCGTGGGGCGGGCGCCGTCGTCGTGTCCGCCTGAGCCCCTTCCCGAGAGAGGTGCCCCGTTGAGCAGCCCCACCGAGGCCGCGCCGGACCGCCTGACCGGGCTGCTGGCCGAGCACGCCGCGCTGGAGATCGAGCTCGCCGACCCCGCCGTCCACGCCGACGCCGCCCGCGCCCGCCGGCTCGGCCGGCGCTACGCGCAACTGGCCCCGCTGGTCGAGACCAAGCGCGCCCTGGACGCCGTCCGTGACGACCTCGCCGCCGCGCGGGAGCTCGCCGCCGAGGACCCGTCGTTCCGCGCCGAGGCCGAGGCGATGGAGCAGCGGATCCCCGAGCTGGAGGACCGGCTGCGCGAGCTGCTGCTGCCCAAGGACCCCGACGACGACAAGGACGTCATCCTCGAGATCAAGGCGGGGGAGGGGGGCGCGGAGTCGGCGCTGTTCGCCGGGGACCTGCTGCGCATGTACCTGCGCTACGCCGAGCGGCGGGGCTGGTCGGCCGAGGTGATCGACGCCGTCGAGGCCGACCTGGGCGGCTACAAGGACGTCTCGGTCGCCATCAAGTCGCGGACGGACGAGGGCATCTGGTCGCGGCTGAAGTTCGAGGGCGGCGTGCACCGCGTCCAGCGGGTGCCGGTGACCGAGAGCCAGGGCCGCATCCACACCTCCGCCGCGGGCGTCCTCGTGCTGCCCGAGGCCGAGGAGGTCGACGTCACCGTCGACCCGAACGACCTGCGCATCGACGTCTTCCGGTCCAGCGGCCCGGGCGGGCAGAGCGTGAACACCACGGACTCCGCCGTCCGGATCACCCACCTGCCCACCGGCATCGTGGTCAGCTGCCAGAACGAGAAGAGCCAGCTGCAGAACCGGGAGTCCGCGCTGCGCATCCTGCGCTCGCGGCTGCTCGCCGCCGCCCGCGAGGAGGCCGCCGCCGCGGCCAGCGACCAGCGGCGCAGCCAGGTGCGCACCGTCGACCGCAGCGAGCGGGTGCGCACCTACAACTTCCCGGAGAGCCGGATCAGCGACCACCGGGTCGGCTTCAAGGCGCACAACCTCGACCAGGTGCTCGACGGTGAGCTCGACCCGGTCATCGACGCGCTCACCCGCGCGCACACCGCCGAGCTGCTGGCGGCCGGCGCGTAGGAGGAGTTCGTCGTGAGGTGCAGCACCCTGCTGGCCGACGCCGCGCGCCGGCTGGCCGACGCCGGCGTGGCGTCGCCGCGGGTGGACGCCGAGCTGCTGCTGGCGCACGTCCTGGGCGTGACCCGCACCGGCCTGCTCACCCTCGGCGACGTCCCCGCCGACGCGGACCGGCGCTTCGCCGACCTGCTCGACCAGCGGGCCTCCCGCGTGCCGCTGCAGCACCTCACCGGGCGGGCGCCGTTCCGGCACCTGGAACTCGCCGTCGGACCCGGGGTCTTCGTGCCGAGGCCGGAGACCGAACAGCTCGTCGAGTGGGCCCTGGGCCGCCTGGCCGGGACCCCCGCTCCCGTAGTCGTCGACCTGGGCAGCGGCTCCGGCGCCGTCGCGCTGTCGATCGCGCACGAGCACCCCGGCGCCCGCGTCACCGCCGTCGAGCGGGACGCCGGTGCCATCGAGTGGACCCGCCACAACGCCGCCGCCCGGGCCGCCGCGGGGGACACCCCGGTGGAGGTGCTGGCCGGGGACATGACCGACCCGGGTTTGCTCACCCCCCTCGACGGCACGGTCGACCTCGTCGTCTCCAACCCGCCGTACGTCCCGGACGACGCCCGCGTGCCCCCCGAGGTCGCCGACCACGACCCGCCGCTGGCGCTGTGGGGCGGCCCCGACGGGCTGGACGTCGTCCGCGGCCTCCTCCGGACCGCCGCCCGGCTGCTGCGCCCCGGGGGGTGGCTCGGCATCGAGCACGCCGACCAGCAGGGGAGCGCGCTGCCCGCGCTCGTCCGCGCGCACGGCGGCTTCACCGACGTCCGCGACCACGCCGACCTGGCCGGCCGCCCCCGGTACACCATCGCCTGCCGCACGGTGGGATGACCGACGGGCCGGGATGACACACTCCGGTCCCGTGGCCGACGTCTACGACTGCACCGACCCCGAGGCCCGAGCGGCCGGCCTGGACGCCGCGGTGACGGCGATCGGCGCCGGTGACCTGGTGCTGCTGCCGACCGACACCGTCTACGGCGTCGCGGCCGACGCGTTCACGCCGGCGGCGGTCACCAGCCTGCTGGCGGCGAAGAACCGCGGCCGGACGATGCCCGTGCCCGTCCTGATCGGGGAGGCGTCCACCCTCGCCGGGCTCACGAACCGCGTGCCGGACGTCGCCACGCGGCTGGCCGAGGCGTTCTGGCCGGGTGGGCTGACCCTCGTGGTCGAGCACGCGCCCTCCCTGGCCTGGGACCTGGGGGACGCCGAGGGCACCGTGGCCGTCCGCCTCCCGGACGACGACGTCGCCCGCGACCTGCTGCGGCGCACCGGGCCGCTGGCGGTCTCCAGCGCCAACCGCTCGGGCCGGCCGGCCGCCACGACCGCCGAGCAGGCGATCGCGCAGTTGGGCGTGCACGCCGCGGTGGTCCTCGACGGCGGGCCGCGGAACTCCACGGCCGCCAGCACGATCGTCGACTGCACCGGTCCCACCCCGCGGGTGCTGCGCATCGGCGCGGTCCCCGTCGACCGGCTCCGCGAGGTCGTGCCCGAGCTCACGGACTGAACGGAGGGACCCCCTCCTCCCCACCCCTCGCAGGCTGGGGGCGGGACCCGGGAGGGGGCCGGGCGCGGCGGGACGTGCCGTCGGGCTGGACGGCCGTCCGGAGGGATACCGTGGGAGCACCGTCCGTCGCCGACCCCGCCGGGAGTCCTGCCGCCATGAGCACCCCCTCCTGGGCCACCGGCCGGGCGGAGGGCCGTGCGGCTGGCGCCCCTCCCGGTCCGGCCTGACCCATGCGCGAGTACGTCGTCGTCCTGCTCACCGCCGGGCTGGTCACCTTCCTGGCCACCCCGGTGGTGCGGATGGCGGCGGTCCGGCTGCGCATGATGGCCGCCCCGCGCGAGCGCGACGTGCACGTCATCCCCACCCCCCGCGGCGGCGGCGTGGCGATGTACCTCGGCGTGGCCGCGGCGATCCTGGTCGCCACGCGGCTGCCGGCGCTGCAGCGCACCTTCGAGGACTCCCAGACCGCGGCGGTGCTGGTCGCGGGCGGGCTCATCTGCGCCCTCGGCGTCCTCGACGACAAGTTCGGGCTCGACGCGTTGACCAAGCTCACCGGCCAGATCGCGGCGGCCGGCGTCATGGTCCTGCTCGGCGTCCAGTTGGCATTCGTGTTCCTGCCCGTCGCCGACATCGGGACGCTCTCCCTCGGCCCTGACATCGGCGTCCCGCTGACCATCCTGCTGACCGTCCTCACGGTCAACGCGCTCAACTTCATCGACGGCCTCGACGGCCTCGCGGCGGGCGTCTCGGCGGTCGCCGCGCTGGCCTTCTTCGCCTACAGCTACAACCTCGCCCTGGTCGGCTACGACGAGGTCGCGAGCGCCCCGGCGCTGATCACCGCGGTGCTCGCCGGTGCCTGCCTCGGGTTCCTGCCGCACAACTTCAGCCCGGCGCGCATCTTCATGGGCGACTCGGGCTCGATGCTGGTCGGGCTGATGCTCTCGGCGGCGGCGGTCTCGGCGACCGGCCGGGTGGACCCGCAGTCGTTCGACTCCGCGGCGAGCCTGCTGCCGCTGGCCCTGCCCCTGCTGGTCCCGGTGGCGGTGCTCTCCATCCCCTTCATCGACCTGGTGATGGCCGTGATCCGCCGCACGCGGCGCGGGCAGTCGCCGTTCTCACCGGACAAGATGCACCTGCACCACCGGCTGCTGGCCATCGGCCACTCGCACCGGCGCGCGGTGCTGGTCATGTACTTCTGGGCGGCGCTGCTGTCCTTCGGCGCGGTGACGCTGTCCATCACCGGCGGCACGGCCGAGCTGCTGGTCGCGATCGGCGTCCTGCTGGTCGTCGGCGTCGTCGTCGTCCTCAGCCCGCGGGCCCGCCGGGCCGCGCGGGAGGCGCGGGCCGCCGAGCTCGCCGCGCAGCGCGAGCGCAGTCGCGCCGACCACCCCACGGCGCGGGCCCTCCGCGCCGCCTCGAGCACGCCCGGCCGGTTCCCGGACCAGGACGCCGAGCCGTCCCCGCGGGCGGCCGGAGCCGGGCAGGGAGTCAGATGACGCAGGCCACACCCCAGCGGGAGATCCCCTGGGACCTCTCCTTCCTCCGCGTCGGCGGGCTGGTCACCGCCGGCCTCACCGCCGTCGCCGCTCCGCTCGCGGCGCTCCTCGGCGGTGCGGACGACGCCCTCGCGGTGCTGGTCGGGGCGATCGTGGTGACCGCGTTCTTCGCCGCGTCCGGCCTGGTCATCGCCTGGGCCGGTCGTCACGGCGACGCCTTCACGCTCCCCGCCGCGCTGGGCTCGTTCTTCGTGAAGGTGCTGGTCCTGGCCGTGGTGCTGGAGTCCCTGCCGGCCGACGGCCCCATCGACCGGCGCACCCTGGCGTGGACGGTCATCGCCGGTGCGCTGCTGTGGAGCGTCGTCCAGCAGCGGTGGGTCTGGACCCGGCGCATCTACTACGTCCAACCCCCCGCGCCGCCCACGTCCGGGGGATCTCCCAGTCCGCCGGAGAGGCCCGCGACACGCGGCTGATAGTGTCCGCAGCGATGGCCGAGGACAGCTCCTCTCGCGGGGGTTCTCGACCCCGACCTGCAACGCCTGCCGACCGTCAGCCCAGCGGGGCCGACATCGGCTGGGGGATCACCGGGACCATGCTCTCCGGGATCATCGTGTGGGGCGGGGCCGGGCTGTTGCTCGACCGCTGGTGGGGCACGCGCTTCGTCGCCCTGATCGGCGTTCTCCTCGGCCTCACGGTGGCCATCTACCTGGTGGTCGTCAAGTACGGCGCCGTGCCCTCGCCCGAGGAGGCCCGGCGCACCGGCTCCACCCGGGGCGGGCGACGCAGCCCGACCAGGACGCAGAAGGGACAACGGTGACCTCCAGCGCCCTCGCGCTCGTCGACGTGCTCGCCGCCGCCGAAGGTGGTGAGGAAGGCGGCTTCCAGGCTCCGACGATCGAGGAGTTCTACCCGGAGCCCCTCGCCTCGTTCTCCCTCCTGGGGATCGACTTCGAGATCACCCGCATCACGATCCTCCTCTGGATCGCCACCGCCGCGATCCTCGCGCTGCTGGTCGCGTCGGTCCGCAAGCCCTCGATCGTGCCGGGCAAGCTGCAGTGGCTCGGCGAGAGCGGCTACTCCCTCGTCCGCGACGGCATGGCCCGTGACGTCATCGGCCCCAAGGGCCTGCCGTTCGCGCCGTTCCTCGCGTCGCTGTTCTTCTTCATCCTCGCGAACAACGCGATGAGCATCATCCCGTTCGCGCAGATCTCGCCGATGTCGAAGTTCGCCTTCCCGCTGGTCCTCGCGGTGATCGTCTGGGTGCTCTACAACTGGGTCGGCATCCGCGAGCAGGGCTTCGGCCGGTACTTCAAGGACGCCGCGATCCCGCCGGGCGTGCCGATCGGCGCGCTCATCCTGGTCACGCCGATCGAGCTGCTCCAGGTGTTCGTCATCCGGCCGTTCACCCTGGCCGTGCGGCTCTTCGCGAACATGTTCGCCGGCCACATGCTGCTCGTCGTCTTCTCCCTGGGCGCGGTCTACCTGTTCACCGCGGGCGGCATCATGCCGCTCTTCGGGGCCGCCTCGTTCGTCATGGCCGTGATCATGACGTTCTTCGAGCTCCTGGTGATCGTGCTCCAGGCGTACGTCTTCACCGTGCTGACGGCGACCTACCTCAACGGCGCCGTCGAGCCGGCTCACTGACCGCACCACCCCCCAAAGCCAGCCGCCCGGGAGGCCCGGGCGACCGACACAGGAGGAACCACCCCGCATGGACGTCATGGCAGAGCTCGTCGGCAGCATCGGTTCGGTCGGCTACGGCCTCGCCGCGATCGGCCCGGGTATCGGCGTCGGCATCGTCTGGGCCGCGTACATCCAGGCCACGGCCCGTCAGCCCGAGTCCGCCGGCCTGACCCGCACCTACGCCTTCCTCGGTGCCGCCCTCTCCGAGGCGCTCGCGCTGATCGGCCTGGTCGTCCCCTTCATCTTCGGGCCCGGCAACGCCGGCTGACCCGTTCCCTCCAGGTCGGACCCATCTGACGTAGGGACACAGACATGAACGTGCAGGCTGCGGAGGCGCACAACCCGCTGATCCCGCCGTGGGGCGAGATCATCATCGGGCTGATCGCGTTCGGGATCGTCTTCTTCGTCTTCGCGAAGTACGTCGCCCCCCGCTTCGAGCAGGTCTTCCGGGCTCGCCGGGAGGCCATCGAGGGCGGCATCGAGCGGGCCGAGACGATGCAGGCGGAGGCCAAGGCGGCGCTGGACCAGTACCGCGCCCAGCTGGCCGAGGCCCGTACCGAGGCGGCCCAGATCCGCGACCAGGCCCGGGCGGAGGGGCAGCAGATCCTCGAGGAGCTGCGCACCCAGGCCCAGCAGGAGTCGGCGCGGATCCTCGCCCGCGGCGAGGAGCAGCTGGCCGCCTCCCGCCAGCAGGTGGTCAACGAGCTGCGCGGCCACATCGGTGTCCTCGCGGTCGAGCTCGCCGGCCGCGTCGTCGGCGAGTCCCTCGAGGACCAGGCGCGGCGCAGCGGCACCGTCGACCGGTTCCTCGACCAGCTCGACGGCATGGCCGCCGGTTCGCCGGACGGCCGCAGCGGCGCCTCGGTGTACGCCCCGGACGGCAACCGCTGATGGACGCCTCCAGCCGGGCGGCGCTCGCGCAGGCGCGCGAGCGCCTCGAGATGCGTTCCAGTGGCGCGGCAGGCACGGCGCTGCTGAGCCTGGCCGACGAGCTGTTCGCGGTCGCCCGCCTGCTCGACGACCAGGTCGCGCTGCGCCGGGCGCTGTCGGACCCGTCGGCCAAGCCGGCCGACCGGGCCGGCCTGGCCCGCCGGGTGCTGGCCGGCCGGGTGTCGGAGGCCGCGGTCGACCTGGTCGAGACGGAGGCCCGCCTCCGCTGGTCGCGCCCGCTGGACCTGGTCGAGGCGACCGAGACGCTGGCCACCGAGGCCGCGCTGGACGCCGCCGCGGCCCGCGGTGAGCTCGACGGGGTCGAGGACGAGCTGTTCCGGTTCGGGCGGATCGTCGCCGGGGACCCGGAGCTCTCCCGCATCCTCAGCGACCGCGCCGCCCCGGCCGCCGGGAAGACGGCACTGCTGGACCGGCTGGTCTCCGGCCGGGTCAGCCCGGTCACCGCGCTGCTGCTGCGGAACCAGCTGACCGGCCGCTCCGTCGGTTCTGCCGAGAACGTCGTCGAGCGACTCTCCGAGGCGGCCTCCCGCCGCCGCGGCCGCTCGGTCGCGCGGGTGACCACCGCCGTGGCGCTCACGCCGGCGCAGGAACGCCGGCTGACCGACGTGCTCAGCCGTCTCTACGGCCGGGCCATCGGGCTGCAGGTGACCGTGGACCCCGCGGTCCTCGGCGGCCTGGTCATCCGCGTCGGTGACGAGGTCATCGACGGCAGCGTCGCCCACCGTCTCGAGGCCGCCGGGCGGCGGCTGGTCGGCTGACGCCGGCCGCCCCGCGCACCCGAGCCCCAGTCCAGCAGTCAGACACGACCCCAGCAGGGAAGAGGACGAGAGCCCCATGGCCGAGCTGACGATCTCCGCAGACGAGATCCGCAGTGCCATCCAGAACTACGTCACGGAGTTCACCCCCGACGTCTCCCGGGAGGAGGTCGGGATCGTCACCGAGGCCGGTGACGGCATCGCCCGGGTCGAGGGGCTGCCCTCGGTCATGACCAACGAGCTGCTCGAGTTCGAGAGCGGCGTCCGCGGCCTGGCCCTGAACCTGGACGTGCGCGAGGTCGGCGTCGTCATCTTGGGTGACTTCTCCGGCATCGAGGAGGGCCAGCAGGTCCGCCGCACCGGCGAGGTGCTCTCCGTCCCGGTCGGCGACGGCTACCTCGGCCGCGTCGTCGACCCGCTGGGCAACCCGATCGACGGTGCTGGCCCGATCGCCACCACCGGGCGCCGGGCGCTGGAGCTGCAGGCCCCGACCGTCGTCCAGCGCAAGTCGGTGCACGAGCCGCTGCAGACCGGCATCAAGGCCATCGACGCGATGACCCCGATCGGCCGCGGTCAGCGCCAGCTGATCATCGGCGACCGGCAGACCGGCAAGACCGCGATCGCGATCGATGCGATCATCAACCAGAAGCAGAACTGGGCGACCGGCGACCCGACGCAGCAGGTGCGCTGCATCTACGTGGCGGTCGGCCAGAAGGGCTCGACGATCGCCTCCATCCGCTCCGCCCTCGAGGAGGCGGGCGCGATGGAGTACACGACCATCGTCGCCGCCCCCGCGTCGGAGGCCGCGGGCTTCAAGTACATCGCCCCCTACACCGGCTCGGCCATCGGCCAGCACTGGATGTACGAGGGCAAGCACGTCCTCATCGTCTTCGACGACCTCTCCAAGCAGGCCGAGGCCTACCGCGCGGTCTCGCTGCTGCTGCGCCGTCCGCCGGGTCGTGAGGCCTACCCGGGCGACGTCTTCTACCTCCACTCCCGGCTGCTGGAGCGCTGCGCCAAGCTGTCCGACGAGATGGGCGCCGGCTCGATGACGGGGCTGCCCCTGATCGAGACCAAGGGCAACGACGTGTCGGCGTACATCCCGACCAACGTCATCTCCATCACCGACGGGCAGATCTTCCTCGAGACGGGTCTGTTCAACTCCGGCGTCCGCCCGGCCATCAACGTCGGCATCTCGGTGTCCCGCGTCGGTGGTTCGGCGCAGATCAAGGCGATGAAGTCCGTCGCCGGCCGCCTGCGGCTGGACCTGGCCCAGTACCGCGAGCTCGAGGCGTTCGCCTCGTTCTCCTCGGACCTCGACGCCTCCAGCCGGGCGACGCTCGAGCGCGGCCAGCGCCTGGTCGAGCTGCTCAAGCAGGGCCAGTACCAGCCGTACCCGGTGGAGCGCGAGGTCGTCTCCATCTGGCTGGGCACCACGGGCAAGCTCGACCGGGTGCCGGTCCCGGAGGTCCGTCGCTTCGAGTCCGAGTTCCTCGACTACATCGGCCGCGGCAACAACGGCATCTACGACGAGATCCGGCAGTCCCGGGCGCTCGGCGACGACGCCGTCCGCAGCCTCGAGGGCGCGGTCGAGGAGTTCTACGGCCAGTTCCAGACCTCCGAGGGCGGGACCCTGCTCAACGAGCCCGAGGCCGAGGCCATGGACGCGTCCGAGCGCGGCCAGGAGCGCGTCCAGGTCAAGCGGAGCGCCTGACCGTGGCCGGCAACCTCCGCGCGCTGCGGCGCCGGATCCGCTCCACGCAGTCGACGAAGAAGATCTTCTCGGCGCAGGAGCTGATCGCCGGCGCCCGCATCGTGCGCGCCCAGGCCCGGGTGGAGGCCTCCAAGCCGTACGCCCGGGAGATCACCCGGGTGCTCTCGGCGCTGGCGTCCTCGGCGTCCCTGGACCACCCGCTGCTCACCGAGCGGCAGAACCCGCGCCGTGCGGCGGTCCTCGTGATCACCTCCGACCGCGGGTTCGCCGGCTCGTACAACGTGAACGTGCTGCGCCGCACCGAGGAGCTGCTCTCGCTGCTGCGCCAGGAGGGCAAGGAGCCGGTCCTCTACGTGGTGGGCCGGAAGGGGGAGACGTACTACTCCTTCCGCAACCGCCAGATGGCCGACACCTTCACCGGCTTCTCGGAGCAGCCGAACTACGTCGACGCCCAGCGGGTCGGTGAGGTGCTCATCGACGCCTTCACCGCCGGTGAGGACGACGACGAGTCCGGCGCCGGGGCCGACGGGGTCCTCGGGGTGGACGAGCTGCACATCGTCTACACCGAGTTCCGCTCGCTGCTCTCGCAGGTCCCCGTCGCCAAGCGGATGGCCCCGCTGGAGGTCGAGGAGGTCGAGGAGTTCGACTACGAGCGGGAGGACCGCGAGGCCGGTCGCACCGGCGGCGACAGCGGGGTGCCGACCTCGTACGAGTTCGAGCCCTCGGCCGACGTCCTGCTCGACGCCCTCCTGCCGAAGTACGTCAACGCCCGCATCTACGCGTCCATGCTCGAGGCCGCGGCCTCCGAGTCGGCGTCCCGGCGGCGGGCGATGAAGTCGGCGTCGGACAACGCCGAGGAGCTGGCGAAGAACCTGGCCCGGCAGGCGAACCAGGCCCGCCAGGCGGAGATCACCCAGGAGATCAGCGAGATCGTCGGCGGCGCCGACGCGCTCGTGTCGGCCAACGCCGACGACTGACCCCTCCCCGCGCAGCGGGGAGCCAGAAGACGCGGACCACACCGAGCCCGAGGGCAGGAGAGCAGTACAGATGACCGTCACCGAGGACCGTCCGACCACCCAGACGACCGGCCGCGTCGTCCGGGTCACCGGGCCGGTCGTCGACGTCGAGTTCCCGCGCGACGCGATGCCCGACCTGTTCAACGCCCTGAAGGTGGAGGTCACCCTCGCCGACCTGGGCAAGACGCTGACCCTCGAGGTCGCCCAGCACCTGGGCGACAACGTGGTCCGCACCATCTCCATGCAGCCGACCGACGGCCTCGTCCGCGGCGCCGAGGTCCTCGACACCGGCTCCGCGATCTCGGTGCCCGTCGGTGACGCGACCACGGGACACGTGTGGAACGCCCTCGGCGAGTGCCTGGACACCCCGGGCTACGGCACCGACTCCCCGCGCTGGACGATCCACCGGCACGCGCCGCGGTTCGACCAGCTCGAGGGCCGCACGGAGATGCTGGAGACCGGCATCAAGGTCATCGACCTGCTGACCCCGTACGTGGCCGGCGGGAAGATCGGGCTGTTCGGTGGCGCCGGCGTGGGCAAGACGGTGCTCATCCAGGAGATGATCCGCCGGGTCGCCCAGGAGTTCGGTGGCGTGTCGGTGTTCGCCGGCGTCGGCGAGCGCACCCGTGAGGGCAACGACCTCATCACCGAGATGACCGAGTCCGGCGTCATCGACTCGACCGCCCTGGTGTTCGGCCAGATGGACGAGCCGCCGGGCACCCGGCTGCGGGTCGCGCTGTCGGCGCTGACGATGGCGGAGTACTTCCGCGACGAGCAGAACCAGGACGTGCTGCTCTTCATCGACAACATCTTCCGGTTCACCCAGGCCGGCTCCGAGGTCTCCACGCTGCTGGGCCGCATGCCCTCCGCCGTTGGGTACCAGCCGACCCTGGCCGACGAGATGGGCGAGCTGCAGGAGCGGATCACCTCGACCCGCGGCCACTCCATCACCTCGATGCAGGCGATCTACGTGCCCGCCGACGACATCACCGACCCGGCGCCGCACACCACCTTCGCCCACCTCGACGCGACGACGGTGCTCTCCCGGCCGATCTCGGAGAAGGGCATCTACCCGGCCGTGGACCCGCTGGACTCCACCAGCCGGATCCTCGACCCGCAGTACGTCGGCCAGGAGCACTACGCGATCGCCCAGACGGTGAAGCAGGTGCTGCAGCGCTACCAGGAGCTGCAGGACATCATCGCCATCCTCGGCATCGACGAGCTCTCCGAGGAGGACAAGGTCACGGTCAACCGGGCCCGGCGCGTCGAGCGGTTCCTCTCGCAGAACATGTTCGTCGCCGAGGCGTTCACCGGGCAGCCGGGCTCCTTCGTCCCGCTGGCGGAGACGCTGCAGGCGTTCAAGGCGATCACCGACGGCGAGTACGACCACGTGCCCGAGCAGGCCTTCTTCATGTGCGGTGGTCTCGAGGACCTCGAGCGCAACGCCGACAAGCTGAAGAAGTAAGAGGACCACCCTTCCCCCACGCCTCGTACCTCGGCGCGGACCCCCCAGGGGTGGCCGTTCCAGCACCGCGCGACGGCCGGGTCCCCTCGGGGCCCGGCCGTTCCGTGTTTCTCGGGGGCCGGTGTCCGGGTACCTGGCTCACCACGTGACGAAAGGCCTCGCGGCGCCCCGCTCAAGCGCGGGATGCTGGGTGCCGATCAACCAGGACGGGACGCCCGGAGTGGCCGGGCGGCGTACGGGAGAAGACCGTGGACGCGACGACGGGGACCAGGTGGGACGGCGCCGACTGGAGTTGGCCGCCCTCCGCAGGTCTCCCGTACGCCGGCCTCCAGCAGTACGCCACCGAGCGCTGGGCCCCGGCGTCGACCGTGCGGCACCCGTGGCTGCGGGTCGGCCGGTGGACGCTGCTCTACCGCCGGGCCGCTTGAGGAAGGACCCCCCGCCCCCACCGCTCGCAGGCTCGCGGCGGGACCGTGGAGGGGGGCTGGGCGGGGATCGCCCGCCGGTCCCGCGACACGCGGCCGATACAGTGGGCCCTGACCCGTCGTCGTGTCCTCCCCGGACCGGCGACCCCGCACCGCCCGTCGGTGGACCCCGAGGAGTGTCGTGGCGACCCTGCAGGTCGAGTTGGTGGCCGTCGAGCGGCGGATCTGGTCCGGCGAGGCCAACATGGTCATCGCCCGCACCACGGAGGGTGAGCTGGGCGTCCTGCCCGGGCACGCACCGCTGCTGGGCCAGCTCGCCGAGGGCGGTGTCGTGACGATCCGCACCGCCCAGGGCGAGGACCTCGTCGTGGCGGCCCACGGTGGCTTCCTCTCGGTCACCGACCGGGGGGTCTCGATCCTGGCCGAGACGGCGGAGATCTCCTCCGAGATCGACGTCGAGCGGGCCCGCGAGGCGCTGCGCCGCGCCCAGGACGCCGGTGACGAACCCGAGGCCGTGGCCGCCGCCCGCCGCGCCCAGTCCCGGCTGCGGGCCGCCGGACAGGACGCCTGAGCCCCGGCGGGACCGTTCGACGATGCGCGGGCTGTCAGGATGACGACCGCACTCATCGTCCTGGCCGTCGCGCTCGTCGTCGGGCTCGTCGTCGCGTTCCTGCTGCGCCGGCGCTTCGTCCTGTCCGGCCTCGGCGCGGTCACCATGTGGCTGCGGCCGACCGGGTCGACCCGCTGGTCGGTCGGCGTGGCCTGGTACGGCGGCGACGCGCTGCTCTGGTACCGCGCGCTGTCACTGTCGCCGCGCCCCCAGCAGCGGCTGTGCCGCGCGGAGTTCCAGGTCGAGGGGCGGCGCCGGGCCACCCCCGAGGACGTCGCGCTGCCCCCGGACGTCGTCGTCCTGTCCTGCGCCACCGCCGCCGGACCCCGCGAGCTGGCCATGGACCCGGCGACCGTGACCGGCTTCCTGTCCTGGGTGGAGTCCGCGCCCCCTGTCCGCTGAGCGGCCCCCTCCGGGGCACCGCTCCGAGCGTGCGGGGAGCGCGGAGGAGGGGTCCTACTACTCGGGAAGCGGCGCCTGCGGGGTGGCGGCGCGCTGGGCGTGCGCGCCGCTGTGCGCGCCCGGCTCCCACAGCACGTCCCCTCCGGGGTTGGCCACCCGGGCGAGGATGAACAGCAGGTCCGACAGCCGGTTCAGGTAGCGCGCGGTCTCGGGGTTGGTGCGGTCGGCGTCGGCGGCCAGCAGGGCCCACACGCTGCGCTCGGCGCGGCGGACGACGACCCGCGCCTGGTGCAGCAGCGCGGCCAGGGGGGTGCCGCCGGGGAGGATGAAGCTGGTCAGCTTGGCCAGCGTCGCGTTGTGGGTGTCGCACGCCGCCTCCAGCCGCTCGGTGTAGGACGCGGTGACCCGCAGCGGCGGGAACTGCGGATCGGGGGTGATCGGCGTGGAGAGGTCGGCGCCGACGTCGAACAGGTCGTTCTGCACGCTGCGCAGCAGGGCGGCGAACTCCGGCTCGGGGGAGCCGAGGGCGAGCGCGACGCCGAGCACGCTGTTCGCCTCGTCGACGTCGGCGTAGGCGGCCAGCCGGGGATCGGTCTTCGCCACCCGGCTCATGTCGCCGAGGTGGGTCTGCCCGGCGTCACCGGTCTTCGTGTAGATGCGGGTCAGCCGGACGGTCATGCGGCCAGCCTAGGAGAAGGACCCCGCTGCCCCCGGCCCCGTCCCGAGCGTGCGAGGGACGAGGAGGACGGGGTCCTCCCCCTCGCCTCGGGACCCTGCACCGGGGCCACCGTAGGGTGGTGCGGTGGAGTGCTTCGAGGTGCACGGCGGCACGGCCCTGACCGGACGGGTGCGCGTCACCGGCGCCAAGAACAGCGCCCTCAAGCTGATGGCCGCCGCGCTGCTCGCGTCCGGCCGGACCGCGATCGACGAGGTCCCCGACATCCTCGACGTCGCGATCATGAGCGAGGTGCTGCGCCGTCTCGGCTGCGACGTCAGCTACGAGCGCCACGAGCACGGCGGCGGGGGCCGGGTGGTGGTCGACGTCCCGGACGCGCCCGGCACGGAGACCGACTACGACCTGGTGCGCAAGATGCGCGCCTCGATCAGCGTGCTGGGGCCGCTCGTGGCGCGGTGCGGATCGGCCCGGGTGGCACTGCCCGGTGGCGACGCGATCGGCTCGCGCGGCCTCGACATGCACATCTCCGGCCTCGAGCGGCTGGGCGCGACGATCGAGAGCGAGCACGGCTTCCTCGTCGCCACAGCGCCGCGGCTGACCGGCACCTCGATCTGGCTGGACTTCCCGTCGGTGGGCGCGACGGAGAACCTCGTGATGGCCGCCGTGCTCGCCGAGGGCACCACCGTCATCGACAACGCCGCCCGCGAGCCGGAGATCGTCGACCTCTGCGCCATGCTCACCGCGATGGGCGCCACCATCGACGGGGCCGGTACCTCGACGATCACCGTGGACGGCGTCCCCGAGCTCAAACCGGTCACCTACACGACCGTGCCCGACCGGATCGTCGCGGGCACGTGGGCGATCGGCGCGGTCATGACCCGTGGGGACGTCGTCATCGAGCGGGGGGTCGCCGAGCACCTGACCGTGGCCCTCGACAAGCTCACCGACGCCGGCGCGCAGGTCGAGGTGCTGCCCGAGGGCCTGCGCGTCGCCATGGCCGACCGGCCGCGCGGGGTGGACGTCGTCACGCTGCCCTACCCGGGGTTCCCGACCGACCTGCAGCCGATGGCGGTCGCGCTGGCGGCGGTCTCCACGGGCACGGCCCTCATCACCGAGAACGTCTTCGAGGGCCGGTTCATGTTCGTCAACGAGCTCGTGCGGCTGGGCGCCTCGGTGCGCATCGACGGGCACCACGCCGTCGTCCGGGGGCGGGAGCGGCTGTCCAGCGCGCCGGTGCTGGCCACCGACATCCGCGCCGGCGCCGGGCTGGTGCTCGCCGGGCTGGTCTCCGACGGCGTCACGGAGGTGCAGGACGTGCACCACGTCGACCGTGGTTACCCCGACTTCGTGCAGCAGCTGCGCGGCCTGGGAGTGGAGATCGAGCGGCTACAGCGCGCCGACTGAGGAAGCACCCCCGTGCCCCCGGATCTCGCTCCGCTCGGCCCGGGCCCCTGCACGAGGGCCGTCCGCAGCGACCCGGTCGGGGCTCGACCTCAGGAACCGGGGAACGAGGTGGCCAGCGCCCGAGCCCGGTCGGCGTCCTCCGGGAAGACGAGCACCTCGGCGCGGTGCGGTGCGGGGAAGCGGATGGTGGAGCGGATGCCCGCGTCGGACAGGACCGCCCGCAGCGCCAGCGCCGACTCCCGGTGGGAGAGCGTGGCGATGCGGGTCAGCAGGCCGTCGTCGGACGGCGGGCGGCGGCGCTCGTCGGAACCGAAGGCCCAGCGCAGGAAGAGCGCCAGCAGGGCCAGGACGGCGAAGGCGATGGTCGGCCCGACCAGGTAGTGCAGGCTGCTCCCCGCCCCGATCGGCATGTCGCCCTCCTCGCGTGCCCCTGCGAGTGTGCCACCGGGGACCCCGCCCGAGGCCGCGCTACTGACGAGTAACAGGCCCTAGACTCCGCGGGCATGCCGTTCCCGCACACGCCGCAGGACCGGGACCGTCCCTGGGTCATGCGGACCTACGCCGGCCACTCGTCCCCGGCCGAGTCCAACGCCCTGTACCGGCGGAACCTGGCGAAGGGGCAGACCGGGTTGTCGGTCGCCTTCGACCTGCCGACGCAGACCGGCTACGACCCCGACGACGACCTGTCGGTGGGTGAGGTCGGCAAGGTCGGCGTGCCGATCACCCACCTCGGCGACGTGCGGGCGCTCTTCGACGGCATCCCGCTCGACGAGATGAACACGTCGATGACGATCAACGCCACGGCGATGTGGCTGCTGGCCCTCTACCAGGTGGTGGCCCAGGAACAGGCGGAGCGCAGGGGCTCGGATCCGGACGCAGTCCTGGCGACGCTGGCCGGGACGACGCAGAACGACATCATCAAGGAGTACCTGTCGCGGGGGACCTACGTCTTCCCGCCCGGACCGTCGATGCGGCTGGTCACCGACGTGGTCGCCCACACCGTGACGGCGATGCCGAGGTGGAACCCGATCAACATCTGCAGCTACCACCTGCAGGAGGCCGGTGCGACGCCGGTGCAGGAGATCGCCTACGCGCTGTCCACGGCCATCGCCGTCCTGGACTCGGTGCGCGACTCCGGGCAGGTGCCGCCGGAGCGCTTCGGCGAGGTGGTCGCCCGCATCTCCTTCTTCGTCAACGCGGGCGTCCGCTTCGTCGAGGAGATGTGCAAGATGCGCGCCTTCACGCAGCTCTGGGACGAGCTGACCGAGCAGCGCTACGGCGTCCGGGACCCGAGGCACCGGCGGTTCCGCTACGGCGTCCAGGTCAACTCGCTGGGGCTGACCGAGGCCCAGCCGGAGAACAACGTCCAGCGGATCGTGCTGGAGATGCTCGCGGTCACCCTGTCCCGCGACGCGCGCGCCCGGGCCGTGCAGCTCCCGGCGTGGAACGAGGCGCTCGGCCTGCCCCGCCCCTGGGACCAGCAGTGGTCGCTGCGGCTGCAGCAGGTGCTCGCCTACGAGACCGATCTGCTCGAGTACGAGGACCTGTTCACCGGGTCGGTGGTCGTCGAGGCGAAGGTCGCCGAGCTCGTCGGGGGCGCCCGGGAGGAGATGGCCCGGGTCGCGGAGGTGGGCGGCGCGGTGGCCGCGGTCGAGTCCGGCTACATGAAGGGGCGGCTGGTCGCGTCGCTGGCCGAGCGGCGCCGCCGGATCGAGCGCGGGGAGGACGTCGTCGTCGGCGTCAACCGGTTCGAGACCACCGAGCCCAACCCGCTGCTCGCCGACCTCGACGCCGCCGTCCAGGTGGTCGACCCGGCGGTGGAGGCCGCGGCGTGCGAGTCGGTGCGCAGGTGGCGCGCCGAGCGCGATCCGGAGCCGGTGCGCCGGGCGCTCGACCGGTTGCGCGCGGCCGCCGGGACCGACGAGAACCTCATGGCCGCCAGCCTCGAGTGCGCCCGCGCCGGCGTGACCACGGGGGAGTGGGCCGGGGTGCTGCGCGAGGTCTTCGGCGAGTACCGGGCGCCCACCGGCGTCGCCGCGGCTCCCGGCGGTGCGGGGGACACGACGCTGGCCGACGTCCGGGAGCGGGTCCGGGCCACGGGGGAGGAGCTGGGCGGCCGGCTGCGGTTCCTCGTCGGCAAGCCGGGCCTGGACGGGCACTCGAACGGCGCCGAGCAGATCGCCGTCCGCGCCCGGGACGCCGGATTCGAGGTCGTCTACCAGGGCATCCGGCTGACCCCGGCGCAGATCGTCTCCGCCGCCGTCGAGGAGGACGTCGACGTGGTCGGGCTGTCGGTGCTGTCGGGCTCCCACCTGCAGGTGGTCCCGGCCGTGCTGCGGGGGCTGCGGGAGGCCGGGCTGGACGACGTCCCGGTGGTGGTCGGCGGGATCATCCCGGACAGCGACGCCCGCCGGCTGCGCGAGCAGGGGGTCGCCCGGGTCTTCACCCCTAAGGACGTCGGCCTCACCGACATCATGGGCCAGGTCGTCGACGTCGTCCGCGCGGCCCGCGGCCTCGACCAGCGGGCCCCCGCGAACGCCTGACCGGAGGAGGAGGGCGCGGAAGGCGCGCCCCTCCTCCGCTAGACGGTCGGCAGCCCGATGCGGACGTCGTCCACGCCGGGGGAGAACAGCACGCTGACCGGGGGGCCGGGCACGGGCGGCAGCCCGGCCGCGGCCAGCGGGTCCCCGATGAGCGTGCTGACCTCCGCCGACCGCAGCGGCCACGGCCCGTGGACGACCGGCAGGTACACGAGGCGGCCCGCGACCCGGGTGTGCAGGCCCCAGCGGGCGGTCAGGAAGGCCTCCAGCGGGTCGGGCTCCACCGGGGCGCCGATGCGCAGGGCCATCCACAGGCGCCGGCCGACGGTCACCGCGTACCGGTCGCCGTCCCGCCGCACGCGGGTGCGGGACCAGACGTACGGCAGGCGGGGCAGCGCCCGCGCGGTCAGCACCGCCGGCAGCCGCCCGGCGTCCATCCGCCGGAACACGACGCCGCGGCGGCCGCGCTCGTCGACCGCGTAGAGCCGCACGTTGACCTCGTCGAACGAGCCCGCCCAGGGCAGCGCCGGGCCGGTCGGGAGCGCGGTCCGCGCGATGCGCAGGGCGACCACGCCGACGTGGGTCGTGCCGGCTCGCACGTCCGGCCGGGTGCCCGGCGGCAGGAGCGGCGCGGCGCAGGCGGGGTCCAGCGGCCAGTGCAGGAACGCCACGTCCCGCCAGGCCTGCCGCAGCAGGACCGGCCGGACGGCGCCCGGCGGGAGGACCTGCTGCGGCGGCACGTCGCGTCAGCCCAGCGGGACGACCCGGCCCTCGGTCGCGCTGCGCCGGGCGGCGTCGAGCACGGCGGCGGTGGCGACGGCGTCCTGCGGGTCGACCGGCGCCGGCCCCCGCCCGCGGACGGCGGCGGCGAAGGTCGGGTAGAAGGTGTCCCAGCGCCCGCGGTGGGTCGGCACGGTCTCGCCGCCGTCCCCGCGGCGGAGCCGCCCCCACCGCTCCTCCGGCTCGGCGCCCCAGCGCTCCCTGAGGGTCGCCGGGGTCTCCCCGGCCAGGAGCAGCGCCTCCTGCCCGTCCATCGGGCCGCCGACGGTGTAGGCCCCCTCGGTGCCGGCGACCCGGAACCGGTCGCCGGGCGCGCCCTGGCTCCAGCTCCCCCACAGGTGGGAGCGGGCGTCGCCGGCGTGGGTCAGGGCGACGAAGACGTCGTCGTCCAGGCCGGTGTCGCGCAGCCGCCACTCGGCGTAGACGGAGGTGACCGGCCCGAGCAGCACCAGTGCCTGGTCGACCAGGTGGGCGCCGAAGTCCAGCAGCGTGCCGCCGCCGGCCGCGGGCGGGCCGGGCTCGGGGTCGAACCGCTCGAACCGCGACTCGAAGCGGGTCACCGTGCCCAGCCGCCCCTCGGCGACCAGCTCCCGGACGGTGAGGAAGTCGGAGTCCCAGCGGCGGTTCTGGTACGGCGCGAGCGGGAGCCGTCTCGCCGCGGCGAGGTCGACCGCGCGCCGGGCGGCCGCGGCGTCCAGCGCGAACGGCTTGTCGCACACCACGGCGAGGTCCAGCCCCAGCGCCTGCTCGGTCAGCGGGGTGTGCGTGTCGGCCGGTGTCGAGATCGCGACCGCCTCCGCGCCGGCCCCGGCCAGCTCCTCCAGCGACGCGAACGTCCGCAGGCCGGGGTGCTCGGCGGCCACCTGGGCCCGCCGCTCGGGGGATGTCGTCACCACGCCGAGGAAGTCGCACTCCGCGGCGGCGGCCAGCAGGGGCGCGTGGAAGTACCGGCCGCCGAAGCCGTACCCCACCAGTCCGAACCGCACGGGATCCATGCGGTGATCATGCCCTCCGCCGGTTCCCGCCGAAGTTCCGAGACCGCGCGTACCGCTGCGGGCACACTTGGTCACCGACACCCGCTACGGTGCCGCGCGTGCAGAGCCCTCGCCCCGCCGTCGCCGACCCCGATCGGCTCGCCGCGCTGGCCAGTTACCGGCTCGGCGGGCACGCCGGCGACGCGGACCTCGACGCCGTCGTGGCCTACATGGCCCGCGCCCTGGACGCGCCCATCGCGGTGATCAACCTGGTCGGTCCCGACCTGCAGTGCTTCCCCGCCGAGATCGGCGTCGGCGCACCGTTCTCGCACGTCCCCGACGAGCTGTCGTTCTGCGCCTACGTGGTGGCGGCGCGCGAACCGCTGGAGGTGTCCGACGCGCTCGCCCACCCGGTCTTCGCCGACAACCCCGCGGTGGCCGCCGGCGCGATCCGCTCCTACCTCGGGGTCCCCCTCATCGACGAGGACGGCTTCGTCCTCGGCTCGCTGGGCGTCTTCGACGACGACGTCCGCACCTTCCGCGGCGACGACCTGGACACCCTCGAGATCCAGGTCCGCCTCGTGCGCAGCGTCCTCTCGCTGCGGCGCCAGGTCGCGGCGCACCGCTGGGACGCCCGCCTGCTCGCCGCGCAGGGCCGGGTGCTCGAGGCGGTGGCCACCGGGGCACCGCTGGAGGACGTCCTCGACCTGCTCTCCGCCGCCGTCCGTGAGCTCTCGCCGGACGCCGACGCCGACCAGCAGCGGGCCCTGACCGAGACCGTCGACCGGCTGACCACGGTGGCGACCGACGCCGACGGCTGGCGCCGGGCGCTGACCCGCGTGGCGCGGCAGGACCCGCTGACCGGCCTGGCCAACCGCGCCCACCTCCTCGACGCCGGCCGGGCGGCGCTCACCTGTGGCGGTGCGGTCCTGTTCGTCGACGTCGACCGCTTCAAGGAGGTCAACGACCGGGGCGGTCACGCCGTGGGCGACCAGCTCCTGGTGCGGCTCGCCGACCGCCTGCGAGCGCACCTGGAGGACGTGCCGGACGCGGTCGTGGGCCGCCTGGGCGGGGACGAGTTCGCCGCCGTCCTGCCCGGCCTGGACCGCGCGACGGCCGAGACGGTGGGCAGGCGGCTGGTCGCGGCGCTCGTGGACGAGGTCGTTGTCGGACGGCGCAGCGTGCGGGTCTCGGCGAGCATCGGGCTGGCCATGGCCGAGCCGGGCACGCCGTTCGAGGTCGTCCTGCAGCAGGCCGACCTGGCGATGTACGGCGCCAAGGAGGGCGGCCGCGGGCGGCTCTCGAGCCGGGTCCCGGACGCCGAGGTCGGCTAGCGTCGGGCCATGACTGCAGAGGGTGCGCCCCGGGTCGTGCGCGACGGGGACGTCGTCACCATCACGATGTGCCGGCCGGCCCGGCGCAACGCCCTCTCCCGGGAGCACCTCGGCCAGCTGCTCGCCGCCGTGACCGAGGTGGGGGAGAGCGACGCGGCCGGCATCGTGCTCGCCGCCGAGGGGCCGGTGTTCAGCGCCGGCCACGACTTCGCCGACGTCGTGGGCCGGCCGGTGACCGAGGTGCGCAGCCTGCTGCAGCTGTGCACCGAGCTGATGCAGACCATCCAGGCGGTGCCGCAGGTGGTGCTCGCGCGGGTGCACGCGCTGGCCACCGCGGCCGGCTGCCAGCTGGTCGCCTCCTGCGACCTCGCCGTCGCCGCGGAGTCGGCCGGCTTCGCCGCCCCGGGCGGCAAGGGCGGCTGGTTCTGCCACACGCCGATGGTGGCGATCGCCCGCAACGTGGGCCGCAAGCGGGCGATGGAGCTGGCGCTCACCGGGGACGTCATCGACGCCGCCACCGCGCTGGACTGGGGCCTGGTCAACCGGGTGGTCCCGGACGCGGAGCTCGACGCGGCCGTGGCCGACCTGATGGCGCGCGCGACCCGCGGCTCACGGGCGAGCAAGGCCTGGGGCAAGCAGACGATGTACGCCCAGCTCGACCGCCCCGAGCGGGACGCCTACGGGACCGCCGTCGAGGTGATGGCCTCGGCCAGCCAGCTGCCCGGCGCCGTCGAGGGCATGAGCTCCTTCCTGGAGAAGCGCCGGCCGGTCTGGCCCGACTAGGGCGTGAGAGTGGCCACACCCGGGATGGGCGGTCGGCCGGCGGGCCTTGATCCCTGCGTGCGCAACGTGTGGGGACTGACCCGGCGGCGCGCGCTCGACTTCGGGCGGGTGACGGCCGACGGCTGAGTGCGCACGCCCGCACCCCGTCGTCCCCTCCCTGAACTGCCCGGAAGGCACCCTCTCGTGCTCGCTCGTCTCCGCCGCGTCCCCTTCGCGGCGCAGGTCCTCCTCGGCCTCGTGGTCGGCGTCGCCCTCGGGTTCGTCGCCCGCGACCTGGGTCCCGTCGCCGACGGCACCCCGAACTGGCTGACCAGCACCCTCCAGACCGTCGGCAGCACCTTCGTGACGCTGCTCAAGGTCCTCGTCCCGCCGCTGATCGTCACCGCGGTGATCGTCAGCATCGCCAACCTCAAGCAGGTCTCCAACGCCGCCCGGCTGGCCGGCCAGACCCTGCTGTGGTTCGCCGTCACCGCCCTGATGGCCGTCTCCATCGGCATCGGCCTCGGCCTGCTCACCGAGCCCGGCCGCAACAGCTCGGTCGACGCCTCGGCGCAGACCGACCCCGGCACCGCCGGCTCGTGGTGGGACTTCCTCAACGGCATCGTGCCGGGCAACGTCCTCGGCCTGCAGGCCTCGCCGCACGACGACGGAACGGTCGGGCTGTCGTTCAACGTCCTCCAGCTGATCGTCATCGCGGCCGCCATCGGCATCGCGGCGCTCAAGGTCGGAGCGGCGGCCGAGCCGTTCCTCGCGCTGACCCGCTCGGCCCTCGCGATCGTGCAGAAGGTGCTGTGGTGGGTCATCCTGCTCGCCCCGATCGGCACCGTCGGCCTGATCGGCAACGCGGTGGCCACCTACGGCTGGGAGTCCCTGGGCTCGCTGGGTGTCTTCGCCGGCTCGGTCTACATCGGCCTCGCGCTCGTGCTGTTCGTCGTCTACCCGGTGCTGCTGCGGCTGCACGGCCTCTCGCCGCTGCGGTACTTCGCCGGTGCCTGGCCCGCGATCCAGCTGGCGTTCGTGTCGCGCTCGTCGATCGGCACGCTGCCGGTGACCGAGCGGGTGACCGAGCAGAACCTCGGCGTCCCGCGGTC
Source organism: Geodermatophilus sp. SYSU D00703 (assembly GCF_054050155.1). Classification (NCBI taxonomy): domain Bacteria; kingdom Bacillati; phylum Actinomycetota; class Actinomycetes; order Geodermatophilales; family Geodermatophilaceae; genus Geodermatophilus; species Geodermatophilus sp. SYSU D00703. The sequence continues at coordinate 41,178 of NZ_JBJGYU010000015.1, read as the reverse complement.
CTACGCCTCCTTCGCCGTCCCGCTGGGCGCGACGACGAAGATGGACGGCTGCGCGGCGATCTACCCCGCGCTGGCGGCGATCTTCGTGGCCCAGTTCTTCGGCGTGGACCTGTCGCTCACCGACTACCTGCTCATCGCGCTGGTCTCGGTCGTCGGCTCGGCCGCCACCGCCGGGGTCACCGGCGCGGTGGTCATGCTGACGCTGACCCTCTCCACGCTGGGCCTGCCGCTGGCCGGGGTCGGCCTGCTCCTGGCCGTCGACCCGATCCTCGACATGGGCCGCACCGCGGTGAACGTCGCCGGCCAGGCGCTGGTCCCGACGATCGTCGCCAAGCGCGAGGGCATCCTCGACGTCGAGCGGTACCGGTCGACGTCGACGGTGGACCCGCTGGCCCGCGTCGACGAGCGGCAGGGTGTCGACGCCGACCCGCGCGAGCCCGCCGCCGTCTGATCCGGCAGACGCCGACGGCCCGGTCCGCTCCTCGTGAGCGGGCCGGGCCGTCGTCGTCCTACTGCTGCCGCAGGTCGGCGCAGCCGGTCTCGTGCGGGAGCAGCGGTCGCAGGGTGAGTGCCCAGCGGCCGCCGTCCTCCGCGGTCCACGGCGTCAGGGCGTTGGCGCCGGCGGCCGCCTCGAGGACGGCCGCGGCCTCCGCTCCGCGCGCGACCACGCAGAACAGGCCCAGCCGCTCCTCCAGCGGCTCGCCGGGCAGCGCCGGCCCCGGCCAGGCCACCTCCGGCTGCACCAGCTCCGGCTCGGGGGTGGGGGTGTACGCGGTGACCACGGCGCCGACCGCGTCCGGCCGGTAGGACTCCGGCCCCGCGGCGCCGAACGGGCCCTCCGGCGAGGTGAGCACCTCGACCAGCCCCATCAGCTCGCCGCGGGTGGTCCGCTGCTCGGGGGTGAGGCCGCCGTCGTCGGGCAGCTCGAACAGCGCCTGCACCTCGCGCACGAAGGTGCCCTCCTCGGTGACGAGGGTGAACCGGGTCGCGGGGGCGTCGGCGACCGGCGGGCTGCCGAGGTCGCCGGTCCCGGTCACCCCGGCGGCCACGGCCCGGTCGACGACCGTCTGGACGCCGGCCTCGTCCAGCTGCCACACGAGCAGGTTCGGCAGGGCCGGGGCGGGATAGATGGCGATCTGCGGCCCCTGGGCGATCACCCGGCCGTCGGAGTAGACGCTGACCAGCGGCAGGCGGCCGGCCAGCATCTCCGGCGTCACGAAGCCGCCGACGAGCTCGACCTCCAGCACCAGCCGGCCCGGACCCTCGGCCGGCGACGTCGGCGCGGCGCCCGCGTCGCCGGCGCGCTGGGCGCAGGCGGACAGCAGGAGCAGGACCAGGACGACGGCGGGACCCAGGGCTCTCGTCACCGCGCCAGGATGTACCCGGCGGACGCCCCGTCCCGCCGTCCCGGACCGGTCGTTAGCGGTTCGGTACCGTCGGACCCCGTGCGCCTGGTCATCGCCCGCTGCTCGGTCGACTACATCGGGCGGTTGACCGCCCACCTGCCGATGGCCCCGCGCCTGTTGCTGGTGAAGGCGGACGGTTCGGTGTCCGTGCACGCCGACGACCGCGCCTACAAGCCGCTCAACTGGATGACCCCGCCGTGCACGTTCAAGGACGAGCTTACCGACGGGGCGGGCACCTGGACGATCACCAACAAGGCCGGCGAGCAGCTGATCATCACCATCGAGTCGGTCGAGCACGACTCGTCGCACGAGCTGGGGGTCGACCCCGGGCTGCAGAAGGACGGCGTGGAGGCCGAGCTGCAGCGGCTGCTGGCCCTGCACGTCGAGACCTTCGGGACGGGCTGGTCGCTGGTCCGGCGCGAGTACCCGACCGCCATCGGCCCGGTGGACCTCCTCTGCCGGGACGCCTCGGGCGCCACTGTCGCGGTGGAGGTCAAGCGGCGCGGGGAGATCGACGGCGTGGAGCAGCTGACCCGCTACCTGGAGCTGCTCAACCGCGACCCGCTGCTGGCGCCGGTCCGCGGGGTGTTCGCCGCGCAGGAGATCAAGCCGCAGGCGCGGGTGCTCGCCGGGGACCGCGGCATCGACTGCCTGACCGTCGACTACGCCGTCCTCAAGGGCACCGACGACCCGTCCGAGCGCCTCTTCTGACGGTTACCGGTCGGTAGGCCGCCGTCCCGGAGGGCCCGCCCGGGTGGGAGACTCGCCCCGATTCCGGACGACGGTGCCCGGGGCACCGGATCTCGAGGGAGATGGCAGCGTGGCCAGGGAGCTGAACGAGGTCGGCGTCGTGGGGCTGGGCACGATGGGCGCCGGCATCGCCGAGGTGCTGGCCCGGGCGGGCCTGGCGGTGACCGCGGTGGACGTCGACGACGCGGCGGTGGCCCGCGGGCGCGAGCACCTGGCGCACTCCACCGGGCGCGCGGTGCAGCGCGACAAGCTCGACGAGGCCGAGCGCGACGCGATCCTCGAGCGGATCCGGTTCACCACCTCGCTCGAGGACCTCTCCCAGGCCGAGCTCGTGGTCGAGGCCGTGCCCGAGCGGATGGAGCTCAAGCGCGAGATCTTCGCCGCGCTGGACAAGATCTGCCCGCCGGACACCATCCTCGCGACCAACACCTCGAGCCTGTCGGTCACCGAGATCTCCGTGGCGACCGGCCGGCCGAGCAAGGTCGTCGGGATGCACTTCTTCAACCCGGCGCCGGTCATGAAGCTGGTCGAGGTGGTGCGCACCGTCGTCACCGAGCCCTCGGTGATCGAGGACGTCGAGGCCCTCGCCGCGCGGCTGGGCAAGGTCGACGTGACCATCGGCGACAAGGCCGGGTTCATCGCCAACGCGCTGCTGTTCGGCTACCTCAACCACGCGGTGTCGATGTACGAGAACCGCTACGCCAGCCGCGAGGACATCGACGCGGCCATGCGGCTGGGCTGCGGCCTGCCGATGGGCCCGCTGGCGCTGATGGACCTCATCGGCATCGACACCGCCTACGAGATCCTCGACACGATGTACAAGCAGTCGCGCAACCGGCTGCACGCACCCAGCCCGATCATCAAGCAGATGATGATCGCGGGCCTGCTGGGCCGGAAGGTCGGTCGCGGCTTCTACACCTACGCCGACCGGGACTCCGCCCAGGTCGTCCCCGACGACCTCACACCGGCCGAGGGCGGGGCCGCCGAAGGTGCCCGACCGGTGCGCCGGGTCGGCGTCGTCGGCTCGGGCACGATGGCGACCGGCATCGTCGAGGTCGTCGCCAAGGCCGGCTACGAGGTCGTCTTCGTCGCGCGCACCCTCGACAAGGTCGAGGCGGTGCAGGCCGCGCTGGGCCGGTCGCTGGACAAGCAGGTGGTCCGCGGCCGGCTGGAGGAGGCCGCCCGCGACGAGGCGCTGGCGCGGGTCACCGGCAGCGCCTCGCTCGACGACCTCGCCGACGTCGACCTGGTCGTCGAGGCGGTCGTCGAGCACCTCGGCGTCAAGCAGGCGCTGTTCGCCAACCTGGGCGAGATCTGCAAGCCCGGTGCCGTGCTGGCCACGACCACCTCGAGCCTGCCGGTGATCGAGTGCGCGCGGGCCAGCGGCCGCCCGGCCGACGTCGTCGGCCTGCACTTCTTCAACCCGGCCCCGGTCATGAAGCTGGTGGAGGTCGTCTCCACGATCGCGACCGCGCCCGACGTCGCCGCCACCGCCCACGCCGTCTCGGTGGCGCTGGGCAAGCACCCGGTGTCCTGCACGGACCGGGCCGGGTTCATCGTCAACGCCCTGCTGTTCCCGTACCTCAACGACGCGGTGAAGATGCTCGAGGCGCACTACGCGACCGCCGACGACATCGACGCGGCGATGAAGGTCGGCTGCGGCTACCCGATGGGTCCGTTCGAACTGCTCGACGTGGTCGGGCTCGACGTCGCCCTGGCCATCGAGCGGGAGCTCTACGTCGAGTTCCGCGAGCCCGGCTTCGCCCCGGCGCCGCTGCTCGAGCACCTGGTCACCGCCGGGTACCTCGGCCGCAAGACCGGCCGCGGGTTCCGCGACCACGTCGCGCGCTGAGCCCGGTGCCGCGCAGGAGCGGACGGAGGGGGTCGCGGCCGCCCGGCCGGGACCTCCTCCGCCGGTCGGACCCGGTGGAGGAGGCGGGGGACGGCGACTGGGTGGTGCGCTCCCTGACCGGCTCGGCGACCGGCAAGACCTACCGCTGCCCGGGCTGCGACCAGGAGATCCGCCCGGGGACGCCACACCTGGTGACCTGGCCGGCCTACGCCCGCGACTCCGACCTCGACCCCTGGGACACCGAGTCGGCGGCCGACTGGCGCCGGCACTGGCACACCGCCTGCTGGCGGGCGCGCGGCCGGCGGCGTTGAGAGGACCCCTTCCCCCACGCCTCGCAGGCTCGGCGCGGGACCCTGCAGCGGAAAGACCCCGTCCTCCCCACCCTTCGCACGCTCAGGGCGGTGCCCTGGACGGGGCCTCACGTCACCACCGCCGTGACCACGACGTTGTCGGTGTAGCTGCGCCGGGTGCGGTCGAAGTCCCCGCCGCAGGTGAGCAGCCGCAACTCGGCCCGCGGCGTGGGCCCGTAGACGGCCTCGGTCGGGAACTCCGCCTTGGGCCATCGGGTCACCCCGGTGACCGTGAAGCGCACCGCCGTCCCGTCGGCGCGGTCGACCGCCACCTCGTCGCCGGGGCCCAGGTCGCGCAGCCGCCAGAAGACCGCCGGCCCGGTGCGCGAGTCCACGTGCCCGGCCAGCACGGCCGGGCCGACGTCCCCGGGAGCCGGCCCGCCGGGGAACCACCCGGCCCGGTCGAACTCCGCCGGCGGCACGAGGGCGCCGTCGGCGTCGACGCCGAGGTGCACGAGGGTGGTGCCCACGCCGATCGCCGGGATGCGCAGGCGCACCGGCGCGGCGGCGGGGTCGGCCGCGGTGGCCGCGGCGACGACCGGGGCAGAGGCGGCCGGGGCCGGCTCGGCGGGCGAGAGCAGCGCGACCGCGCCGGCGACGAGCGCCGTGGCGGCCAGCACCCGGTGGACGACGGACAGCGCCGGCCAGCGGCCGCTCACCGGCGCCGCGCCCGTGGCCACAGCAGCGCGACCGCCCCGAGGACGGCACCCGCCGCGAGCACCACCGCAGCGGGCGCGGGCCCCGCCGCCCCGCCCGCGCCGGTCTCCACGCCTCCGGTGGGGACCACGGCGGCGCCGGCGGCGTCGAGGACCGTCCGCACCTCCAGCCCGCCGTCCGGGCGGTCGAGGACCAGCACCGTGTAGACCGAGCCCGCGGCGAGGTCGGCCGGCACGTCGGTCGTCGTGCTGCCCACGGTGACCTGCAGGCTCGCGGGACCGCCGGGCACGGTGGCAGGAGGGCCCGCGGTACCGGAGGTCAGCCCGGTGGCCAGGGCGCTGCCGTCGGCGGTGGTCACGTCGACCGACGGGGCGGTCGCGGCGGCGTCGACCACGCGGACGCGGGCCGATCCGGCGGGCGGGGTCGAGAGGTCGGCGTCGAGGACGGCGAGCCTCAGGTCGGCGAAGCCGCCCATCGCGGCCACCGTGCGGGCGCCCCCGGCGGGCACCTCGACCGTGGTGGACAGCACCGGCGGGCGGGCCGGGTCGCCGCCGGCGGTGCGGACGCTGACCGTGTAGGTCCCCGCGGGCAGTTCCTGGTGGTCGGAGACGTCGCCGTAGCCGATGCCGCGCGCGGTGGTGCCCGTGCCCGGCCGGCCGAGCGGGTCGACGGCGAGGTCGACCGCGGGGGTGTCCGGCGACAGGTGCGCCACCCGCAGCAGTCCGGTGTCCGCCGCCGCGCCGGGCGTGACCCCGGCGGTGAGCAGGGCGCCCACGGTGAGCAGCGCGACCGCCAGCGCGCGGAACGGCCGGAGCACCGCGGGCCACCCGCGGGTCCTCGACCGCCGGGGCGGCGGAGGACCGGACCCCGTGCCGCTCAGCGGTGGCCGGGGGTGACCGGCTGGCTGCCGGTGTCCGCGTCGTCGGGCTTGACCGCGGGCTGCACCAGCGTGGGCGGGTCCGTCCGGGGAGTGCCCGCGGCGGTGCTGCCGGAGGGGACCGGCGGGATCACCTGGGTCTGCTGCGGGGACGGCGACGCGGCACCGGGCTGCCCGGTTGCCTGCTCGGGCGCTGGACCCTGCTGACCGGGCCCCGACGGGGCCGCCGGCTGCGGGGCCGGGGGACGGGTCGGCTGGCGGGCCGCGGCCGCCTCACCGCTGCCCCCGCGCGGGGAGTCGCCCGGGCGGACCGCCGGCTGCGGGGCGGTGGTGGGCCGGACGGCGGGCTGGTGGCCGGTCAGCGGACCGACGGCGGGCTGCTGCGTCGTCGTCGGGCCCACCGGCTCGGGAGCGGCGCTGCGCTGCCCCTGCCCCGGACCGGGCTGGGCCTGCGGCTGGGGCTGGCCCTGCGGCTGGGGCTGGCCCTGCGCCTGCGCCGCGCCGGGCTGGGCCTGCGGCTGGCGCGGACCCGGCTGCGGCCGGTCCTGCCCGGGCACCGGGGGCCGCTGGCCGGCCGGGGCCTCGGACCTGCGGTCGCTGAGGTCGGGCAGCTTCTCCAGCACCCGGCGGGCCTCGACGAGCCGGCCGGCGAGCTCGTCGCGCACCGCACGGATCGACGCCGCGGACGCCTCCGCCTCGCCGACCACCTGGGCGGCGTGCTTCTCGGCCGCGGCGATGCGCTGGCGGGCGGCCTCGGCGGAGGTGCGGTCGCGCTCCTCGTCGATCCGCGCGGCCTCCTGCCGGCGCGCCCGCTGCGCGATCTCGAAGTCCTCCTCGACCTTGGTGCGCCGCGCCTGCGACTCGGCGTCGAGCCGGGCCACCTTCTCCTGGGCCTTGCTGACCAGCTCGTCGGCGCGGATCTGGGCCTTGGTGGCGATCTGCTCGGCGTTGTGACGAGCCTCAGCGATCATGCGCTCGACCTCGGCCTGGCCGGCGGCGTGCCGCTCGTGCATGGCCCGTTCCTCGGCGGCGGTCTGCTCCCGCACCGCCTGCGCTTCCTGCTCGGCGGCCCGCCGGATGTCGGCGGCCTCCTCCTCGGCCAGCCGCAGCATGTGCTGGATGCGCTCGCTCATGTTCTCGAACGTGGGCGGGCCGGACGAGGCCGCCTTGCGCCGCAGGGCGTCGATCTCCCCGTGCAGGGCCGAGAGCTGGCCGGCGAGGTCGGACGACCGGTTCATTGCGGCGTCGCGGTCGGCGAGCGCCACCCGGATGTCGGCCTCGAGGCGCTCGATGGTCTCGGCCACTTGGTGCCGGTCGTAGCCCCGCAGCACCACGTCGAACGAGTGCTGGGCCTCACGCATGGGCAGCAGGTCGCGGCGGGGATCGTCCATGCATTCATCCTCGCAGAGTCGGGGGACCGGAGGCGGCCGATGGGGCAGCGCCTCCCTGCAGGGTGCCAGCCCTCCCGGGGAACGCGCTACGTGCCCCGCGCGGCCCGGTCCCGGGCACCGCCCCGAGCCTGGTGAGGTCCTGGAGCGGCCATCCTGCTGGGGCGCGTGGGGAGGAGGATGGTCCTCCTACACGCCGCGGAAGCGGTTGATCGCGTTCAGGTGCCGCTCCCGCTTCTCGGGGTCGCGGACGCCGAGGCCCTCCTCGGGGGCGAGGGTGAGGACGCCGACCTTGCCCTGGTGGGCGTTGCGGTGGACGTCGCAGGCGGCCTGGCCGACCTCGGCCATCGGGTAGACCTTCGACAGCGTCGGGTGGACCAGCCCGCGGTCGATGAGCCGGTTGGCCTCCCACGCCTCGCGGTAGTTGGCGAAGTGCGAGCCGATGACCCGCTTGAGGTTCATCCACAGGTAGCGGTTGTCGTACTGGTGCAGGAAACCGCTGGTCGAGGCGCAGGTGACGATCGTGCCGCCCTTCTTGGCGACGTAGACGCTCGCGCCGAAGGTCTCCCGGCCGGGGTGCTCGAAGACGATGTCGGGGTCGTCGCCGCCGGTCAGCTCGCGGATCCGCTTGCCGAACCGCTGCCACTCCCTCGGGTCCTGGGTGTCCTCGTCCTTCCAGAAGCGGTAGCCCTCGGCGGTGCGGTCGATGACCAGCTCGGCGCCCATGGAGTGCACGATCTCGGCCTTCTCCGGGCTGGAGACGACGCAGACCGGGATGGCGCCGCCGTTGAGCGCCATCTGGGTGGCGTAGGAGCCCAGCCCGCCGGAGGCACCCCAGATGAGGACGACGTCGCCCTGCTTCATCGCCGCGCCGTTGTGGGAGACCAGCTGCCGGTAGGCGGTGGAGTTGACCAGCCCGGGGGCGGCGGCCTCCTCCCAGGTGAGGTGGGCCGGCTTGGGCATCAGCTGGTTGCTCTTGACCAGCGCGAGCTCGGCCAGGCCGCCGAAGTTGGTCTCGAAGCCCCAGATCCGCTGCTGCGGGTCGAGCATCGTGTCGTCGTGGCCGGCCGGGTCCTCCAGCTCCACCGACAGGCAGTGGGCGACCACCTCGTCGCCGGGAGCCCACTTGTGCACGCCCGGGCCGACCCGCAGGACGACGCCGGCCAGGTCCGACCCGACCACGTGGTAGGGCAGGTCGTGCCGCTTGGCCAGGTCGTGCAGCCGGCCGTAGCGCTCCAGGAACCCGAAGGTGGAGACCGGCTCGAAGATCGACGTCCAGACGGTGTTGTAGTTCACCGACGAGGCCATCACCGCCACGATCGCCTCGCCCGGTCCCAGCTCCGGGGTCGGCACCTCCTCCACGTGCAGCGACTTGCGCGGGTCCTTCTCCCGGGTGGGCAGGCCCTCGAACATCCCCTGCTCGTCCTTGCGGACCAGCACGGCCCGGTAGGACTCCGGCACCGGCAGCCCGGCCAGGGCGTCGGTGGCGTCGGCGAGGATGGCGTCCCTGATCTCGATCACGTGCGTCTCCCGGGTCTTCGTCGGCTGCGGTCGGGGGCGGCGCGGGCGGGGGAGTGGCGGCAGTGCGATGGCGCGAGACGTTACCGGGGAGTAGCTACGGCGGCAGCTCCCCGGTCGAGCGGGTCAGTGGCCGCCCGCGGCCGGCTCGACGAGTTCGACGAGGACGCCGCCGGTGTCCTTGGGGTGCACGAAGTTGACCCGGCTGCCGGCCGTTCCGCGCTTCGGGACGTCGTAGAGCAGCCGCAGGCCACGCTCGCGCAGCGTCGCGCTCACCGCGTCGACGTCGTCCACCCGGAAGGCCAGCTGCTGCAGGCCGGGGCCGGAGCGGCCGATGAACTTCGCGATGGTCGAGTCGGGGGTCAACGGCGCCAGCAGCTGGATCCGCGTCTCGCCGCCACCGACGGCGAGCATCGCCTCGTGGACGCCCTGCTCCTCGTTGACCTCCTCGTGGACCGAGGTGACGCCGAAGGCGAGCTCGTAGAAGGCGATCGCCTCGCGCAGGTCGGGCACGGCGATGCCGACGTGGTCGATCGTGGTGAACAGCTCGGCGGGCAGGTCGGTGCTGGCGTCGGTGGTCACGGCGGCATCCTCCCGAAGAGACGTCTGAGACGACAGTTCCATGTGACGGGAGTCACATGCTCTCCCAGGGCGGCCTGACGGGGCGCAGCCGGGCCTATCCTGGGCGGTAGCCCGAGGCCGCGGGACCGCGGCCAGCTCGACTCCCGGCCGCCAGCGACGGCGGCCCGGCACTGGAGGCCCCCATGCCCCGATCCGTCATCGTCAGCGGCGCCCGCACCCCCATGGGCCGGCTGCTCGGCTCGCTCAAGGACTTCTCCGCGGCCGACCTCGGCGGGATCGCGATCAAGGCCGCCCTGGAGCGGGCCGGGATCTCCGGCGACCAGGTCGACTACGTGATCATGGGCCAGGTGCTGCAGGCCGGCGCGGGGCAGAACCCGGCGCGGCCCGCGGCGGTGGCCGCCGGCATCCCGATGTCGGTGCCCTCGTTCACGCTGAACAAGGTCTGCCTGTCCGGCATCGACGCGATCGCCCTGGCCGACCAGCTGATCCGGGCCGGCGAGTTCGACGTCGTCGTGGCCGGCGGCATGGAGTCGATGACCCAGGCCCCGCACCTGCTGGCCAACTCCCGCACCGGCGTCAAGTACGGCGACACGAAGCTCGTCGACTCGATGGCCCATGACGGGCTGAGCGACACCTTCGACCAGGTCGCGATGGGCGAGCTGACCGAGTCCGCCAACGCCCGCTACGGGCTGACCCGCGCCGAGCAGGACGCCTTCGCCGCGGCCAGCCACCAGAAGGCCGCCGCCGCGGCCAAGAACGGCCTGTTCGACGAGGAGGTCACCCCGGTGCTGATCCCGCAGCGCAAGGGCGACCCGATCGAGTTCCGCGAGGACGAGGGCATCCGCCCCGACACCACCGCCGACAGCCTGAGCAGGCTCAAGCCGGCCTTCGCCAAGGACGGCACCATCACCGCCGGGACGGCCTCGCAGATCTCCGACGGTGCCTGCGCGGTCGTGGTCATGTCCGCGGCGAAGGCCGCCGAGCTGGGGCTGACCCCGCTGGCCGAGATCGGCGCGCACGGCGTGGTCGCCGGCCCCGACGCCACGCTGCAGAGCCAGCCGTCGGCGGCGATCGCCAAGGCCTGCGCCCGCGAGGGCATCGACCCGGCCGACCTGGACCTGGTCGAGATCAACGAGGCCTTCGCCGCGGTCGGCATCGCCGCCACCCGCGAGCTGGGCATCGACCCGGAGAAGGTCAACGTCAACGGCGGCGCGATCGCCCTGGGGCACCCGATCGGCATGAGCGGCGCCCGCATCACCCTGCACCTGGCCCTCGAGCTCGGCCGCCGCGGCGGCGGCGTGGGTGCGGCGGCGCTGTGCGGTGGCGGCGGCCAGGGCGACGCGCTCGTCCTGCACGTGCCTGCCAGGGCGTGACGGACGCCCCCGAGACGACACCGGTCCCGACGCCCGGCCCCGCCACCCCCCAGGGGAGGCGGGGCCGTCGCGCTGCCGACGTCCCCGAGCTGGTGGCCCGCGCCCGCCAGGGGGACGCCCGGTCGGTGGCGCGGCTCATCTCGCTGGTCGAGGACGCCAGCCCGCTGGTGCGGGAGGTCGCCGCGGCCCTCACCCCGCATCCCGGCTCGGCCCAGGTGATCGGCCTGACGGGAGCGCCGGGTGTCGGCAAGTCCACGACGACGACGGCGCTGGCCGCGGCCTACCGGCGGGCGGGCCAGCGGGTCGGCGTCCTCGCGGTCGACCCGTCGTCCCCCTTCTCCGGCGGCGCCCTCCTCGGTGACCGCGTGCGCATGCAGTCCCACGCGCAGGACGCGGGTGTCTACATCCGGTCCATGGCCACCCGCGGGCACCTCGGCGGGCTGGCGTGGGCCACACCGCAGGCGCTCCGGGTGCTCGACGCCGCCGGCTGCGACGTCGTGCTGGTCGAGACCGTCGGCGTCGGGCAGTCGGAGCTGGAGATCGCCTCGCTGGCCGACACCACCCTGGTGCTCCTCGCGCCGGGGATGGGCGACGGGATCCAGGCGGCCAAGGCCGGGATCCTCGAGGTCGCCGACGTGCTCGTCGTCAACAAGGCCGACCGGGCCGGCGCCGACCAGACGGTGCGGGACCTCCGGACGATGCTGTCCCTCGGCCACCGGGACGACGCCCCGGGAGCGTGGCGGCCGCCGGTCTGCCGGACGGTCGCCGCGCGGGAGACCGACAACGGCATCGACGGGCTGCTGGCCGCCGTCGAGGAGCACCGGGCCTGGCTGGCCTCCTCCGGTGCGGGCCACCGGCGCCGGGTGGAGCGGGCGGCGCGGGAGATCGAGGCGGTCGCGCTGACCGGCCTCCGGGAGCGGATGGCGGCCGTGCACGGGTCGGCCGCCCTCGGCGCCCTGGCCGAGCGGGTGCTCGCGGGGGAGACCGACCCCTTCCGGGCCGCGGACGAGCTGATCGCGCGGCTGTGACCCGCTGAGGGCAGGATGGCGGGGTGAACGGGAAGCCGGATGCCGTCGTCGTCGGAGCCGGACCCAACGGGCTGGCCGCGGCGCTCCGGCTGGCCGCGGCGGGCCTGCGGGTACAGGTCGTGGAGCAGGCCCAGCGCCCCGGCGGCGGCATGCGCACCGAGGAGCTCATCCGGCCCGGCTACCGCCACGACGTCTGCTCGACGGTGCAACCGATGGCCGCGGCGTCCCCGTTCTTCCGGGAGTTCGACCCGGTCAGCCGCGGTGTCCGGCTGCTGCACCCGGAGGTCTGCTTCGCCCACCCGCTCGACGGCGGCCGGGCGGCGCTGTCGTTCCGGTCCCTGGAGGAGACCGCCGCGGGGCTCGGGCCCGAGGACGGCCGGTCCTACCGGGGGCTGATGGGCCCGCTCGTCGACCACGGCGACGACGTCATCGACTTCTTCCTCGCCAGCCAGCTGCGCCGGCTGCCGACGCGCAGCGTCGGGGCGATCACGAAGTTCGGGCTCAACGCGCTGCCGAACATCCGGTGGTTGGCCCGCCGCTACTTCGACACCGACGAGGGGCAGGCGCTCATCGCCGGCGCCGCCGCCCACGGGATGCTCGACCTCTCCCGGCCGCTGACCGCGGGCCTGGGCATGGTGCTCGGCATGCTGGCCCACCACGTCGGCTGGCCGCTCATCGAGGGCGGGTCGCAGAGCCTGGCCGACGCGATGGTCACCGCGCTCGAGCAGCAGGGCGGCGAGGTGGTGACCGGTCACCTGGTCACCGACCTGCGCGAGTTCGACGGCGTCCCCGCGGTGCTGCTGGACACCACGCCCGGCGCCTTCGTGGCGATGGCCGGCGACCGCGTGCACCCCGGCTACCGGAAGTGGGTGGCCCGGTACAAGCACGGGCCGGGGGTCTTCAAGGTCGACTGGATCCTGTCCGAGCCGGTGCCGTGGACCGATCCCGACGTCCGGCGGGCCGGGACCATCCACATCGCCGGGACCCTCGCGGAGACGATGGCGGGGGAGGCCGCGCCCGCGGCGGGCCGGCCGAGCGAGCACCCCTACGTGCTCGCCGTCCAGCCCACCGTGGTCGACCCGTCCCGCGCGCCCGAGGGCGGGCACGTCTTCTGGGCCTACGTGCACGTGCCGCACGGGTCGGACGTCGACATGACCGACGCGATCGAGGCGCAGGTGGAGCGGTTCGCCCCCGGGTTCCGCGACACGATCGTCGAGCGGGCGACGAAGGACGCCGTCCAGATGGAGGAGTGGAACCCCAACCACGTCGGCGGGGACATCTCCAACGGCGAGGCGTCGCTCCCGCAGATGCTGGCCCGGCCGGTGCCGCGGTGGAACACCTACAAGACGCCGATCCCCGGCACCTACCTGGCGTCGGCGGCGACCCCGCCGGGGCCCGCGGTGCACGGCATGTGCGGGGACAACGCCGCCCGCGTCGCGCTGAAGGAGGTCTTCGGCGTGCGGCACGTGCCGCCGCTGCGCCCCGCCCCGCCCGTCGTCTGACCGCGGCCGCCGCCTGCTGCGCCGGAGCCGCGGTGGGTGGGCCGGTAGCGTCGCCGGCATGGTCCGACCGCTGGGGTTGCCGTTCGATCCCATCGCGCGCGCCGGCGAGACGTGGGAGCAGCGTTTCGGCCCGGCCGCGACGATGCGCGCCGCCACGTCGGTGTTCCGCGTGCAGCAGATCCTGCTCTCCCGCTTCGACGAGGCGCTGCGGCCGCACGGGCTGACCTTCGCGCGCTACGAGGTGCTGGTGCTGCTCACCTTCAGCCGCAGCGGTGAGCTCCCGCTCAAGGTCATCGGCAGCCGGCTGATGGTCCACCCGACCAGCGTCACGAACGCCATCGACCGGCTGGTGGCGGCGGGCTACGTCGACCGCCGGCCCAACCCCGCCGACGGCCGCGGCGTGCTGGCCGGCATCACCGACCGCGGCAGGGCGGTCGTCGAGGCGGCCACCGCGGCCCTCACCGCCCTGGACTTCGGGCTCGGCGACCTGCCCGAGGCCGAGCTCGACACCCTGTTCGACATCCTCAAGCGGGTCCGGCTCGGCGCCGGCGACGTCGCGGACGTCACACCCGCCGTCCCCTGAGGCCGGGCCGCCGACAGGCCGCGCAGGTCGGTGGGATGATCGAGGTCATGCAGCCTTCCCGCCCCGGACGCCCCGACCCGCGCGCGCAGGCGCAGCAGGCCCAGCTGGCCGCCTCACTCGCCGGCGCGGTCGACCTCGCCGCCGTCAAGGCCCGCTCCGAGGCGGCGGCCCGGGCGCAGGCGGCGCCGCCGCCGAGCGCCGCCACCCCGGCCGGAGCCCCCGGCGCGGCCGTCGTCGACGTCACCGAGGCCACCTTCCAGGCCGAGGTCCTCGACCGCTCCTTCCTGGTGCCGGTCGTGCTGGACCTGTGGGCCGAGTGGTGCGGTCCGTGCAAGCAGCTCTCCCCGGTGCTCGAGCGGCTGGCCGCCGAGGGCGGCGGGTCGTGGGTGCTGGCCAAGGTCGACGTGGACGCCAACCCCGCGCTCGCCCAGGGCCTGCGGGTCCAGGGCATCCCGGCGGTCAAGGCCGTCTGGCAGGGGCAGCTGGTCGCCGAGTTCACCGGTGCCATCCCCGAGGAGCAGGCCCGGCAGTTCGTGACCGAGCTGGTCCGCGCGACCACCGGCGGCGCCGTCCCGGACACGGAGCAGGAGGGCGGCGAGGTCGACGACCCGCGGCTGGACGCCGCCGAGGCCGCCCTGGAGCGCGGCGACCTGGCCGCCGCCGAGGCCGCCTACCAGGCGATCGTCGACGCCGAGCCCGACCACCCCGTCGCCGGCCTCGCGCTGCGCCAGGTGCAGCTGTTCCGCCGCGCCGACGAGGCCGGGCCCGACGCGCTGGCCGCCGCCGACGCCGCCCCCGACGACGTGACCGCGCAGACCCGCGCCGCCGACTTCCTCCTCGGCACCGGGGACGTCGAGGGCGCCTTCGAGCGGCTGCTCGACGTCGTCCGCCGGACCGCCGGCGAGGACCGCGACCAGGCCCGCAAGCACCTGGTCGAGCTCTTCGGCATCGTCGGCGACCAGGACCCCCGCGTCGCCGCCGCCCGCCGGCAGCTCACCATCGCCCTCTACTGAGCGGCCCGGTCACACCCCGACGTCGCAGGCGCGGGCGCCCTCGAGGAACCCGGCCCGGAACAGGTCGACCAGCTGGAAACCGGAGACGTCGAGGTCGCCCAGGACCTGCGGGTCGTTGCCGTACTCGAGCAGGAACTGGACGCTCTCGTCGAGGTCGCCCGGTGAGATGAGCACGTCGGTCAGCTCGCCGTTGTAGACCTGTGCGCTGTACCAGCCGGCCAGGCAGACCGCCGACCGCAGCGCCTCCTCGCCGTCGACCGGTAGTCCCAGCTGGTCGCGGGCGGCCAGGCCGTAGGGGATGGCCACGGCCGTCGGGACGGCGTAGTCGCCGAGCTCCTCGTAGGCCGGCCCGGCGAGCTCCTGCTCGTCGTAGCCGACCACGCCGCCCTCGGTGCCCGCCTCGTCGGGCGGGCAGTACACGAGGTCGAGGTCCTCGGCGGCGCAGGACGGCGCCTGACGGTCGAACGCCTCCAGCTGCGGCGCGGTGAACCGCTCGTCGAACACCTCGGTGGCGGCTCGCTCCCAGAACTCCGGCAGCGAGCTCTCCACGATCGAGACGATGGTGGGGTAGGGCGCGTTGCCGCCCGAGACGAGGTCCTCGTCGCTGGTGAACTCGCTCTGCGTGAAGACCCGGTCGGGGCCGAACCGGTCGCGGCACGCTGTCGGCCCGTCGTCGAAACCCTCCTGGAAAGCCGACACCCGGTCGAAGTAGGAGCCGTGCGCCTGCTCCTCGCCCTGGCCCGTCCCGACCGGGTCGCGCAGCAGCAGGTAGCCGCGCAGCAACTCGTCGAGCTCGGGCGCCCGGATGCGGGAGTGCTCGGCCTCGCCCGCGGCCACCCACGCCGTCCAGGCGCCGGCGAAGCAGTCGGCCTGCGTCTCGGTCGCGATGGACGCCGGGGGGTACCCGACCCGCCCCTGGACGGCGTGCCCGAACTCGTGGGCCATCACCAGGGCGGGGATGAAGCGCCCGTAGCCGCCGGCGAGCTCGCCGAGGTAGGTGCGGTCGTAGCTGATCGAGTCGGAGTTCGGGGTGTTCGGTGCCTGGCAGTAGAAGGCGTTGTCCTCGACCTCGCGCGGGTCCGCGCCGCAGCCGACGCCCTGCGGGTACACCGCCGGGTCGACGTCGTCGGGGTCGACGCTGAAGTAGCCGCCGGTCGGCGGGGTGAAGCGGGTGCCGAACACGTCGGGGAACTGCGCGGCCCAGTAGTCCTCGAGGTCGGCCAGCGCGTTGCGGGCCAGCACGTCGATCGGCCCGTCGGTGGCGCCGACGACGGTGACCTCGCCCGGGAGCGCGTCGTCGGGCAGGGGCTGGGCCGCGGAGGGGCGGCCCAGCACCACCACCGAGCAGCCGGACAGGACGAGGAGGGCGGCCGCGGCGAGCAGGGCCAGGGCCGCCCGGCGGGATCGGAGGGCAGGCATGGTCCCGGCATCGTCCCACCGCGGCGGTGGCCGCGCAGGGCCGCCGTCGCGGCGGTCAGCGGGTCAGATGCCGAGGTCGCAGGCGGTGCCGCCCTGCAGGAAGCCGTCCCGGAAGGCGCCGACGAGCTCGAATCCGCTGGCCTCGACGTTGGGCAGCACCGTGTCGGTCTGCCCGTAGGTGAGCAGGAAGACGATCGCCTCGTCGACGTCCCCGGGGGACAGCGACGTGACGTCGGCGAAGTCGCCGTCGAAGAAGCGGGCCGTGTACCAGCCGGTCAGGCAGACCGTCGAGACGGTGGCCGCGCCGTCGTCGATCGACAGCCCCAGCTGCGCGCGGGCGGCCTGGGCGTAGGGGAGGGAGACCGCTGTGGCGACGGCGAAGTCCCCGACCTGCTGGTAGGTCGGCCCGAGGAGGTCCGCCTCGTCGACGTACACGGTGGAGTCCGCGTCGCAGAAGCCGAGGTCGCGGTCCTCGGCGCCCATGTCGCCGCAGGTGGGCGCGGTGCCGTCGAACGCCTCGATGGCCGGCGCCTCGAACCGGCCGCCGCTGACCTGCGGGAACCAGGAGTCGTAGAACCGCGGCAGCGAGTCGTCGACGATCGAGCCGATCTGCTCGTAGGGGGCGTTGCCCTCGTTGGCCTCCTCGCCCCGCTCGAACTCGCGCGCGGTGAAGACGCGGTCGGGCCCGAAGTCGTCGCGGCAGCTGCCGACGCCGCCGGTGAAGCCGGCGTAGAAGCCCGACACCCGGTCGAAGCCCGAGCCGTGCGCGCCCTCCACGGACGCGTCGGTGAAGCCCACCGGGTCCCGCAGCTCGAGGAACCCGACGAGGACGTCGTCGAGCTCGGTGACCCGCAGGGTGACGTGGTCGGCGTTGCCGTCGGCGACCCACCGCGTGAAGGCGCCGGCGAAGCAGTCGGCCTGCGTCTCGTCCCGGATGGTGACCTCGCTGAAGCCGAACCGGCCCTGCATGGCGTGGCCGAACTCGTGGGCCATGACGGCGGGGCCGAGGAAGCGGCCGTGCTGCTCGCCGAGCTCCTGGAGCAGCGAGCTGTCGTAGACGATGACGTCGCAGGTCCGCTCGTAGAAGGCGTTGCCCTCGACCTCGGGGGGGTCGATCGGCAGGCGGGCGCAGCCGACGCCGGTGTCGGGGTACAGGCCGGGGTCGATGTCGTCGGCGTCCACCGAGAAGTAGCCGCCCTGCAGGGGCGTGAGCTCCTCGTCGTAGAACTCGGGGTAGGCCTGCGACCAGAAGGTGTTCAGGTCGGCGAGCGCGTTGCGCGCGTACCGGTCGATGTCGCTGTCGGTGGCTCCCGTGACGGGGAACTCCTCGGCGGTCACGTCGGTCACCGGCCGGGCGGCCGAGGCCGTCCCGGTCACCGTGGTGGAGCAACCGGTGAGCAGCACGCTGCCCACGGCAGCCGCGGCGATCGCGCGGCACTGGACCTGCCTCATGGAGCCGTGTTCCCTCGCGATCCGGACGGGCCCGCCACGGGGCGGCGGCGGGCGGAGCCGGCACATGATGCCCGGTCAGGGCCGTCCTGAGGGGGGTTCGGCACACGGGGAGTCGCCGGATGCGACCGGCTCGTCGCCGTGGGTGGTGTCCACAGGCGGTCAGGAGAGGGGCCGGACAGGCCGGCGGCCGGACGGGGTCACCGCCCGGCCGCCGCCGCTCCGCCGGGTCCCGCCCTCAGCGTGCGAGCGAGCAAGGACCTCCCTGCCCCCCACTGTTCACGGGCGCAGCGGGACCCTGCAGGAAGGCCGTTTCAGCCCTCGTGCAGCAGCCAGACGGTGCCCAGGGGCGGGGCCGACACGGTCGCCGAGTACGGCTGGCCGTGCCACGGCTCCTCGACCGCCTCGACGCCGCCGAGGTTGCCCACGCCGGACCCGCCGTAGCCGTCGGAGTCGGTGTTCACCACCTCGCGCCAGAACCCGGGGTGGGGCAGCCCGATCCGGTAGCCGTGGTGGGGCACGCCGGCGAAGTTCACCACGCAGGCCAGGGCCTGGCCGGTGCCGCCGTCGGCGTCCGGGCGGCCGTAGCGCAGGAAGGACAGCACGTTGTTCGCCGAGTCGTTGGCGTCGATCCACTGGAAGCCCGCGGGGTCGACGTCCTGCGACCACAGCGCCGGCAGCTCCTTGTACCGGGCGTTGAGGTCGGTGACCAGCGCGAGCACGCCGCGGTGAGCGGGGTCGTCGAGGTGCCACCAGTCCAGCGAGCGGCTCTCGGCCCACTCGGAGTCCTGGGCGAACTCCGAGCCCATGAACAGCAACTGCTTGCCGGGGTGCGCCCACATGTAGGCCAGGTAGGCGCGCAGGTTGGCCAGCTGCTGCCAGCGGTCGCCGGGCATCTTCCGCAGCAGCGAGCCCTTGCCGTACACGACCTCGTCGTGGCTGATCGGCAGCACGTAGTTCTCGGAGTAGGCGTAGATCATCGAGAACGTCAGCTGGCCGTGGTGGTAGCTGCGGTGCACCGGCTGCTTGGTCATGTACGCCAGCGAGTCGTGCATCCAGCCCATGTTCCACTTGAACCCGAAGCCCAGGCCGCCGAGGTGGGTGGGCCGGGTGACGCCGGGCCAGGCGGTCGACTCCTCGGCGATGGTGACCACGCCGGGGACCTCCCGGTAAACCGTCGCGTTCGTCTCCTGCAGGAACGCGACCGCCTCGAGGTTCTCCCGGCCGCCGTGCACGTTGGGGACCCACTCGGTGCGGGAGTAGTCCAGGTAGAGCATCGAGGCCACCGCGTCGACGCGCAGGCCGTCGACGTGGAACTCCTTGCACCAGTACAGGGCGTTGGCGACGAGGAAGTTGCGCACCTCGGAGCGGCCGAAGTCGAACACGTAGGTGCCCCAGTCCTGCTGCTCACCGCGCCGGGGGTCGCCGTGCTCGTACAGCGGCGTCCCGTCGAAGCGCGCCAGCGCCCAGTCGTCCTTGGGGAAGTGCGCCGGCACCCAGTCGACGATGACCCCGATGCCGGCCTGGTGGGCGCGGTCGACGAAGTAGCGGAAGTCGTCGGGTGTGCCGTACCGCGCCGTGGGGGCGTAGTAGGAGGTCACCTGGTACCCCCACGAGCCGCCGAAGGGGTGCTCGGCCACCGGCATCAGCTCGATGTGGGTGAAGCCGGCGGAGACGACGTAGTCGACCAGCTCGTCGGCGAGCTCGCGGTAGGACAGGCCCTGCCGCCAGGAGCCGGCGTGCACCTCGTAGATGCTCATCGGCCGCGCGTGCCAGTCGGCGCGGGCCCGGTCGGCGAGCCACTCCTCGTCGTTCCACTCGTGCGTGGACTCGGTGACGACCGAGGCGTTGAGCGGCGGCACCTCGGTGGCGAAGGCCAGCGGGTCGGACTTGTGCCGCCAGACGCCGTCGCGGCCGAGCACGTGGTAGCGGTACCGGGTGCCGATCGCCACGCCGGGGATGAAGACCTCCCAGACGCCGGAGGAGCCCAGGGACCGCATGGGGTAGGCGCGGGCCTCCCAGTAGTCGAAGTCGCCGGTGACCCGTACGCCCTGCGCGTTGGGTGCCCAGACCGCGAACGAGACGCCCTGCACCTGTCCACGCGCGGTGTCGTAGCGGCGGACGTGCGCGCCGAGCACCTCCCACAGCCGCTCGTGCCGGCCCTCGCGGATCAGGTGCTGGTCGAGCTCGCCGACCGTCGGCAGCCAGCGGTAGGGGTCGTCGACGACGAAGGTGTTGGTGCCGCCCTCGCCGTCGGCGTACGTGACGTCGAGCCGGTAGTCCCCGGGCTGCTTCGGCAGGGAGGCCTCGAAGATGCCGCCGGGGTGGATCTGGCCGCCGTCGTAGCGGGCGCCGTCCTCGTCGACGACCACCACCGCCACGGCGTCCGGCCGCAGGGTACGCACCACCCAGCCGGTACCGGACGGGTGGGCGCCCAGCACGCTGTGCGGGGCGTAGGACCACCCGTCGACGATGGCCCGCAGCTGCTCCTCGCTGACCCGCCGCACCGAGGGCTGGCCGCCCTCGCCGATGGTGATGCCCTCGGCGACGTCGGCCAGGGAGGCCTCGTCGCTGGTGACCTCCCCCGCAGCGGTGGCCTCCCCGGCGGAGGTGGCCACCCCGCCGGCCGGGGTGCCGGCGCCCGTCCCGTCGGGCACGAGGCCGGTGACGACGCTGCCGGCCGCGCCCGTGCCGTGCGCGACCGCGGTGTCGCGGTCGTCCGGCGCCTGCGGCGTGCTGGGCTCGTCGGGGGAGGGGCTGGGCGGCTCGGGCTGGGGTGCGGGCGCGCCCGAGGGGCTGCCCGGCTCGGCGATGGGCGCCGGCGCGACCACCGGGGTCGCCGTGCCGCCCTGCGCGGCCACGACCTCGGCCTGCGCCTTCTTGCGCGGCGCCCGCTTGGTGGCCTTCTTCGCCGGGGCCGCCGCGCCGTCCTCGGTCGCCGGGGTTCCCTCGGCCGCCGCGGCGGTCTTCTTCGCGGCGGTCTTCTTGGCCGTCGTCCGGGTGGCCGCCGTCGTCTTCTCGGCCGTCGTCTTCTCGGCCGCGGTCTTCTTCGCTGCCGTGGCCTTCTTCGCTGCCGTGGCCTTCTTCGCCGCGGGGGCCTTCTTGGCGGCCGCCCGCTTGCCGGCCGGCGCGTTCACGACCGGCCCGGACTCGGCGGCCTGGGCCTGCGCGGTCTTCTCCTCGACGACGGCCTGCAGCTCGTCCTTGGTGGCGGGTGGCCGAGCGCCGGAGTCGATGGTCGGCTCGGTCGCGCCCGTCGCCTTGTCCTCGGTCGTCCCGTCAGGGGATGTCATCGCGTCGCCGTCCTCTTCGGTGCGGTCCGTCGGTGGTCTCGGGTGCGCGTGTGCTAGTCCGCGGCGGTGAGCCGGGACAGCGACTGCAGCGGGATGATCAGCCAGTGCGGGCGGTTGCGCGCCTCGTAGACGCACTCGTAGACGGCCTTGTCCGCCTCGAAGGCCCGCAGCAGGGGGGAGTCGCCGCAGGAGGTCAGCCCGCTCGCCGCCGAGTACCCGGCGCAGAACGCGGTGCGGTTGCGCTCTGCCCACTCCTGCGCGCGGTATGCGCGTTGGGGGTCCTCGGGCTGCTCGACGAGCATGTGTCGTGCGGCGTAGTCGAAGCTGCGCAGCATCCCCGCGACGTCGCGCATCGGGGTGTCGAGCTCGCGCCGGGACGCCAGCGGCCGGGCCGGCTCGCCCTCGAAGTCCAGCACGATCCACCCGGTGGCGGTGCGCAGCACCTGGCCGAGGTGCAGGTCGCCGTGCACCCGCTGCCGGACGACGGGCTCGTCGGCGTCGGCGACGGCGGCGTACACCGCGCGCAGCCCGTCGGCGTGCTCGGCCAACTGGGGGACGACGGCGATCGCCGCCTCCAGCCGCGCGGTCATCTGCTCGGCCACGGTCGCGAACCAGGCCCGGTCGGCGCTCTCGGTGGGCAGCACCTGGGCCAGGTCGGCGTGCACCGACGCGGTCGCGGCGCCGAGCCGCTCGCTGTCGGCGGCGAAGTCCCCGCCGACCTCGTCGGCGTGCAGGTCGCCCTCGGAGAACAGGTCCCGCACGCTGGCGGTGGCCAGCCGCCACCCGTCGCTGGCGTTGGGCACGAACGTCTGCAGCATCGCGACCGTGGCCGGCGGGACCGACGGGTCGGGGTCGTCGATCTCGATGTGGCCCAGCAGTGGCGCGATGTGCGGGTTCTGCGTCTTGCGCAGCGCGTCGTGGATCTCGACGTCCGGGTTGAGCCCGGGCTCCAGCCGGCGGAACAGCTTGAAGATCGCCTCCTGGCCGTAGACCAGGGAGGTGTTGCTCTGCTCGGTGGAGAGGACGTCGCCGGGCAGGCCCTCGGGGATGTAGGCGACCCCGGCCGGGTGGAAGTGCATCGGCCCGATCGTCGAGGCGTTGACCAGGTGGATCAACCACGGCGTGGTGGCGTCCCGGTCGCGCAGCGCGTCGTAGGCGTAGTTCTCCCGGTCCTTGCCGGGGACGGCGCCGACGAACGCCGAGCTGAGCTCCTCGGCCGGGTGCTCGCGCCAGGACAGCGGCACCAGGTAGGTCTCGACCGCGCCGTCGGTGTAGGTGACCCGCACCCGGTGCACCGACAGGACGGGGTCGGCCTGGTCGAGCAGGAAGCCCTCCTCGGCGACCTCGGCCCACTCGCGGCCCTTGCCGCCGAACCACCGCTGGTGCGGCATCCAGTCGCGGAGCAGGTCTGTGAGCGCGCTCATCGGGGTCCTCCGGAGCTCGGGGGCACGTCGTCGCCGGTGCGGGTGTCGCTGTCGCCGGGGATCTCCTCCGCGGCGGAGACCACGCCGGCGGCCAGCAGGTCCTCCGCCACCGTGCTCGAGGCGGTGCTCTCCCAGTCCTCCGGTTCCTCCGGCGCGGGCTCGGCCGGCCTGGCCAGCTCGAACCAGTAGAAGCCGTGCCCGGCGAGGGTGAGCATGTACGGCAGGACGCCGATCTGGGGGAACTCGACGCGGCCGGTGAGCTCGACGGGCGTGTAGCCCTCGAACTGGCGCAGGTCGAGCTCCACCGGCTGCGGGAACCGGGACAGGTTGTTCACGCACAGCACGATGTCGTCGCCGAACCGGCGGACGAAGGAGAGCACCGTCGGGTTGCGCGAGCCGACCTCCTCGTAGGTGCCGAGGCCAAAGGTCGGGTGCTCCTTGCGGACCCGGATCATCTGCCGGATCCAGTGCAGCATCGAGGTGGTGTTGCGCAGCTGCGCCTCGACGTTGGTGGTCTGGTAGCCGTAGACCGGGTCCATGTTCAGCGGCAGGTACATCCGCTGCGGGTCGGCGGTGGAGAAGCCGCCGTTGCGGTCCGGGGTCCACTGCATCGGCGTCCGCACGCCGTCCCGGTCACCGAGCCAGATGTTGTCGCCCATGCCGATCTCGTCGCCGTAGTACAGGACCGGCGAGCCCGGCAGTGACAGCAGGAGCGCGTTGAACAGCTCCAGGGTGTCCATGTCGTTGTCCAGCAGCGGCGCCAGCCGGCGGCGGATGCCGATGTTGGCCTTCATGCGGGGGTCCTTGGCGTACTCCGCCCACATGTAGTCGCGCTCCTCGTCGGTGACCATCTCGAGGGTCAGCTCGTCGTGGTTGCGCAGGAAGATGCCCCACTGGCAGTTGGCCGGGATGTCCGGCGTCTGGGCCATGATCTCCGAGATCGGGAACCGCTGCTCCCGCCGCACACCCATGAACAGGCGCGGCATCACCGGGAAGTGGAAGGCCATCTGGCACTCGTCGCCGTCCTCGCCGAAGTACTCGACGACGTCGGCCGGCCACTGGTTGGCCTCGCACAGCAGCACGCGGTCGGGGTAGTCGGCCTCGACCACCTTGCGGACGTGCTTGAGGAACTCGTGGGTCTTGGGCAGGTTCTCGCAGTTGGTCCCCTCCTCCTCGTAGAGGTAGGGGACGGCGTCGAGCCGGAAGCCGTCGATGCCCAGGTCCAGCCAGAACCGCAGGGCGTCGATGATCGCCTCCTGCACCCGCGGGTTCTCGAAGTTCAGGTCCGGCTGGTGGGAGAAGAACCGGTGCCAGAAGTACTGCTTGCGCACCGGGTCGAAGGTCCAGTTGGAGCTCTCGGTGTCGACGAAGATGATCCGCGCGTCGGCGTAGCCGGTGTCGTCGTCGGCCCACACGTAGAAGTCGCCGTAGGGCCCCTCGGGGTCGCTGCGGCTGGCCTGGAACCAGGGGTGCTGGTCCGAGGTGTGGTTCATGACGAAGTCGATGATCACGCGGATGCCCCGCGCGTGGGACGCCTGCAGGAGCTCCCGGAAGTCCTCGATGTCGCCGAACTCGGGCAGGACGGCGGTGTAGTCGCTGACGTCGTAGCCGCCGTCGCGCAGCGGCGAGGCGAAGAACGGCGGCAGCCACAGGCAGTCGACGCCGAGCCACTGCAGGTAGTCCAGCTTGTCGATCATGCCGCGCAGGTCGCCGACGCCGTCGGCGTTGCTGTCGGCGAAGCCGCGGACGAGCACCTCGTAGAAGACGGCGCGCTTGTACCACTCGGGGTCGGTCCCCGGGGCCGGCAGCGCCGACCGCGGGGCGTCGGGACGGCCGTCGGGGAGGCCAGGGACGGTAACGGTCATCGCGGGGGATCGCCCTCGATCTCTTGCTCGTCGCGGGGGAGCGGATGGGTGGTCGCGGCCTGCCTGCGGGGGCCCGCCGCGAGCCTGCGAGTGGGTCCTTTCTCAGGCCACGGGCGGTGGCACCTGCACCGGCCGGTGGTGGGTGATCGAGAAGACGTGCGCCGGCTCCCGGTGGGGGTCGAGCTCGACGTAGTTGAACTGGCCCCAGTCGTACGAGGCGCCGGTGAGCTCGTCGGTCACGGTGAACCGCTCGTGCCAGTCGAGGCCGAGCACGGGGAGGTCCAGGGCCGTCGTCCCGATCTGGGTGTTGTGGCTGTCCAGCGACACGACGACCAGGACGGCGTCCTGCGAGCCCGGGTCGGTCTTCGTGAAGCAGATCAGGTTCGGGTTGTCCACGGGGTGGAACCGCAGCGTCCGCAGCTGCTGCAGGGCCGGGTGGGCACGGCGGATCTCGTTGAGCCGCCGCAGGTAGGGCGCGAGGCTGTGCCCGGAGGCCTCGGCCCCGGCGAAGTCCCGCGGCCGGAGCCGGTACTTCTCGCTGTCGAGGTACTCCTCGCTGCCCGGGCGGACGGCGACGTGCTCGAACAGCTCGTACCCGGAGTAGACGCCCCAGGTGGGGCTCATCATGGCCGCCAGCACGGCGCGGATCTTGAACATCGGCGGGCCGCCGTACTGCAGCGACGCGTGCAGGATGTCCGGGGTGTTCACGAAGAAGTTCGGCCGCATGTAGTGGCAGTTGGCGGCCAGCTCCCGGCCGTAGTCCTCCAGCTCACCGCGCGCGGTGCGCCAGGTGAAGTAGGTGTAGGACTGGGTGAACCCCAACCGGGCGAGCTGGTGCATCATCGCCGGCCGGGTGAACGCCTCGGCGAGGAACAGCACGTCGGGGTCGGTCCGCTTGACCTCCCAGATCAGCCAGTGCCAGAAGTTCAGCGGCTTGGTGTGCGGGTTGTCGACGCGGAAGACCCGCACCCCGGCGTCCATCCACACGCGCACGACCCGCAGCACCTCGGCGTAGATGCCCTCGGGGTCGTTGTCGAAGTTGACCGGGTAGATGTCCTGGTACTTCTTCGGCGGGTTCTCCGCGTACGCGATCGTGCCGTCGGGCTTGGTGGTGAACCACTCGGGGTGGCTGGTCACCCACGGGTGGTCCGGCGCCGCCTGCAGCGCCAGGTCCAGGGCGACCTCCATGCCGAGCTCGCCGGCCCGCCGGACGAAGTCCCGGAAGTCCTCCATCGTGCCCAGTGCCGGGTGGACGGCGTCGTGCCCGCCCTCCGCGCTGCCGATGGCCCACGGTGAGCCGACGTCGTCCGGGCCCACCTCGTTCGGGTTGCCGCCCGGGAACAGCGGCGTGTTCGGGCCCTTGCGGTTGACCCTGCCGATCGGGTGGATCGGCGGCAGGTAGACGACGTCGAAGCCCATCTCGGCGACGGCCGGCAACCGGTCGGCGGAGGTGGCGAAGGTGCCGTGGGTGGGCCGGTCCCCGACGACGGGGCCGGTGGAGCGCGGGAAGAACTCGTACCAGGAGCCGAACAGCGCCCGCTGACGGTCCACCCACACCTCGTACCGGGGCCCCCGGGTGACCAGTTCCCGGACGGGGTGCTCGTACAGGTAGTGCTGCACGCCCTCGGCCAGCGCCGGGCCGACGCGGGCGGGGACGTCGAGCGAGGTGTCCCGCAGCGCGGCGGCGGCGTCGGTCAGCCGCTGCTTCCACTCCCCGTCGGCCTCGGCGGTCACCCGGTCGAGCAGCCGGGCGCCCTCCTCCAGGTCGTTGGCGAGCTCGTCGGCGCCCTGACCGGCGGCGATCTTCACCTCGACCGCGTGGTGCCAGGTCGCCAGCGGGTCGCTCCAGGCCTCGACCCGGAACGACCACCGCCCCTCCCGGTCGGGCACGACCGTGGTGATCCAGCGGTCGGGCTCCGACCCGAACCGCACCATCCGCCGGAGCGGTCGCGCCTCGCCGTCCGCGCCGGGCGGGGTCCAGACGACGTTCGCCGCGACGGCGTCGTGGCCCTCGCGGAAGACGGTGGCGGTGATCGGCAGGTGCTCACCGACCACGGCGCGGGCCGAGAACGACCCGCACGACACGACGGGGGCGACATCGGTGATGCCGAGACGGAGGTCTGCGCGGCCAGTCATCCCGGCCACGCTATCGATCTCCGGCCCGGCGGGCACGTCGACCGGGAAACGCCTCCGCGGGGCAGGTGGGAGCCGCGTGTCGGCCCGGTGGACTCCCGTCGGCACCCGGTGTCGGGGGCGTCACCTGGTTACTCTTCGGCGGTGCGTGCTCTCCGCCGGTTCACCGTCCGCGCCTCGCTCCCCGCGGAGCTGATGCCGCTGTCCCAACTGGTGACCAACCTCCGTTGGTCCTGGCACCCCGAGACCCGGGACCTGTTCGAGGCCCTCGACCCGCAGCTGTGGCAGACCTGCAAGGGGGACCCCGTCAAGGTCCTCGGGGAGGTCTCCGCCGAGCGGCTGGCCACCCTCGCCCGGGACCGCCGGTTCCTGCGCCGGCTCCAGGACGTCGTCGACGACCTCGAGGACTACCTGTCGGGCCCGCACTGGTACCAGACGCTGGGGGACGGCGCCCCGGCCACGATCGCCTACTTCTCGGCCGAGTTCGGCATCACCGAGGTGCTGCCGCAGTACTCCGGCGGCCTCGGCATCCTCGCCGGTGACCACCTCAAGGCCGCCTCCGACCTCGGCGTCCCGCTCGTCGGGGTGGGCCTGCTCTACCGGGCCGGCTACTTCGAGCAGTCGCTCTCGCCCGACGGCTGGCAGCTGGAGCACTACCCGTCGCTGGACCCGCACGGCCTGCCGGTGAAGCTGCTGCGCCAGCCCGACGGGTCGGCGGTCGTCATCACCGTCCCGCTGCCCGAGGGGCGCACGTTGCACGCCCACGTCTGGCGCGCCCAGGTCGGCCGCGTGTCGCTGCTGCTGCTCGACAGCGACATCGAGGAGAACGCGCCGTCGGAGCGGGTGGTCACCGACCGTCTCTACGGCGGCGACGAGGACCACCGGCTGCGCCAGGAGATGCTGCTGGGCATCGGCGGCGTCCGGGCGCTGCGCGCCTACTGCCAGCTCACCGGCACCCCGGCGCCGGAGGTCTACCACGCCAACGAGGGCCACGCCGGCTTCCTCGGCGTCGAGCGGATCCGCGAGCTCACCGAGTCCCACGGGCTGTCGTTCGGCGAGGCGCTGCAGGCGGTGCGCGCCGGCACCGTGTTCACCACGCACACGCCCGTGCCGGCCGGCATCGACCGCTTCCCGCGGGCGCTGATCGAGCGCTACTTCGCGGGCTTCGGCGTCCCCCTGGACCACCTCATCCCGCTGGGCGGCGAGCAGGACGCGAGCAAGTTCAACATGGCCCACATGGGCCTGCGGCTGGGTCAGCGGGCCAACGGCGTGAGCGAGCTGCACGGGCACGTCAGCCGCTCGATGTTCCGCGGCCTGTGGCCCGGGTTCGACGAGGACGACGTCCCGATCGGCTCGATCACCAACGGGGTGCACGCCCCGACCTGGACCGCGCGCGAGCTGGTCGAGCTCGGCACGCAGACGAGCACCCAGGGCGACCCGGTCGAGGTCGAGGGGCCGGTGCACTTCGACGGCGTCGACCGCATCCCGGCCAGCGAGCTGTGGAGCACCCGGCGGCTGCTGCGCGGCCGGCTGGTCGACGAGGTGCGGCGCCGGCTGCGGGAGACCGCGCTGTCCCGGGGTGCGGCGGAGTCGGAGATCGGCTGGACCGACACCGCCTTCGACCCCGACGTCCTCACCATCGGCTTCGCCCGCCGCGTGCCCTCGTACAAGCGGCTGACCCTCATGCTGCGCGACCCGGAGCGGCTCAAGGCGCTGCTGCTCGACGAGCAGCGGCCGATCCAGCTGGTCATCGCCGGCAAGAGCCACCCGGCCGACGACGGCGGCAAGCAGCTGATCCAGCAGATGGTGAAGTTCGCCGACGACCCGGCGATCCGGCACCGGATCGCCTTCCTCCCCGGCTACGACATCGGCATGGCCCGCTACCTCTACTGGGGCTGCGACGTCTGGCTGAACAACCCGCTGCGCCCGCTGGAGGCCTGCGGCACCTCCGGCATGAAGGCCGCGCTGAACGGCGGGCTGAACCTCTCGATCCGGGACGGCTGGTGGGACGAGTGGTTCGACGGCCAGAACGGCTGGGCGATCCCCACCGCCGACGGCGTCGCCGACCCCGACCGGCGGGACGAGATCGAGGCCCGGGCCATCTACGAGCTGCTCAGCACCCAGGTGCTGCCCCGCTTCTACGAGACCGACCGCGACGGCATCCCCACCCGCTGGGTCGAGATGGTGCGGCACACCCTGCGCGAGACCGGCCCCAAGGTGCTGGCCACCCGCATGGTGCGGGACTACGTCGAGCAGCTCTACGTGCCCGCGGCCGGCTCCGCCCGGGCGATGGCCGAGGGCGGCTACGGCATCGCCCGCGAGGAGGCGAACTGGCGGGCGCACCTGCTCGACAACTGGGGGAGCGTGCGGGTCGCCCACGTGGAGGCCACCGGTGCCGGGGACACCCCGGAGATCGGCTCGACGCTGGCGCTGCGGGCGGAGGTGGAGCTGCCCGGCCTCACGCCCGCCGACGTGGAGGTGCAGGCCGCCTACGGCCGGGTCGACGACTCCGACGGGCTGCACCAGGTCACCACGTTGCCGATGAAGCACGAGACCACCGAGGGCTCCCGGCACTGGTTCACCGCCACGCTGCCGCTGGAGCGCACCGGTGCGTTCGGCTACACGGTGCGGGTCCTGCCGAGCTCGCGGCACATGGCCGACCCGGCCGAGCTCGGGCTGGTCGCCAGCCCCTGAACGCCGGCGGGCACACGCGACTCGCGGCACACGCGCCACGGCGGTCGCACGCGCACCGTGAGCGTCGCGACCCTCCGGCGTGGCGGCGTTCCCGGTCCGCCCGCGCGTGCCCGAGGTCATTAGGCTTGCGCCATGCCCGACCGCTGTGAAGTCCTGCCCGGAGACTCCGTCGTCGCCCGACGGGGAGGCGGTCTGCTCTGGGTCGACGCGCCGGGGTCCCCGGCCCTGGTCGCCGCGCTGCACGCCTGCCTGGGGGTCTCCGGCCCCGGCGCCGAGCGGGTGCTCGGCGCGGTGGCGAGCCAGGTCGCCGCGCTGGGCTCCGGGACGGCGTCCTTCGCCCTGGTCCTGGTCGACAGCGCCGGCGGCACGGGCACGGGCACGGCGCTGTGGTCCGGCAAGGGTCAGCCGGCGGTCGACGGCGTCCCGGTGTCGGGCTCGTCGCTCGACGGCTGCACGCTGGCCAGCGGCTTCCACCTCGGCCAGACCCTCTACGTCGGCCCCGGGCAGCCGGTGCCGTCGATGCCGCCGGGCGTGGCCTACGACCTGATCGAGGGCACCGTCCCCGGCTCCGGCGCGATGCTGCAGCTGGCCGCGGTCGCCCACCCGTCGACGGCCGCCGTCCCGCAGTCGAGCCCCTCGGTGTTCTCCGCCGGTTCCGACGCCGGCTTCGGGAGCGACGCCCCGTCGTCCGGGTCCTCCGGCTTCGGTGCCACCGCGGCCCCGGCCCGGCAGGACGACGAGGGCGAGGCGACCGCGTTCTGGAAACCCGAGCCCGCCGCGGCGCCGATCCTCCGCTTCGACGACGGCCTGGTCGTGACCGTCGACGAGGACCTCGTCCTCGGCCGCCGTCCGGACAACCACGAGCTGGTCACCGGCGGGTCGGCCCGGCCGGTGCCGATCGCCGACACGCAGAACGTGCTCTCCTCCGCCCACGCCGCGATCCAGCGCAGCGGCCGCGAGGTGTCGCTGGTCGACCTCGGCTCGCTCAACGGCACGCACGTCGCCGGGCCCGAGGCCACCGAGTGGACCCAGCTGGAGCCCGGCGTGGCCCACCCGCTGTCCGACGGCGACCGCCTGCTGCTGGGCTGGACCGTGATCACCTTCGAGCAGCAGCCCGACTGAGAGGCCCCCTGCCCCCCACCGCTCGCAAGCTCGCGGCGGGACCCCGCAGGGGGCCGGAGCCGCTGCCCGTGTCCCGGCCGGGCCCCGCGACCGCTCCACCCCGGCTGAGAGCCGTCCCCGAGCCCCGGATCCCCGTGCGGACCCGGGGCTCCGGGGCGTGCTCGACGCCCACCACCGGCGTTGCTCGCGCAGGGCGGGTCCTGCAGCACCGGCAGTCCGCGAGGAACACCCGCGATGGCGGGCAGGCGGGGCGGGCCGCGGCGAGGCGCGACGCCGGGCGGGCGGAGCGACCTCAGGGGCGGCGCAGGACGCGCAGCAGCCACACGGTGCGGGACGGCATCTCCAGCGGCCCGGGGGCGACCACGGCCGGCCGCGGCGGCGCCCCGGTCGGGTACTCGGTCGAGACGACGAACTCGTAGCCGTCGGCCCAGGGCGGCCCGGGCAGGTGCACGGTGACCGGCGCCGGGCCGGCGTGCAGCTGCACCAGGTACGAGTCGTCCTGCACCGGTCGGCCGCGCTGGTCGCGGTGCCGGATGCCGCGGCCGTCGAGGTACATCCCGATCGTCTGCAGCCCGCCGTCGAACCAGTCCGCCGTGGACAGCTGGTGCCCGGCGGGGTGGAACCAGGCGAGGTCGCGGGTGCCGCCGGTGCCGGGGATCTCGTGGCCCTCGAAGAACGCCTCCTGCCGCAGCACGGGGGAGGACCGCCGCAGGGCCACCAGCCGGGAGACGAAGGCGCGCAGGTCCTCGTCGACGGACTTCCAGTCGATCCAGGAGATCTCGTTGTCCTGGCAGTAGGCGTTGTTGTTGCCCTCCTGCGTCCGGCCGAGCTCGTCGCCCGCGGTCAGCATCGGCACGCCGGTCGACAACAGCAGGGTGGCCAGGTGGTTGCGCACCTGCCGGGCCCGCAGCGCGGTGACCTCCGGGTCGTCGGTGGGGCCCTCCACCCCGCAGTTCCAGTTGCGGTTGTGGCTCTCGCCGTCCCGGTTGTCCTCGCCGTTGGCCTCGTTGTGCTTGCGCTGGTAGGTGACCAGGTCGGCGAGGGTGAAGCCGTCGTGGGCGGTGACGAAGTTGATGCTGGCGAAGGGCCGGCGGCCGTCGGAGCGGTAGAGGTCCGAGGAGCCGGTGAGCCGGTAGGCGAGGTCGCGGACGCCGACGTGCGCCCCGGACCACACGTCCCGGACGGTGTCGCGGTACTTGCCGTTCCACTCGGTCCACAGCGGCGGGAAGTTGCCCACCTGGTAGCCGCCCTCGCCGACGTCCCACGGCTCGGCGATGAGCTTCACCTGGCTGACCACCGGGTCCTGGTGGACGACGTCGAAGAACGCCGACAGCCGGTCGACGTCGTGCATCGAGCGGGCCAGCGCCGCGGCGAGGTCGAACCGGAAGCCGTCGACGTGCATCTCGGTGACCCAGTAGCGCAGCGAGTCCATCAGCAGCGCCAGCACCGGGGGACGGCGGACGTCGAGGGTGTTGCCGCACCCGGTGTAGTCCGTGTAGCGGGACGGGTCGCCGCCGTCGAGCCGGTAGTAGCCGCCGTTGTCGATGCCCTTGAACGACAGGGTGGGCCCGGTGTGGTCGCCCTCGGCGGTGTGGTTGTAGACCACGTCGAGGACGACCTCGATGCCGGCCGCGTGCAGGGTCTTGACCATCGCCTTGAACTCGGTGACCTGCTGCCCGGCGGTGCCCGAGGAGCTGTAGGCGGCGTGCGGGGCGAAGTAGCCGAGGGTGTTGTAGCCCCAGTAGTTGGTCAGGCCGCGGCGGAGCAGGTGCGGCTCGCTGACGAAGTGGTGCACCGGCAGCAGCTCGACCGCGGTCACCCCGAGCGCCTGCAGGTGCTCGATGAACGCGGGGTGCGCCAGGCCGGCGTAGGTGCCGCGCAGCGCGGGCGGGATCTCCGGGCAGCTCATCGTCGCGCCCTTGACGTGCACCTCGTAGATCACCGTGTCGGCCCACGGCGTCCCCGGCCGCCGGTCGCCGTCCCACGGGAACGGGTCGTGCACCACCACGCCCCGCGGCACGTACGGCGCGGAGTCGCGGTGGTCGGCCGGCCCGTCGCCCCGGCGGCCCTCGGTCAGGCCGTCGGCGTAGCCGAACAGCGCCGGGTCCAGGGTGAGCTCGCCGTCCACGGCGCGGGCGTAGGGGTCCAGCAGCAGCTTGGCCGGGTTGTACCGCAGCCCCGACTGGGGGTCGTAGCCGCCGTGCACCCGGTAGCCGTAGCGCTGGCCGGGGCCGATGCCGGGCAGCCGGGCGTGCCACACCTGGTGGGTGGTCTCCTGCAGCCGGTGGCGGTGCTCGGTCCCGTCGCCGTCGAACAGGCACAGGTCCACCGCCTGCGCGCCGGCCGACCACAGGGCGAAGTTGGTGCCGGTCCCGTCCCAGGAGGCGCCCAGGGGGCTGGGGGCGCCGGGCCAGACCGCGACGTCGTCCGGGCTGCTTCGCACGGGTCGATCCTGGCAGGACCGGCGGCCGTCGGGTGGCACGCCGGGGCGCGCGGGCGGGTTGGTTGGATGGAGGGGTGTCGAGGGACCCGGTCGTCGAGATGCACGGTGTGGACGTCGTCCGCGGGCAGACCCACCTGCTCCGCGGGGTCGACTGGACGGTGCACGACGACGAACGCTGGGTCGTGCTCGGCCCCAACGGCGCGGGCAAGACGACGCTGCTGCAGCTGGCCGCGGCGCACATGCACCCCACCCGCGGCACGGTCACCCTGCTCGGGGAGACCCTCGGCGCGGTCGACGTCTTCGAGCTGCGGCCGCGCATCGGCCTGACCAGCGCCGCGCTGGCCCAGCGCATCGAGCCCGCCGAGCGCACCGGGGACGTCGTCCTGTCCGCCGGGTACGCCGTGGTCGGCCGCTGGCGGGAGCGCTACGACGTCCACGACCTGACCCGGGCGGCGATGCTCATGCAGCAGTGGGGCGTCACGCCGATGGCCCACCGACCGTTCGGCACGCTGAGCGAGGGCGAGCGCAAGCGGGTGCAGATCGCCCGCGCGCTCATGCCCGACCCCGAGCTGCTGCTGCTCGACGAGCCCGGCGCCGGCCTCGACCTCGGCGGCCGCGAGGACCTCGTCAGCCGGCTGTCGGACCTCGCCCGCTACCTCTACGCCCCGGCGCAGGTGCTGGTCACCCACCACGTCGAGGAGATCCCGCCGGGCTACACCCACGCGCTGCTGCTGCGCGCCGGCCAGGTGGTGGCCGCCGGGCCGGTGGAGCAGGTGCTCACCCGGGAGACGCTGTCGCAGACCTTCGGGTTGGCGCTCCAGGTCCAGCGGGCCGACGGCCGCTGGACCGCCCGCCGCGCCGCCTGATGGAGCACCCCCTCCTCTCCACCCCTCGCAGGCTCGGGGCGGGTTCCTGGAGGGGCCCGTCGAGCGGACCCACGGCGCTGGTCGCGGGGCTGCTCGTCGCCGGGCTGGCGGTGCAGCTGGTCCCGCTGGTGGCCTTCCCGACCGTCCTGAGCCAGGACGGTCCGGCGCACGTCGCCGGTGCCTGGGCGCTGGTCCACCACGGGGAGGACGGGGCCGTGGGGACGGCGCTGCGGGAGCACTACCGGGTCGACCTGACCCCGGTGCCGAACATGGCGGCCACGCTGCTCCTGGCGGGCCTGCTGCAGGTCGTCGGGCCGGACACCGCCGAGCGGCTGCTCGTGGCGGGGATCGTCGCCGGTCTGGTCGCGGCGCTGGCGTACGCCGTCCGGGGGGTGTCGCCCCGGGCCGGCTGGCTCGCGGGTGCGGCGCTGCTGTTCGGCAGCAGCCACCTGCTGGCCTACGGCTTCTACAACTTCGTGCTCGGCGTCATCGGCTCGCTGCTCGTCCTGGGCGTCGCCCTCCGCTGCCGGGCGGGGTGGTCCCCGCGCGCGGTGGGCGGTCTCGCCGTCCTGTCGCTGCTGACCTGGACGGCGCACCTCCTGCCGTGGGTCGTGGGGGTCGGCGGGGTGCTCCTGCTCGAGTCGTCCCGGGCGGGGGCGGCGGTGCGGGGCGGGACGCCGGCCCTGTCCGCCGCCCGGCGGCACCTGGCCCCGGCCGTCCTCGCCGTCCTGCCCGGCGTGCTGCTCACCGCGGCCTACCTCGCCACCGGCGAGGGGCCGCCGGCCACGCCGGAGGGCGAGCCCTCGACGGAGCGGCTGGAGACGCTGCTGCGCGGGGAGCGCCCGTTCCTGACCGGCTGGGGGGTCGACGGCGTTCCCGACCTCGCCCGCGCCGCCGCGCTCGCCGCGACGGTGGCGCTGCTCGTGCTCGCGCTGCTCGCCCTGCGCCGGCCGGGGCCCGACGGCCGCGACGAGCCCGGCCGCGGGGCCGACCGGGTGGCCCTGGGGGTGCTGCTGGCCGGCGCGGTCCTCGCCGTCAGCCTGACCCCCGAGCGCCTGGGCCCGGACTTCGGGTTCCTCGTCGGCCGGCTGGCCTGGTTCCCGCCGCTGCTGCTGGTCCTCTGGGCGGCGACGCGGCTGCCGGGACGGGTGGTCGGCGCCGTCCTCGCCGCCGTCCTGGTGGGCTCGGCGTCGGCCGGCGCGATCGCGCGGCTGCCGGCGCAGGCCGTGGCGGCCGACGAGGTCGCCGAACTGCTGTCGGTGGCCGCCGCCGTCCCGCCGGGGTCCACCCTCGTCGTGCTGCAGTACAGCCGGTCGGCGGCGGCGCCGGAGCGCGGCACGCCCGACCCGCTGCGCCATGAGTCGAGCCGGCTGGCCGTGCGCAGCGGCGCCGTCGACGTGGGCCACTACGAGGCCGCCGAGGCGTACTTCCAGGTGGAGTTCGCCGCCGGCTCCTCCCTGCGCAGCCGGCTGGACCCGGGGCTGCGCGGCCTCGAACGGCTCCCCCCGGCCGTGGACCTCCCCGCGGTGCGCGGCGACCTGGACGCCGTCGTCGTCCTGGGGCTGGACCGGGCCACCCCGGAGGTCCGAGGATCGGCACGGACCCAGGCAGTCCTCGCCGAGCTCGCCGCCCACTACCGGCCCGTCGAGACCTCCTCTCCGACCGGGCTGGTGACGGTGTGGCGGGCCGCCGGGGAGGGGTCCGGGACGGGTGCGACCGGTGCCGGCTGAGCTGGTTTCGGTCCGCATCGGTCCGGGGTAGGGCGGGGCCGTTGCTGCCGGGGGAGCTGGCGGGCGCAGCCCCGCGGGGCAGGGGACGAGGCGGAGGACGCGTGCGCGGACCACAGGCGGGAACCGGACCTCACACCGTCGTCATCGGGGCCGGCCCGGCCGGTCTCACCGCCGCGCACGAGCTCACGGCCCGGGGCCTGCCCGTGACCGTGCTCGAGGCGGACACCGTCGTGGGGGGTATCAGCCGCACCGTGGAGCGGGACGGCTGGCGCTTCGACATCGGCGGGCACCGCTTCTTCACGAAGGTGCCCGCCGTCGAGCGGTGGTGGCACGAGATGCTCGACGACGACGAGTTCCTCTCCCGCCCGCGGCTCTCACGCATCCACTACGCGGGCCGGCTGTTCGACTACCCGCTGCGGCCGCTCAACGCCCTGCGCGGCCTCGGCCCGGCGGAGGCGGTCCGCTGCCTGGCGTCCTACGTGGCGGCGCGGTTGCGCCCGCCGCGCGACCAGAGCCACTTCGAGGGCTGGGTGACCGCGCGCTTCGGGCGGCGGCTCTACGGGATCTTCTTCAAGACCTACACCGAGAAGGTCTGGGGGATCCCGGCCACCGAGATCCAGGCGGACTGGGCCGCGCAGCGGATCAAGGACCTCGACCTGTGGCGGGCGGTCGTGCACGCGCTGCGGCCGAGCGCCGGGTCGCAGATCACCACGCTCATCGACCGCTTCCAGTACCCCCGCACGGGCCCCGGGCTCATGTGGGAGCGGACGCTGGAGAGGGTGCGGGAGGCCGGGGGACAGGTGCGGCTCGGCGTCCGCTGCACGACCGTCCACCGCGATGAGCGGGGCGTCGTGGCGGTCAGCACCCGCTCGGACTCGTCCGGCCGGCACCCCGCGGAGCCGGACCAACGGGTCCCGGCCGACCACGTCATCTCCTCCATGCCGCTGCCCGAGCTGGTCCTCGCGATGGACCCGCCCGCACCGCCGCACGTCCGTGAGGCCGCCGAGGGGCTGTCGCACCGGGACTTCCTCACCGTCGCCCTCGTCGTGCCCCAGGAGGCGGGTTTCCCCGACAACTGGATCTACATCCACTCCCCGGAGGTCCGGGTCGGCCGCATCCAGAACTTCGGCAGCTGGTCGCCGTTCCTGGTCAAGGACGGGCGGACGTGCCTGGGGCTGGAGTACTTCGTCGACGAGGGCGACGACGTCTGGGCGGCCGACGACGAGGCGCTGGTCGAGCTCGCCACGCGGGAACTCGTCCAGCTCGGCCTGGTGGGCGCTGACCGGGTCGAGCGCGGCTTCGTCGTACGGATGCCCAAGGCCTACCCCGTCTACGACGCGGGTTACGACGAGCGGGTCGAGCTCATCCGGGCCTGGCTGGCCGAGGAGGTGCCCAACGTGCACCCGGTGGGCCGCAACGGCATGCACAAGTACAACAACCAGGACCACTCGATGGTGACGGCGATGCTGACCGTCGAGAACATCGCCGACGGGGCCGACCACGACGTGTGGGCGGTCAACGTCGAGGAGGACTACCACGAGGGGAGTGCGGCGTCGCAGTCCTCCGCCGGGCAGCGGAGCGTGCGGGCCGGGACCGGCCGGGCAGCCCCGATCCTGCCCCGTCGTCGGCCGCGTGCCGCCTAGTCCGGACGCCGCAGGGACGTCGTCCGCCGCGGCGCAGGCCGCGCAGGACGACCCGGCTGCGCGCCGCCCGGCCCCGCGGCCGGGGGGGCCGTCCCGGCCGGGGCAACGGTCCTGGAGACCGGTGCTGCCCGCGCTGCCGGCCCTGCTCGTGGTCGCCGTCGTCGTGGTCGGCGCGGTCGCCCGCGTCGTCGCACCGCCCGACCTGTGGCTGGACGAGGCGCAGAGCGTCGCCATCGCGCGCCTGCCGCTCCCGGAGCTGTTCGCCGCGCTGCGGGAGGACGGCTCGCCCCCGCTGTACTACCTGCTGCTGCACGGCTGGATCGGGCTGTTCGGGCAGGGCACGGCGGCGGCCCGGGGCCTGTCGGTGCTCATCGGCCTGCTGACGTTGCCGGCCGCCTGGCTCGTGGCGCGGCGGATGGCCGACCGGCGGGTGGCGGCCGCTCTGGTCGTGCTGCTGGCCACCTCGCCGTTCGTCATCCGGTACGCGGCGGAGACCCGGATGTACGGGCTCCTGCTGCTGCTCACGGTGCTGGGCGGACTCGCGGTGCACACCGTCGTCCGCCGGCCCGGGACGTGGCCGGTGGCCGCGCTCGGTCTGGTCGCCGGCGCCCTCCTGCTCACCCACGTCTGGGCGTTCCACCTGGTCGCCGCGACCGGGCTGTGCGCCTTGGCCGCGCTGCCTGCGCGGCCGCGTCCCGCACTCCGGGTGCTGGCCGGCCTCGCCCTGGGCGGCCTGCTGTACCTCCCGTGGCTGCCGACCCTGCTGTTCCAGATGGCCCACACCGGCACGCCGTGGGCGGAGGAGCCGGGTCTGGCCGCCCTGCCGATCGCGCTGGAGGCGTGGCGCGGCGGCTTCGAGGTCCGGGCCCACGTCCTGGGGACGGCGCTGGTGCTGCTCGCTGCGCTCGGCGCCCTCGCCCTCGGCACGGACCATCGCCGCGGGGACACCACGGTGCTGCTGTCGCTGCGCCCTCGGCCGTCGCGGGCTGCCCTGCTGGTCCTGTCGGTCGGCACCCTCGTCCTCGCCGGGCTGGTCAGCCGGGCCACCGGCACCGCGGTGCACGGCCGGTACACCAGCGTGGCGCTGGTGCCGTTCCTGGCGCTGGTCGCGCTCGGCCTGGCCGCACTGCCCACCGCCCGCGCCCGGCTCGGCGGGCTCGTCCTGGTGGCCGTGCTGGGCCTGGCGACGGCGCTGCCGCACCTCTCCGACCCCCGAACGCAGGCCGGTCAGGTGGCCCGCGCCCTGGCCGCAGCCGCGCCCGGGGACCTCGTCGTCTTCTGCCCCGACCAGCTCGGCCCGTCGGTCGCCCGCCTCGTGCCCCCGGAGCGCGGCCTGGACCTGGTCGTGTACCCGGACCTCCGGCCGGCCGACCGGGTGGACTGGACCGACTACGTCGACCGTGTGCGGGGGACACCCTCGGAGACCGTCGCCGCGGCGGTGCTCGACCGCGCCGGGGGAGCGGCGGTCTGGGTGGTGACCGGCCGCGGGTTCCTCGTGCCCTCCCCGGAGCGGTGCGGGGACCTCGTCGACGCGCTGGCCGCCGTCCGGGGCCGCCCGGAGCTGCTCGTCCCGCCCGACGTGGAGGTGCCGGAGAACATGCGGCTGCAGCGCCTCCCCGCCCGACCGGGGGGCTAGGGCGTGGCCGAGCCGACCTGCTGGCTAGGGTGCGGCGACGACGTCGTCCCAGCTCGCTGGAGGACCCCCATGGCAGCGCCGGAGTTCGTGACCCTGCAGGTGGCTGATGGGGTGGGCACCATCCGCCTCGACCGGCCGAAGATGAACGCGATCGACGAGCAGCTGCACCGGGAGGTGCGCGCCGTCGCCATGGAGGCGGGCGAACGCGCCGACGTCCGGGCGGTGGTGCTCTACGGCGGGGAGCGGGTCTTCGCCGCCGGCGCCGACATCAAGGCCATGGCACCGCTGGACGGCGCCGGCATGACCGCCTGGGGCCGGGAGCTCACCAACTCCTTCACCGCGGTGCAGCGCATCCCGAAGCCGGTCATCGCCGCCATCACCGGCTACGCCCTCGGCGGCGGGTACGAGCTCGCGCTGTGCGCCGACTTCCGGGTGATGGGCGCCGGCGCGAAGGTCGGCCAACCGGAGATCCTGCTCGGCGTCATCCCCGGCGCGGGGGGCACGCAGCGGCTGGCCCGCCTGGTCGGGCCGGCGAAGGCCAAGGACCTGGTGTTCACCGGCCGGCACGTCGGCGCGGAGGAAGCCCTGGAGATCGGGCTGGCCGACGCCGTCGTCCCCGACGCGGAGGTCTACGACACCTCGGTGGCGATGGCGCGCAAGTTCGCCGCCGGCCCGCCGCTGGCGCTCGCGGCGGCCAAGCGGGCCATCGACGAGGGGCTCGACCGGCCGCTGGACCAGGGGCTGGCCCTGGAGACCGAGCTGTTCGCCGGGTTGTTCGACACCGAGGACCAGAAGACCGGGATGCGCTCGTTCCTGGAGAGCGGCCCGGGCAAGGCGACGTTCAGCGGTCGCTGACCGGCCCCGGGCGTTCGCCGGACCGTTCCCCGCCGTCGACGTCGGCTCCCCCTCGCAGACACCCCAGGTCTGCCACCATCCCGGCAGACCGCCCGCGGCACCCGGCCGGGCGCCACGGACCCACCACCGGAGGAGACACGTGCAGCGCAGCACCCTG
The DNA here is from genome assembly GCF_054050155.1 of Geodermatophilus sp. SYSU D00703. Lineage (NCBI taxonomy): Bacteria > Bacillati > Actinomycetota > Actinomycetes > Geodermatophilales > Geodermatophilaceae > Geodermatophilus > Geodermatophilus sp. SYSU D00703. The sequence continues at coordinate 1,570 of NZ_JBJGYU010000015.1, read as the reverse complement.
AGGAGACGTCCCCCCGTGCGGACGGCGACGGCGCTGGCCGTCGCGGCCCTCGCACTGGCCGCCTGCGGAGGTGGGGACGACGGCTCCGGCGGCGGGGGCTCCGGCACCGAGGCGGCCGGCGCGACGTCGGTGCAGGACTTCGGGGACCTCGACGCCCTCGTCGCGGCCGCGCAGGCCGAGGGCGAGCTCAACGTCATCGCGCTGCCGCCGGACTGGGCCAACTACGGGGAGGTGATCGCCGCCTTCGAGGAGGAGTACGGCATCACCGTCAACAGCGCCCTCCCCGACGGCTCCAGCCAGGACGAGCTCAACGCGGTGACCAGCCAGCGGGGGCAGGACCGCGCTCCCGACGTCCTGGACCTCGGGACCGCCTTCGCCCGCCAGGCCCAGGCGCAGGACCTGCTCGCGCCCTACCGGGTGCAGACCTGGGACGAGATCCCCGAGGACCAGAAGGACCCCGAGGGCCACTGGTACAACGACTACGGCGGCTACGTGTCGATCGGCTGCAACGCCTCGGTCATCGACCAGTGCCCGGCCAGCTTCGCCGAGCTGCTCGACCCGCGGTACGCCGGCCAGGTCGCGCTCAACGGCAACCCGACCCAGGCGGCGGCGGCCTTCGCCGGGGTCTGGGCGGCGTCCCTGGCCAACGGCGGCAGCCTCGACGACATCGGCCCGGGCATCGACTTCTTCCGGCAGGTCAAGGACGCCGGGAACTTCAACCCGGTGGAGATCACCCCGGCGACGATCCTCAGCGGCGAGACGCCGCTGTCCATCGACTGGGACTACAACAACGCCGCGCTCACCGACGACCTCGCCGACCAGGGCGCCGAGTGGCAGGTCGCCGTCCCGTCCGACGGGCTGTTCGGCGGCTACTACAGCCAGGCGATCAGCAAGTTCGCCCCGCACCCGGCCGCCGCGCGGCTGTGGCAGGAGTTCCTCTACAGCGACCAGGGGCAGAACCTGTGGCTGAACGGCGGCGCCCGGCCGGTGCGGTTGCCGACCATGCAGGAGGCGGGCACGGCCGACGCCGACGCGCTGGCGGCGCTGCCGCCGGTCGAGGGCACCGCGGACTTCCCGACCCAGGAGCAGGAGACCGCCGCTCAGCAGGTGGTCGCCGAGCGGTGGAACGCGGAGATGTCCGGCTGAACACCACGACGAGCAGCCCGGTCCGGGACGGCGGCCCCGCGGTCGCCGCCCCGGACCGCGCGCGCGTGCGGGGACGGGTCCGGGCCCGGCTGCTGCCCTGGCTCGGCGCGGTGCCGTTCTTCCTCTACGTCGCGGTCTTCCTCGTGCTGCCGGTCGGCGTCCTCGCGGTGGAGGCCTTCCGGGTGACCGACCCGGTCACCTTCGAGGAGAGCTGGTCGGCGGCGAACCTCGGCGCGATCACCGAGGGCGCCTACCGGCGGGCCTACGTCGGCAGCCTGCAGCTGTCGGCGCTCACCGCCGTGCTGGGTGCCGTCCTCGGCCTCGCCGTGGGGGGGGGGGGGGGGGGGGGGGGGGGGGGGGGGGGGGGGGGGGGGGGGGGGGGGGGGGGGGGGGGGGGGGGGGGGGGGGGGGGGGGGGGGGGGGG
>NZ_JBJGYU010000014.1:0-113556 GCF_054050155.1 Geodermatophilus sp. SYSU D00703 | reverse complement strand
CCCCCCCCCCCCCCCCCCCCCCCCCCCCCCCCCCCCCCCCCCCCCCCCCCCCCCCCCCCCCCCCCCCCCCCCCCCCCCCCCCCCCCCCCCCCCCCCCCCCCCCCCCCGGGCTCAGCTCCGCGGCCGGACCTCGCCCATCGGGCCGAAGCCGCTGACCTGCGGGGCGTCGATGTAGATGATCTGCGGCTGCTCCGCGACCAGGTCCGACATCCAGTCGAAGGCCGCCTTGGCGTGCGGGGTGGCCACGTGCGAGGCGCCGGCCGCGGAGTCCCGGAAGCCCTCGATGCAGACGAAGGTGTTCGGGTCCTGCACGCTGCGGGACCACTCGAAGAACAGGCTGCCCTCCTCGGCGTTCACCGCCGCCGCGTACTCGTCGGCCTTGGCCCGGAACTCGTCGATCCGGTCCGGACGGACGGGGAACTCGATGACGATCAGGATCATGGTCTCCTCCTTGGTCGGTCCGAGTAGGGCCCGGAGGGCTCCGCGAGGAGCGGCCGGGTGGGCTCTCCGGAGCAGGGGGCGGCTCCTGGTCGCGGTGTCGTCCGGAGGACGACGATGTCAGAGCGGGTCGAGCCGGCGGCGCAGCAGGCAGAACGGGTTGCCCTCCGGGTCGGCGAGGACGTGCCAGTTCTCCTCGCCGGTCTCGCCGACGTCGGCGCGCGTCGCGCCCAGGCCCAGCAGCCGCTCGAGCTCGGCGTCCTGGTCCCGGTCGGTGGCGTTGACGTCGAGGTGCAGCCGCGGCTTGCCCGGTGAGGGGTCGGGGACCCGGCCGAAGACCAGGGTCGGCGCCGGCCCGCCGAAGCCCGCCTCGGGGCCGATCTCGACCTCGCCCTCCTCCCGGGAGAGGACCTGGTAGCCCAGGACCTCCGCCCACCACGCGGCCAGCGCCTCGGGGTCGCGGCAGTCGATGACGATCTCGCTGAGCCGGCACGCCATGCCCCGACCGTAGGGCCGCGAGCGCAGCGGCGCGGGTCAGTAGCCTCGGGGCGTGCGCATCGTCCGCTTCGCCTCGCCCTCCGGCATGTCCTTCGGTGTCCTCGACGGCGACGGCCAGGTCGCCCAGATCGAGGGGCACCCCTTCGGCACCATCTCCTTCACCGGCCAGCGGTTCGCGCAGGCCGACGTCCGGCTGCTCTCGCCGATCCTGCCGAGCAAGGTCGTCTGCGTCGGCAAGAACTACGCCGCGCACGTCGAGGAGATGAAGACCGGCGACGCGCCGAAGGAGCCGTTGCTGTTCCTCAAGCCGTCGACCTCGGTCATCGGCCCGGGTGACGCCATCCGCATCCCGCCGGGCAGCACCAACGTCCACCACGAGGCCGAGCTCGCCGTCGTCATCGGTGCCCGCGGTGCCCGGCACGTGAGCCCCGAGCAGGCGCTGTCGACGGTCTTCGGCTACACGATCGGCAACGACGTGACCGAGCGGGACATGCAGCGCAGCGACGGGCAGTGGACCCGCGCCAAGGGCTTCGACTCGTTCTGCCCGCTCGGCCCGTGGATCGAGACCGACCTGGGCGCGCTCGGCAAGGACCCCGCCGACCTCGAGGTCACCTGCACCGTGGACGGTGAGCTGCGCCAGTCCGGCCGCACCAGCCAGCTGCTGTTCGACGTCCCGACGCTGATCTCCTACATCTCGCAGGTGATGACCCTGCTGCCCGGCGACGTCGTGCTGACCGGCACGCCGTCCGGCGTCGGGCCGATCCGCCCCGGCCAGCGGGTCGAGGTCACCGTCGAGGGGCTGGGCACGCTCGCCAACCCCGTGGCCGGCGCCGACACCGCCTCGACCGCCGGGGGCGCCCGGTGACCGTTCGCGCGACCGGCGTCCGCACCCGCTTCTGCCCGTCCCCGACGGGGACGGTGCACGTCGGCCTCCTGCGCACGGCGCTGTTCAACTGGGCGCACGCCCGGCACACCGGCGGCACGTTCGTCTTCCGCATCGAGGACACCGACGCGTCCCGGGACTCCGAGGAGTCCTACCGGCACCTGCTCGACAGCCTGCGCTGGCTGGGCCTGGACTGGGACGAGGGCCCGGAGGTCGGCGGCCCGCACGGGCCCTACCGGCAGTCCGAGCGGCACGAGGTCTACCGCGAGGTGGCCGCCAAGCTGCTGGCGGCCGGGCACGCCTACGAGTCGTTCTCCACCAACGAGGAGGTCGAGGCCCGCCGCCTGGCCGCCGGGCAGGACCCCAAGCTCGGCTACGACAACGCCGACCGCTTCCTCACCGACGCGCGGAAGGCGGCGTTCCGCGACGAGGGCCGCCAGCCGGTGCTGCGGCTGCGCATGCCCGACGAGGACCTCGCCTGGACCGACCTGGTGCGCGGCGAGGTGCGCTTCGCCGCGGGGTCGGTGCCCGACTTCGTCCTGGTCCGCGGCAACGGCGTCCCGCTGTACCCGTTCGTGAACCCCGTGGACGACGCGCTGATGGAGGTCACCGACGTGCTGCGCGGGGAGGACCTGCTGCCCTCCACGCCGCGGCAGCTGGCCCTCTACGCGGCGCTCACCGACATCGGCGTCGCGCGCGGCACCCCGCGCTTCGGCCACCTGCCCTACGTGACGGGGGAGGGGAACAGGAAGCTCTCCAAGCGCGACCCGCAGTCCAACGTCGACGTCTACCGCGAGCGCGGCTTCGTCCCCGAGGGGTTCGCCAACTACCTGGCGCTGCTGGGCTGGTCGATCGCCGAGGACCGGGACGTCTTCTCGATGGCGGAGATGGCCGAGGCGTTCGACGTCACGCGGGTCAGCGCCAACCCCGCCCGCTTCGACGTGAAGAAGGCCGAGGCGATCAACGCCACGCACCTGCGGGCGCTGCCGGTCGAGGAGTTCGTGGCCCGCGTGGTCCCCTTCCTCGCCGGCGCCGGCCTGGTCAGCGACCCGCCGACGGCCGAGCACGACCGGGTGCTGCGGACCATCGCGCCGATGGCGCAGGAGCGCGTCGTCGTGCTCTCCGACGCCGTCGAGCTGCTGCGGTTCCTGTTCACCGAGGACGTCGCCATCGACCCGGCGGCCGCCGCCAAGCAGCTGGCCGGCCCGGAGGCGGCCGAGGTCCTCGACGCCGCGACGACGGCGCTGCGCGACCTGCCCGAGTGGACCGCCGCCGCGGTCGAGGAGGCGCTCAAGACCGCGCTCGTCGACGGCCTGGGCCGCAAGCCGCGGCAGGCCTTCGGGCCGGTGCGGGTGGCGGTCAGCGGCCGCACCGTGTCCCCGCCGCTCTACGAGTCGATCGAGCTGCTCGGCCGGGACCGCACGCTGGACCGGTTGGCCGCGGCGCGGGCGGCCGTCCCCGGGTGACCGGACGCCGATGACCACGGTGCCGCCGGGGTGGCTCCCCGGCCCGCCCGGACCGTCGGACGACGAGCCCTACACCGGGCCGCCGCCCACCGGTCCCTACGGCGCGCCGCCGTACGTCCCCGGGGCGGTGCACGGCGTGCACTCGCTGCCGGCCACCGGCGCCGCGGCCGGCCCGGTGCCCTGGCCGCTCGGGCCGGTGCCCCTGCAGGCCGGACCGCACACGGCCCCGCCGGACCTCCCGCCCGGACTGCGCTGGGCGCCGCCGCCGGGCACGCCGCCGCACGACGTCCCCGTCCCGTACCCGCACGTGATGCGCTCGCGCGACTGGCGCTGGTGGCGGCCGCTGCTGGGGCTGCTGCTGGTGGTCGTCGTCTACACCGTGGCGGCGACCGTGGTGGTCCTGGCCGCGCTGGTCACCGGGGCGTTCCCCGACCTGCAGCTGCTGGACCTGGTCGACCCCGGCGTCCTGCTGATCACCAACCTGTCGCTGGTCGTGGCGATCCCGATCGTCTGGCTGGCCTGGGTCGTCGCGCACGGGATGCGGCCGGGCTGGTCGTCGTCGGTCCTGGGCCGGCTGCGCCGCCGGCTGTTCCTGCCGTACACGCTGCTGTCCCTGCCCACGCTCGGCGCGGGCATCCTGCTGACCGTCCTGCTGGGCTTCCTCGCCGGGGGCGGCGAGATGACCGGGCCGGTGGCGTCCTACGGCTGGCTGCTGCTGGTCGTCGTGCTCACCACGCCGCTGCAGTCGGCGGCGGAGGAGTACGTCTTCCGCGGGTACCTGAGCCAGGCGATCGCCGCGTGGTTCCGCGACGCGCGGGCCGGGGCCGTCGTCGCGGGCGTGCTCACCGCCGCGCTGTTCTCCGCGGCGCACGCCCCGCCGGACGTCTGGACCTTCCTCGACCGGTTCGCCTTCGGCCTGGCCGCCTCCGCGGTCGTGTGGCTGACCGGCGGGCTGGAGGCGGCGATCGTGCTGCACGCGGTCAACAACGTGCTGGTCTTCGTGCTGGCCGGCGGGCTCGGCGAGGGGGTGACCACCGACTCGGTGTCGGCCGGCACCGGTGTGCTGGTGGTCGCGATCGACCTGCTGGCTATGGCCGCCTACGTGGCGCTCGTGGCCCGGGCCCGGCAGCGGCTGCGGCCGGAGACGGTCACCCCCGCCCTGGACCTGCGACCAGGGTCACCCCGGGGGGTGGCGGAGCGGCCGCAGAGCGTCGGGTATGGTGGTCTGCAGCGCCGCGAGGTGCAGCACGACCCTTGGGGTATGGGGTAATTGGCAGCCCGACGGATTCTGGCTCCGTTAGTCTAGGTTCGAGTCCTGGTACCCCAGCGAGGAAGCCTGGTTCCTCTCGCACCACCGCACGGCCCCGTCGTCTAGCGGCCCAGGACGCCGCCCTCTCACGGCGGTAGCGAGGGTTCGAATCCCTTCGGGGCTACAGCAGGGGAGACCCCCTGGCCATCCGGCCAGGGGGTCTCTTCCTTTCCCGGCGGAGGCGACCCGGGGGCGGGTGGGGAGCCCCGTCGGCGGGCATGGCAGGATGGGCTCTGCGCGGCCCCGTCGTCTAGCGGCCCAGGACGCCGCCCTCTCACGGCGGTAGCGAGGGTTCGAATCCCTTCGGGGCTACAGCAGGGGAGAGCCCCCGGCCATCCGGCCGGGGGCTCTCGTCGTCCCGGGGTGGCTGACCGGGCCGATCGCCGCAGGACTAGCGTCTGGGCGCTGCTCACGGTCCGTGACGGGCGGCGGGAAGGCGGGAGTGCACGTGATCCGGACGAGTCGTCGGCTGGCCGACGGCCGGGAGGTCCTCTACTTCGACGCGGGGTCCCAGGCCCCGGACCGGACGGCGGAGGACACCCGCGAGCTGCCCGCGGTGAGCACCCGGTCGCAACTGCGCTGGGACCCGCTGCTCGGCGAGTGGGTCGTCCTGGCCTCGCACCGGCAGACGCGGACCTTCCTCCCGCCGGCCGACCTGTGCCCGCTGTGCCCGACCCGGCCCGGCCGGGAGCCCACCGAGGTCCCGGAGGCCGACTACCAGGTCGTCGTCTTCGAGAACCGCTTCCCGTCGCTGGCGACCGCGGTGGAGCGCGACGTCCCGCCGACGGCGCCGGGCGCGCCGCTGACCGAGCTGCGGCCGGGCTTCGGCCGCTGCGAGGTGGTGGTCTTCACCAGCGACCACGACCGCTCCTTCGCCACGCTGGGGCGCGAGCGGGCGCGGCTGGTGGTGGACGTCTGGGCCGAGCGCACCGCGGAGCTGTCCGCGATCGAGGGCGTGGAGCAGGTCTTCGTCTTCGAGAACTCCGGTGAGGAGATCGGGGTGACCCTCTCCCACCCGCACGGGCAGATCTACGCCTACCCGTTCGTGACGCCGCGGCTGGAGAAGGTGCTCGGCTCGATCGAGCGGCACCGGAGGGAGACCGGCGGGGAGCTGTTCGCCGACGTCCTCGCCGCCGAGCGCAGCGGCCCGCGCGTGGTCGCGGCCAACGAGCACTGGACGGCGTTCGTCCCGGCCGCGGCCCGCTGGCCCTACGAGCTGCAGCTGTTCCCGCACCGCCGCGTCCCGGACCTCCCGGCGCTCATCGACGAGGAGCGCGACGCGCTGGCCGAGGTCTACCTCGACGTCCTGGGCCGGTTCGCGCACCGGTTCGACACCCCGATGCCCTACATCGCCGCCTGGAACCAGGCGCCGGTCACCCGCGGCCGCGAGGACTGGTGGCTGCACCTGCAGCTGTTCTCGCTGCGCCGGGCGCCCGGGAAGCTCAAGTACCTGGCCGGCTCGGAGTCCGGGATGGGCGCGTTCATCAGCGACACGACGCCGGAGGACGTGGCGGAGCAGCTGCGCCACGTGGTGCTGCCGTGAGCCACGTGGCGCGGGTGCGGTCGGCGTTCGCCGAGGCGTTCGGCGGCGAGCCCGAGGGCGTGTGGGCGGCGCCGGGCCGGGTCAACGTCATCGGCGAGCACACCGACTACAACGACGGTTTCGTGCTGCCGGTGGCCCTGCCGCACACCACCCGCGCCGGCGTCGCCCGGCGCGACGACGGCCGGGTCGCGCTGGTCTCCCTCCAGCACCCCGGGGACCGCGTCGAGGTGCCGGTCGGCGAGCTGGCGCCCGGGCGTCCCGGCGGGTGGGCCGGCTACCCGGCCGGCGTCGTGGCGGAGCTGCGGGACCGGCTGCCCGGCGGGGTGAGCATCGTGGTGGACGGCGACGTGCCCTCCGGCGCCGGGCTGTCCTCCTCGGCAGCGCTGGAGTGCGCCGTCGCGCTCGCGCTGCGCGACCTCGCCGCGCCCGAGCTCGCCCCCGGTGACCTGGTCGACGTGGCCCGCCGGGCGGAGAACGACTTCGTCGGCGCCCCGACGGGGATCCTCGACCAGTCCGCGTCGCTGCTGTGCACCGCCGAGCACGCCCTGTTCCTCGACACCCGCGACCGCAGCTGCGAGCAGGTGCCCTTCGACCTGGCGGCGGCGGGGATGGAGCTGCTCGTCGTCGACACCGGGACGACCCACGACCACGCCACCGGCGGGTACGGCGACCGGCGGCGGGAGTGCGAGCAGGCCGCCGGGCGGCTCGGGGTGGCCGCGCTGCGCGACGTCCCGGACGTCGCCGCCCTCGCCGTGCTGGACGACGGCACGCCGGAGGGGGCGGTGCTGCTGCGGCGCGCCCGGCACATCGTCACCGAGAACGCCCGCGTGCTCGACGTCGTCCGCGTGCTGCGCGGCAGCGACGGGCCGGCGGCGATCGGGCCGGTGCTCACCGCGGGGCACGCGTCCCTGCGTGACGACTTCCAGATCTCCACGGCCGAGCTCGACACCTGCGTGGCCACCGCGCTCGAGGCCGGGGCCGCCGGGGCGCGCATGGTGGGCGGCGGCTTCGGCGGCAGCGCGATCGTCCTCGTCGACGCCGCACTGACCAGCGAGGTCGCGATGACGATCACGGATCGTTTCGCGCAGGAGGGGTACAGCCCGCCGCGGACCTTCGCCGTCGTCCCGTCTCCGGGGGCCCGCCGCATCGCCTGATCGCCCCGACCCGGGACCGGAGGCCACCCGCCGTGGACGCGCTGCGCCTGGACGCCTCGTTCCTCGACCACGCCCTCGTCGTCCTGTACTTCGCCGTCGTCCTGCTCATCGGGTTCGCGGCCCGCCGCAGCGTCTCCGACAGCCTGCACTTCTTCCTGTCGGGCCGTCGCCCGGCCGACTGATCAGTCGAGCACGGTGACCGGCACCCGCTGCACCAGGTTGTTGGCCATGCCCTGCCGGTTCCACGGCTGCTGGGTGGGCTGCGGGCCCACCTCGTCGGCGGCCCGGACGACGAACTCGTAGCTGCCCGGCTCGGCGGTCCACGGCAGCACCCAGGCCCGCCAGGCGAACGGGTGCGCCGGGTCCGGCGGCGCCAGGTCCGCCGCCAGCCAGCTCGCGCCGCCGTCGGGACTGACCTCGACGGAAGTCACCGGCGCCCGGCCGGACCAGGCCCGCCCGGTCAGCATCACCGGCCCGGCGCGGCAGAAGCGCTCCCGGGTCATGAAGTCCGGGAAGCCGGGCGGGGTCATGAGCGCCCGCGGGGCGATCCGGGTGACCGGCTCGCCGTCGTCGTCGGCGTCGACCTTGAGCCGGTAGGCCGTGGCGTTCTGGAAGCCGTCGAAGGGCCGGTCGAGCACGTCGACGCGGGTCAGCCACTTGACCTGGGCCATGCCGTACCAGCCGGGGACCAGCAGCCGCAGGGGAGCGCCGTGCTGGGGCGGCAGCGGGGCGCCGTTCATCGCCCACACCAGCAGGACGTCGGGGCGCAGCGCCTCGGCCAGCGGCAGGCCGCGGGCGTAGTCCTGCTCGACGCCGCGCTCGAGCCCGTGGTCGGCGCCGGTGAAGGCGGCGTCGACGGCGTCCGGCCGCAGGCCCGCCTCCTCGAGCACGGGGGCCAGCGGCGTCCCGGTCCACTCCGCGGAACCGACCGCCTCCAGCAGCCACGGCTGGCTGACCGGCCGCGGTTCCAGGCGGGCGCGGCCGTTGCCGGCGCACTCCAGCAGCACGCGGGAGGTGACCGCCGGCCGGGCGCGCAGGTCGTCGATGTCCAGCGACAGCGGCCGCTCGACCGCGCCGCCGACCTCCAGCCGCCAGCCGGCGGGGTCGACCGCCGGGATGTCGTAGTGGGTGAGCACGTAGTGCAGGCCGGGCGGCGTGACGTCGTAGCGCAGGGCCTCCAACGGCATGCCGTGGTTGCGCGTGGCCAGCGCCAGTTCGTCCAGGCCGATGCCCTCCCCGGGCTCGGCGATGCGGAAGCGGCCGCGGGTGGACACGTCGGTCAGGCTCATGACAGGTGTGTACGCCCGCCGGTCGGCCCGGGGAAGGGTCGTTCAGCGGGCGGCGCGGGAGATGGCGCCCGCCGCCTCCAGCACGGCACCGACGATCTCGGGGGCCGGACGGCGGCCCAGCCGCTCCACCGGCCCGGAGATCGAGACGGCGCCCAGCACCCCGCCGGCGGCGTCCCGCACCGGCGCCGACAGCGACGCCACGCCGGGCTCGCGCTCGGCGATGCTGTGCGCCCACCCCCGCCGGCGGACGTCGAGCAGCGTGCGCGCGGTGAAGCTCGCCGACGGCAGCAGCGGGGTGACCTCGTCCGCCGGGGCGAAGGCCAGCAGCGCGTGGGCGGCGGAGCCGGCGGTCATGGGCAGCCGCGCCCCGACCGGGACGGTGTCGCGCAGCCCGGAGGAGCGCTCGGCGGCGGCCACGCACACCCGGGTGGCGCCGTCGCGCACGTAGAACTGCGCGCTCTCCCCGCTCTGGTCGCGCAGCGTGGCCAGGTGCCGACCGGCGATCCCGGCGAGGTCGGCGGTGCCCCGGCCCAGCTCCGCCAGCCCGGGACCGGGCGCCCACGCCCCGGCCGTGGTGCGGCGGACCAGGCGGTGCCCCTCGAGGGCGACGGCCAGCCGGTGGGCGGTCGCGCGGGGCAGACCCGTGCGCTCGACCAGCTCGGCGAGGGTCGCGGGCTCCGCGGCGACGGCGCGGAGGATGGCCACTGCTTTGTCCAGCACGGCGACGGGGTTAGGCTGTCCCACACAGCAATACTCGCATCCCACTGCATGGGATGGCCAGCAGGCCGCAGCGAGACCGCACCCAGGAGGGACCAGCCGTGCCGAAGACCCTGGCGGAGAAGGTCTACGACGCCCACGTCGTGCGCAGCGCCGCGGGCGAGCCGGACCTGCTCTTCATCGACCTGCACCTCGTCCACGAGGTGACCAGCCCCCAGGCCTTCGACGGCCTCCGGGCGGCCGGGCGCACCGTCCGCCGTCCGGACCTCACGATGGCCACCGAGGACCACAACGTCCCGACGCTGGACATCCTCAAGCCGATCGCCGACCCGGTCAGCCGCGCGCAGGTCGAGGCGCTGCGCCGCAACGCCGCCGAGTTCGGCATCCGGCTGGCCCCGATGGGCGACCGCGACCAGGGCATCGTGCACGTCATCGGCCCGCAGCTCGGGCTGACCCAGCCGGGCATGACGATCGTGTGCGGCGACAGCCACACCTCCACCCACGGGGCGTTCGGCGCGCTGGCCTTCGGCATCGGCACCAGCGAGGTCGAACACGTGCTGGCCACGCAGACGCTGCCGCAGTACCGGCCCAAGCAGATGGCGGTCACCGTCGACGGCGAGCTGCCCCCCGGCGTCTCCGCGAAGGACGTCATCCTGGCGGTCATCGCCCAGATCGGCACCGGCGGCGGCCAGGGGCACGTCATCGAGTACCGCGGCAGCGCCATCGAGAAGCTCTCGATGGAGGCCCGGATGACGATCTGCAACATGTCGATCGAGGCCGGCGCCAAGGCCGGGTTGATCGCCCCGGACGAGACCACGTTCGCGTTCCTGAGGGACAAGCCGCACGCCCCGAAGGGCGCCGACTGGGACGCCGCCGTCGAGTACTGGACGACGCTGCGCACCGACGACGACGCCGTGTTCGACCGCGAGGTGCACATCGACGCGGCGACGCTCACGCCGTTCGTCACCTGGGGCACCAACCCCGGCCAGGGCCTGCCGATCTCCGAGCGGGTGCCCGACCCGGCCGACTTCGCCGACGAGAACGACCGGCGCGACGTCGAGGGGGCGCTGGCCTACATGGGCCTGACCCCGGGCACGCCGCTGCGCGAGATCGAGGTCGACACCGTCTTCCTCGGCTCCTGCACCAACGGCCGGATCGAGGACCTGCGTGTCGCCGCGGAGCTCCTGCGCGGCAAGAGGATCGACGCGCACACCCGGATGCTCGTCGTCCCCGGGTCGGTCGCGGTCAAGGCCCAGGCCGAGGCCGAGGGCCTGGACCAGGTCTTCGTCGAGGCCGGCGCGGAGTGGCGGGGCGCGGGCTGCTCGATGTGCCTGGGCATGAACCCCGACCAGCTGAAGCCGGGGGAGCGCTCGGCCTCCACGAGCAACCGCAACTTCCAGGGCCGGCAGGGCAAGGGCGGCCGCACCCACCTGGTCAGCCCCGCCGTCGCCGCGGCCACCGCGCTGACCGGCCACCTGACCGCCCCCGCGGACCTCGAGTCCGCCGACCTGCAGACGGCTGGAGTCTGACCCCCATGGACGCCTTCACCACGCACACCGGCACTGCGGCCCCGCTGCGGCGGACCAACGTCGACACCGACCAGATCATCCCGGCCGAGTACCTCAAGCGGATCACCCGCACCGGGTTCGAGGACGGACTGTTCGTCGCCTGGCGCACCAACGAGCCGGACTTCGTGCTCAACAAGCCGGAGTACGCGAACGCCTCGGTCCTGGTCGCCGGTCCGGACTTCGGCACCGGCTCCTCCCGTGAGCACGCCGTCTGGGCGCTGATGGACGGGGGGTTCCGCGTGGTCATCAGCTCGCGGTTCGCCGACATCTTCCGCAACAACTCGACCAAGGCCGGCCTGCTCACCGTGCTGCTGCCGCAGCCGGAGGTCGAGGCGCTGTGGAAGGCGATCGAGGCCGACCCGGCCACCGAGGTGACCGTCGACCTGCAGGCCAAGGAGGTCCGCTACGCGGGCGTCACCGTGCCGTTCGAGATCGACGACTACACCCGCTGGCGGCTGCTGGAGGGTCTCGACGACGTCGGCCTCACCGAGCGGCACCTGGACCACATCGAGGCGTACGAGGCCGGCCGCAAGCCCTGGCTGCCGAAGGCCCAGCCCGCCCTCTGAGCCGGGCGAATCCGGCCTTTGTGGCCACTTTGGCCGCTGATCCAGCGGCCAAAGTGGCCACAAAGGCCGTTCGAGGGGCGCCTCAGCGGGGGGCGTCGTCGGCGTCGGGGTCGAAGTCGCGGTAGTAGTCCGCGGCCAGCGCGCCCGGCCGGCCGCCGAGGGCCCACGTGCTGCCCTTGGCCGCCGGCGGGTGCAGCCGTCCGGCCACGCCGGCCCAGCGCACGCCCAGGTCGAGCAGCACCGACGGGATGGCCCCGCCCTGGCTGCAGACGACGGTGACGCCCGGCGACTCGAGCAGCCGCTGCACGACGGCCAGGCCCGCCTGCGGGTCGTCGGAGAACTCCTCCTCGCCGAGCTCCGAGCAGTCCTCGACCGCGAGCCCGAGCCGCTCGGCCAGGGGTTCCACGGTCTCCCGGCAGCGGGTCCGCCGGGCGGTCAGCACCGCCGTCGGGGCGAACAGCGGCAGCACCTCGGCCAGCCGCGCGGCCTGCCGGCGTCCCTTGCCGTCCAGGGGCCGCAGCTCGTCGGGGCCGTCCCACTGCGACTTGTCTCCGGCGCGGCCGTGCCGCACCAGCAGCAGCGCGGGCTCGCGGGGGACGTCGGTGCGCGCGAGGTCGGCCAGCACCGCGCGGTCGGCCTCGTGGCTCACCAGCTCCGCGGCGTCGTCCAGGGACAGCCAGCGCAGGTCGTCGACCTCGGAGTTGGCGACGAACTCCCCGCCGACCACCCGCATCAGCCAGTAGTCGACGCGCTTGGGACCCTCCGCGACCTCGTACTCGGTGCGCACGCTGCGCCGGCCGGCGACGACGTCCAGCCCGGTCTCCTCGACGGCCTCCCGGACGGCGGCGGTCAGCGCGTGCTCCCCGGCGTCGAGCTTGCCCTTGGGCAGCGACCAGTCGTCGTACTTCGGCCGGTGCACCACCGCCGTCTCGACGCCCCCGCCGGCGGCCGGCCGCCACAGCGCCCCGCCCGCGGCGCGGATGACCATCAGACGGCGCCGTTCGCGTGCTCGACGACCATCCCCATGAGCCCGGCCTGGTAGTCCCGCCCATCCCGGCGGGTCCAGGTGGCGTCGGGCCCCAGCTCCCAGCAGCGGACGTCGTCGGCCATCGCCTGGTCGAAGACGTTCTCCAGCATGCGGTGCGCCTGCTCGTCGCAGACCTGCAGCAGCACCTCCACCCGGCGGTCGAGGTTGCGGTGCATGAGGTCGGCGCTGCCGATCCACCACTCGCCCTCGCCGGCGTTGCGGAAGTTCATGACCCGCGAGTGCTCGAGGAAGCGCCCGACGATCGACCGCACCCGCACGTTCTCCGACAGGCCCGGGACGCCGGGGCGCAGCGAGCAGATGCCGCGGATGAACAGCTCCACCGGGACGCCGGCCGCCGAGGCCTCGTACAGCGCGTCGATCACCTGCTCGTCGACCAGGGAGTTGACCTTGATCCGGATGCCGGCCGGGCGGCCCTCGCGGGCGTGGCGGGCCTCGCGGCGGATCTTCTCCACCAGCCCGGCGCGGACCCCGTGCGGCGCCACCATCAGCCGGCGGTAGGTCGTCTGCCGCGAGTACCCGGTGAGGGTGTTGAACAGGTCGGTGAGGTCGGCGCCCACCCGCGGGTCGGCGGTCAGGATGCCGAGGTCCTCGTACAGGCGGGCGGTCTTCGGGTTGTAGTTCCCCGTGCCGATGTGGCAGTAGCGGCGGATGACGCTGCCCTCGCGCCGCACGACGAGCGCCGTCTTGCAGTGCGTCTTCAGCCCGACCAGCCCGTAGACCACGTGGCAGCCGGCGCGCTCCAGCGAGCGGGCCCAGCTGATGTTGGCCTCCTCGTCGAAGCGCGCCTTGATCTCGACGAGGACGACGACCTGCTTGCCGGCCTCGGCCGCGTCGATGAGGGCGTTGACGATCGGGGAGTCGCCGGAGGTGCGGTACAGCGTCTGCTTGATCGCGAGGACGTTCGGGTCGGCGGCGGCCTGCTCGATGAACCGCTGCACGCTGGTCGCGAACGAGTGGTACGGGTGGTGGACGAGCACGTCCCCCTCCCGCAGCGTGGCGAACACGCTCTTGGGCGTCTCGCCTTCCGACAGCCGGGGGTGGGTGGCCGGCACGAACGGGTCGTCCTTGAGCTCCGGCCGGTCGAGGTCGTACAGCGCCCACAGCGCGGCCAGGTCGAGCAGGCCGGGCACCTGGACGACGTCCTCCTTGTCGACCTCCAGCTCGTTGATCAGCACCTGGAGGATCCGCGGGTCCATCGACTCGGCGACCTCCAGCCGCACCGCCGGGCCGAAGCGGCGGCGGGCCAGCTCGCGCTCCAGCGCCTGCAGCAGGTCCTCGTCGCGGTCCTCCTCCACCTCGAGGTCGGCGTTGCGGGTGACCCGGAACAGGTGGTGGTCGAGCACGTCGAGGCCGGGGAACAGCTGCGGCAGGTGCGCGGCGATGAGGTCCTCGAGCGGCAGGAACGTCGCCTCGGAGTCGACCGCGCCCACCGGCACGAAGCGCGGCACGTTGTTGGGCACCTTGAGCCGGGCGAACCGCGACCCGCCCGTGTCGGGGTCGCGCACCGAGACGGCGAGGTTGAGCGAGAGCCCGCTGATGTAGGGGAACGGGTGGGCCGGGTCGACGGCGAGCGGGGTGAGCACCGGGAACACCTGGTCGCGGAAGTACTCGCGCAGCCGCTTGGCCTCGCCCTCGGCCACCTCCTCCCAGTGCACGATGCGGATCCCGGCGTCCTCCAGCCGCGGGGTGATGTCCTTGGTGAAGACGTCGCCGTGCCGGTGCACCAGCTCGCGGGTCCGCTCGGTCACCCGCGCCAGCTGCTCGCGGATGGTCAGCCCGTCGGGGGAGCGGACGGTCAGCCCGGTGCTCTGCCGGCGCTTGAGCCCGGCGATCCGCACCATGAAGAACTCGTCGAGGTTGCTGGCGAAGATCGCGAGGAACTTCACCCGCTCCAGGAGGGGCAGGGAGTCGTCCTCGGCCAGTTCCAGGACGCGGGCGTTGAAGTCCAGCCAGGACAGCTCGCGGTTGATGTAGCGGTCGGCCGGGGCACCGGATCGGGTGGAGGGCACGCCGACATCGTGCCGCAGCAAGGTGAACGGCGGGCGACGGTCAGGGCGTCTCGGACGCCCCCGCCAGCAGGGCGCCGGTGTGTCGCCCCACCCCCAGGTCCACGGCCGCGGCCAGGTCGGCCGCCGTGTCGACGTCGCGCGAGAGCCCCGGCCAGCGCCCGGTGAGCTCGACCGCGCCGCCGGCGCGGTGCCGCTCCGCGGACCCGGCCCCGAAGGCGGGGGCGAGGTCGACGCCGGCGGCGGTGAGCAGCGTCGTCCCGGTGCCCTGCGCGTCGGCGACGAAGCAGCGCGGCGCCGTCCCGGCCGCGGCCAGCGCGGCGGCCAGCTCCTCGGGGCGCAGCGCCGGGAGGTCGGAGGACAGTGCCGCGACGGCGCGGCTGCCGGCGGCGCGGGCGCCGTGGGCGAGGGCCGGGTTCAGGCCACGGTCGGGCTCGTCGGGGACGGTGCGGGCGCCCAGCACGGTGACGAGCGCGGCCGCCCGCGGCTCGTCGGTGACCACGAGGACGTCGGCGACGGCGGCCGAGGCGAGCGCGGCCGAGACCGTGTCGGCCAGCAGCGCCAGCACGAGCTCGGCGTGGGCGGTGCCCGGCGGGCCGCCGAGGGAGTCGGTCAGCGGGGTCAGCCGCGTCTTGGCGACGGCGAGCCGTTTCGCCGGGACGACGACCGACCACCGGGACACGGGTCCCATGTGACCACACCGGCCCGGAGAGGGGCCGGGTCGCCCGCACGAGGACCCGGTGCAGCGCCGGGACCGGCCCAGGCCCGATCATGGGCGCAGACACCATCCCACGGCGCCAAGCCGCGGGAGCGGCAGGAGGGAGGGCGCCGGTGAGCCAGGACCGGCCCCCGGGGGGCGCGCGCCGAGCGGGAGGTCCGCCGTCGCGGTGGCGGACGCGCGGACGGCTCCCGGCGGCGTTGTGGCTGTGCGTCGTCCTGGTCTACCCGCTGGTCTCGCTGCTGTTCCGGCTGCGCTACCGGCACGCCGAGCGGTTCCCCCGCACCGGGCCGGTGCTCGTGGTGGCCAACCACGTCTCGATCCTCGACCCGCTGGCCTGCGCGCGGCTGGTGTGGGACTGCGGTCGCGTGCCGCACTTCCTGGCGAAGGCCTCGGTGTTCAAGGGCGTCGTCGGCACGATCCTCCGCGGCGCCGGGCAGATCCCGGTGGCCCGCGGCTCGGCCGACGCGCGCAGCTCGCTGACCGCCGCGGAGACCGACCTCGCCCGGGGCAACGTCGTCGTCATCTACCCGGAGGGCTCGGTCACCCGCGACCCCGACTGGTGGCCGATGGAGGCGCGCACCGGCGTTGCCCGGCTGGCCCTGAGCACCGACGCTATCGTGCTGCCGGTGGCCCAGTGGGGGCCGCAGCGGCTGCACGACTACCACGCCAAGAAGCTGCACTGGCGGCTGCGGGTGCCGGCCGACTACCTGGTCGGCGAGCCGCTGGACCTCGCGGACCTGCGCGCCGAGGTCCGCGCCGGCCGCCCCGTGACCGCGGAGCTGCTGCGCGAGGTCACCGACCGGATGATGAGCGCCGTCCGGGACCAGCTGGCCGAGCTGCGCGGCGAGCCGGCCCCGGCGACGTTCGCGCCGCGCCCGCAGCGCCGCCTGCCCGGCGACCTGCCGGGGAGCGCCGCGTGACGCGAGCGGCGGTCCTCGGCGCCGGGTCCTGGGGGACGACGTTCGGCAAGGTGCTCGCCGACGCCGGGTGCACGGTCACCCTGCACGCCCGGCGGCCGGAGCTGGCGCGGGTCATCACCGACACGCGGGAGAACCCGGACTACCTGCCCGGCATCCGGCTGCCCGCGCGGCTGTGCGCGACCGCCGACGCCGAGGAGGCGCTGCGCGGCGCGGAGATCGTCGTCCTCGCCGTCCCCTCCCAGTCGCTGCGGGCCAACCTCGTCGAGTGGGCGCCGCTGCTGCCCGACGACGCGGTCCTGCTGTCGCTGATGAAGGGCATCGAGCTCGGCAGCACCAAGCGGATGAGCCAGGTCATCTGCGAGGTCACCGGCGCCGGGCCGGAGCGGGTGGCGGCGCTGTCGGGCCCCAACCTGGCGCGGGAGATCGCCGAGGAGCAGCCCGCCGCGACCGTCATCGCGTGCACCGACCAGCGGCGCGCGGCGCAGGTGCAGGCCGCCTGCCACACGCCCTACCTGCGGCCGTACACCAACCGCGACCTGGTCGGCTGCGAGATCGGCGGGGCGGTGAAGAACGTCATCGCGCTGGCGTGCGGCATCACCGAGGGGATGGGGTTCGGGGACAACACCCGTGCGTCGCTCATCACCCGCGGGCTGGCCGAGACCGCCCGGCTGGGCACGGCACTGGGTGCGGAGCTGACCACGTTCGCCGGGCTGGCCGGCCTCGGCGACCTGGTCGCCACCTGCAGCTCTCCGCTGTCGCGCAACCGCACCTTCGGGGAGAAGCTGGGGCGCGGGATGACGCTGGAGGAGGTCCAGCAGACCTCCCGCCAGGTCGCCGAGGGCGTCAAGAGCTGCCGCCCGGTGCTCGACCTGGCCCGCGCGCACGGGGTCGACATGCCGCTCACCGAGGCCGTCGTCCGGGTGTGCCACGAGAACGTCCCGGCGGCGCAGATGGTGAAGGAGATCATGTCCCGGGAGGCGAAGCCGGAGTGACCGACGGGAGCCCGAGCGGAGCCCGAGTGAGCGAGGCGACCGACGGCCGAGCCCGAGTGACCGACGGGAGCCCGAGCGGAGCCCGGGTGAGCGGACCCGCCTGGGGCGACGGCACCCGGTCGGTCCGGGCCGGTGAGCCCGACGCCGTCCCCGGCGCACCGCTGCGGCCCTCCCCGGTCTTCGCCGCGCCGTACCACCTCGGCGACTCCCCGCCCCGCGCCGGCGGTGCCGACGCGTACGCGCGCACGGAGCACCCCACGCTGCGGGTGTTCGAGGCCGCGGTCGGCGAGCTCGACGGCGGCCGCTGCCTGTCCTTCGCCACCGGCATGGCCGCGATCGGCGCCGCGGTCCTGGCCGTGGCGCGCGCGGGGGACCGCGTGGTGCTGCCCTCCGACGGCTACTACACGACCCGGCTGCTGGCCCGTGAGGAGCTCGAGCGGTTCGGCGTCCGCGTCGAGTACGTGCCCACCCCGGAGATCGAGGCGGTCGCGGCCCGCGGGGACCTCGAGGGCGCCCGGCTGGTCCTGCTGGAGACGCCGAGCAACCCGCAGCTGGACGTCTGCGACATCGCCGCCGTCGCGCGCGCCACCCGTGCCGCCGGGGCCGTGCTCGCCGTCGACAACACCACCGCCACGCCGCTCGGGCAGCGGCCGCTGGCGCTCGGCGCCGATCTCACCGTCGGCAGCGACACCAAGGCGCTGACCGGCCACAGCGACCTGTTGCTCGGCCACGTGAGCACCGACGACGACGAGCTGTGGGCCCGGCTCAAGGCCTTCCGCGACCACACCGGCGGCACGCCGGGACCGTTCGAGGCGTGGCTCGGGCACCGCTCGATGAGCACGCTGGACCTGCGGCTGGCCCGGCAGGCCGCCACCGCGGCGGCCGTGGCCGACCTGCTGGCCGCGCACCCGGCGGTGACCGGCGTCCGCTGGCCGTGGCGGCCCGGCGACCCGGCGCACGACCTGGCCGCGCGGCAGATGCTGCGCCCGAACGGGGTGCTGTCGGCGCAGCTGGCCGGCGAGGAGGCGGTGCGGCAGCTGCTGGCCACGAGCCGGCTGTGGACGGCGGCGACCAGCTTCGGCGGGGTGCACAGCACGGTCGACCGGCGGGCGCAGTGGGGCGGGGACGCCGTCGCGCCGGGCTTCGTCCGCTTCTCCTGCGGCATCGAGGACACCGCCGACCTCGTCGCCGACCTCAGCGCCGCACTCGACCGCCTGTGAGCCGCACGACGCTGGAGCGGGTGCTGGGCACCGGCCCGGTGCTGCGCCGGGGACGCGACACCGACTACCACGCGCTGGCCTGGCAGCCGGGGGAGCCGCACCGCACCCGCCGGGAGCTGGTCGGGCCCACCTGGGAGCCGCCGCGCACCGGGGTCCGGCCGCTGGCCTGCCTGGCGCACGTCACCGACGTGCAACTGGCCGACGTCTGCTCCCCGGCCCGCTTCGAGTTCTTCAACGGGCACTTCGCCGACCCGCGGATGCGGGCCCTCGTGCCGATGCACCGGCCGCAGGAGGCGATCACCGCACACGCGGTCGACGCGCTGATCCGAACGCTCAACGGGCTCCCCGGCGGTCCGCGCACCGGTGTCCCCCTGGAGGTCGTGGTCACCACCGGGGACGCCATCGACAACGCGCAGTGGAACGAGCTCGAGCTCTTCCTCGCCGTCCTCCGCGGCGGCCCGGTGCGGCCGGGGGCGGGGCTGTCCGCCTACGACGGCGTCCAGGCCGCGGGCTGGCCGCACGACCTGTTCTGGCGCCCCGAGGGGGACGACCCCGAGCCGGACGTCTACCGGGCGTGGCACGGCTTCCCCGACCGGCCGGGGCTGCTCGCCGCGGCCTTCGCCGCGTTCGCCGCGGAGGGGCTGCGGATCCCCTGGCTGGGCTGCCACGGCAACCACGAGGCGCTCATCGCCGGGGTCGGCGTCCCGACCCCGGCCCTGGAGGGGCTGCTGCTCGCCGACCGCAAGCCGGTCGACTTCGCGCCGGACGTGCCGCTGGACGACGCGTTGCGGCTGTTCACCCACTCCTCGGAGGTCTTCACGACGGCGGGCGCGCGCACCGTCACCCCGCTGGCCGAGCGCCGGTTCATCGACCGCCGGGACTTCGTCGCCGCCCACCTGGCCGACGGCGGGGAGCCGGCCGGCCACGGGTTCACCGAGGCCAACCTGCGCGACGGCACCGCCTACTACGCGTGGGACGGGCTGCCCGGCGTCCGCGTCGTGTGCCTGGACACCACCCGGGTCACCGGAGGGGGCGACGGCTCGCTGGACGCCGTCCAGGGCCGCTGGCTGGCCGAGCGCCTGGCCGAGGTCTCCTCGGTGGTCGTCGAGCCCGACGGCACCCGGGTGGCCACCGGCAACCCCGACCGGCTGGTCGTCGTCACCTCCCACCACGGGTCCTCCACGATGCACCGGGACGACCCCTGGCGCCCGCGGCCGGCCGCGGACGCCGGCGTCCTGGGCGGCCCGGAGCTGGTCGCGCTGCTGCACCGGTTCCCGAACGTGGTGCTGTGGCTCAACGGGCACACCCACGTCAGCGAGGTGCGCCCGTGGGCGCACCCGGAGGAGGCCGGCCGGGGCTTCTGGGAGGTCACCACCTGCGCGGTCGTCGACTGGCCGGGGCAGGCGCGGCTGGTGGAGTTCCTGGACAACGGGGACGGGACGCTGTCGCTGGTCTGCACGATGGTCGACCACGACAGCCCGGCCCGGCCGCCCTCGCCGCTGGACCCGGCCGCGCGGCACCCCGCCGCGCTGGCGTCGCTGCACCGCGAGCTGTCGGCCAACGTGCCGTGGGCCGGCCTCGACGCCGGGCTGGCCGGCGGGCCGGGGGACCGGAACGTGGAACTGGTGCTGCGCTCGCCGCTGGTGCACGCCTGACGACAGCCGCTCCTCGAGGGGCATCGCAGCGAGCTCAGAGCGCCGCCGTGCGCTCCTGCTGGCGGCGCCGGTGTGCCGCCCGTGCGGTCAGCCAGAGGCTCACGGCGACGTAGTACACGAGGTAGGCCAGCGACAGCGCGACGACCACCGGGTGCGGGTCGGGGTACTGGACCAGCAGCAGGGCGTAGGTGCCCAGCCAGACGGCGGTCAGCGCCAGGTTCAGCCCCTGCAGCACCTGCGTGCGCGAGGGGTAGAGGTAGCGCACCGGCACGAACACCAGCACCGAGCAGACGACGAGCACCGCGGCGATCGTCGCGGGCCCGAGGTCCAGGACGACGGCGTAGAAGGCCACCACGTTCCAGTAGCTGGGGAACCCGAGGAACGTGTGGTCGTCGGTCTTCGCGTCGACCCGGCAGAACTGGTAGCTCGACGCCAGCAGCGGCAGCGCGGCCACGATCCACCCGGCGGCACCGGCCGGCAGCGAGCCGGTCGTCCAGAGCAGGACCACCGGGGCGAAGGCGTAGGTCAGGTAGTCGACGATGTCGTCCAGCCGGGCGCCGTCGAACCAGGGGATGGTCTCCTTGACCCGCGCCCGCCGCGCCAGCATCCCGTCGGTGCCGTCGACCACCAGCGCGACCAGGCCCACCCAGAGCGCGGTGACCGCGTTGCCGTCGAACGCCGCGAGCACGATGAGCAGCGCGAGCACCGAGCCGCTGGCGGTGTAGAGGTGGACGGCGGCGCCGGCCAGCCGCAGCCCGCGCGGGTGCGCCGCGGGCCGGCCGTCGCCGGCAGGCGTCCCGGGGAGGCCCCCGCCGGGCGGGGAGGCCACGTTCTCGCGCATCGCACACGAGGCTCCCACACCGCCGGGACGGCGGCGCCGCCGCACGCGGTCCGCCCGTCGCCGGGGGAGCGCGGGCGGGCTCCACTAGTGTCGGCCGCGATGAGCGGACAGGCAGGCAAGCTGCGCATCGCGGTCGTCTTCGGCGGTCGCAGCGCGGAACACTCGATCTCCTGCGTCTCCGCCGGGGCCGTCCTCGCGGCGCTGGACCCCGACCGGTACGACGTGGTCCCCGTCGGCATCACCCGCGAGGGCGGGTGGGTGCTGACCGATCCGGAGCTGCGGCCGGCCATCGTCGACGGCGTGCTGCCCGAGGTCACCGGCGGGACGGCGGTCACCCTGGTCGGCGACCCCGCCGGCCGCGGCCTGGTCCGCCTGGACGGCGGCGGCCCGCGCATCGGGCTCGACGTCGTCTTCCCGGTCCTGCACGGCGCCTACGGCGAGGACGGCACCATCCAGGGCCTGCTGGAGATGAGCGGGATCCCGTACGTCGGCTCGGGCGTGTTCGCCAGCGCCGCGTCGATGGACAAGGAGTTCACCAAGAAGCTGCTGGCCGCCGCCGGGCTGCCGCAGGGCGACCACGTGGTGCTCCGCGACGCCACCGGTGCTCTCTCGGCCGACCCGGACCTGCTCGACGCCGCGGCCCGTGAGCGGCTCGGCCTGCCGGTGTTCGTCAAGCCGTCCCGGGCGGGGTCGAGCATCGGCATCAGCCGGGTCACCGACTGGGCGCAGTTCCCCGCGGCCGTGGCGGCGGCCGCCGAGGTCGACGGGAAGGTCGTCGTCGAGGCCGCCGTCCCCGGGCGGGAGATCGAGTGCGGCGTGCTGGCCGGCCGCGACGGCGGACCGCCCGAGGCGAGCCTGCCCGCCGAGATCCGGTTGC
Organism: Geodermatophilus sp. SYSU D00703; assembly: GCF_054050155.1. Lineage (NCBI taxonomy): Bacteria > Bacillati > Actinomycetota > Actinomycetes > Geodermatophilales > Geodermatophilaceae > Geodermatophilus > Geodermatophilus sp. SYSU D00703. The sequence continues at coordinate 91,845 of NZ_JBJGYU010000014.1, read as the reverse complement.
GCCCCGGCACCGACTGGTACGACTTCAGCGCCAAGTACCTCGAGGACGCCGCCGAGTTCGACGTCCCGGCCGACCTCACGCCCGACCAGACGCGCGCGGTGCAGCAGGCCGCCTGCCGCGCCTACCTCGCGCTGGACTGCACGGGCCTGGCCCGCGTCGACTTCTTCCTCGGCAGCGGCCCGCACGGCGCCGACCGCCTCGTCGTCAACGAGGTGAACACGATGCCCGGGTTCACCCCGATCTCGATGTACCCCCGGATGTGGGCGGCGACCGGCGTGGGCTTCGCCGACCTCGTCGACCGGCTCGTCGCGGCCGCCCTGGCCACGGTCCGCCCGGCGGTCGCGCCCGCCCTGGACGGCGGCGCGGGGGCGTGACCCCGGCGGCGGCCCGGCCGGTCCGGGCGGCCCTGCTGCCGGCCCGGCTGGTCCGGGCGGCCCTGCTCGGCCTGGTCGCGGCGCTTCCCGGGTGTGTCACGACCGTCGAGGGCGCGGCCACCGCCGTGCCCGCCGACCCGACGCCGTCCGCACCGGAGGAGCTCGAGGCGCTGGTGGTGACCACCGTGCCCTCGGGCCTGCCGCGGGTCCCCGACGACGACCTCACGCCGCCGGCGGGGGAGAAGTCGGCCGAGGACGTCGCCTCCTACGGGGACGACCCCGACCGGGAGCGCGAGGTGCTGGAGGACTACGGCTACCGCTTCGGCTGGGAGCGGGTCTGGAGCGCGGGAACCGGCCCGGTGACCAGCGTCTTCGTCAACCAGTTCACCACCCGTTCGGGCGCCGGGGACTACGCGCGCGACCTCGCCGAGAACGAGGCGGAGCTCTACGAGGGGGTGCTGCGGGAGGACCCGCCGCACCTGCCCGGCGGCTGCCGGCTGCTCACCGTGGAGGCGGCCCACCCCGCGTCCGGGCTGTCCGCACCGGCGGCGTCCGCCTGGTGCGGCCACGGGGTCTACAGCGTCGGCGTCACCGCGGTCGCCGAGACGGTCGGCGCGGCCTCCCAGGAGGTCCACGCCGTCCTCGAGGCCCAGCTGGAGCGGTTGCCGCCGTCCTGACCGGTCAGGGCTGCTGCGCCGGGAGCGCGTCGTTGACGACCGGCCCGAGCGCGGTGACCGGCGCGCTGTCGGTGTCGGCGGTGACGGTGACCCGGACGTACACGGGGCGGTCCACCGTGGTCCAGACGACGACGTCGGGGTCGCTGGTGTCGACGAACCAGTTCACGCCGTTGATCTGGATCAGCGGGGAGGTCGGCTCCAGCCCCGCGGGGCGGTCGACCCCGCACACCAGCACGACCGGGGGATCGCCCCACGCGTAGGCGAAGGGGCTGTCGGACTGCACCGGGCGGGACGGCTCCCCGGCCAGCTCCAGCGGCAGCGCGCTCATCAGCGCCGGGCAGGACGCGTCGGCCTCGGGGGTGACCGGCGGGACCTCCACCGGCAGCGGCGGCAGGTCCGCGCGCTCCGGCGCCGGGCTGCCCCCGACCTCGGCCACGGGGGACCCGCCGTCCCCGCCGTCGTCGCCGAGGACCCGGGTCAACACCAGGAGGACGACGACCAGCGGGACGGCGACGGCCGTCACCAGCAGCGCGATCCGCCGCAGGGGGTCGTCGGGCCGGGCCGGCCGCCGCTCGGGGGCCGGCCCGTCGGTCGGGGGGTTCTCGGTCAGCGCGTTCAGATGTTGACGACGGGGCAGGTGAGCGTGCGCGTGATGCCGTCGACCGACTGCACCCGGGCGACCACCAGGCGGCCCAGCTCGTCGACGGTCTCGGCCTCGGCCCGCACGATCACGTCGTAGGGACCGGTGACGTCCTCGGCCTTGGTCACGCCCGAGATCTGGCTGATCGTCGTCGCGACCTGGGCGGCCTTGCCGACTTCGGTCTGGATGAGGATGTAGGCGTGGACCACGGGAGACCTTTCCTCGGGCAGCGCTGCCGATGCGGCGTCCGCGCCGGTGGGCGGACAGTTCGGCAACCTACCTCAGCGGGGGAGGGTGACCGGTGACTCGTCCCCGTCCCCTGGTGCCCCGGGACGACCCGGCCGACAGCGTGCGGGTCGTCGGCGAGTTCGGGGTGATCGCCCGGGTGCTGTCCCGGTCGGGCACGGCGCGGCTCGCCGAGGTCGGGCCGGGGGACGACGCGGCGGTGCTGCGCGTCCCCGACGGCCGGGTGGTGGCGACCACCGACGTCCTGGTCGAGGGGCGGCACTTCCGCCGCGACTGGTCCTCCGCCGAGGACGTCGGGCACAAGGCGGCGGCGGCCAACCTCGCCGACGTGGCGGCCATGGGCGGCGTGACCACCGCCTTGCTCGTGGGCCTGGCCTGCCCGCCCGACACGTCGACCGCCTGGCTGGAGGGGGTGGCCACCGGGCTGGCGGAGGAGTGCGCGCCGCTGGGTGCGGCCGTCGTCGGCGGGGACACCGTCTCCTCGGCCCCGGACAGCCACGGCGTCGTCCTGTCGGTGACGGCGCTGGGCGACCTGGGCGGCCGCGCCCCGGTGCTGCGCTCCGGCGCCCGGCCCGGGGACGTGCTGGCCCTGGCGGGGCGGCTGGGCTGGTCGGCGTGCGGGCTGGCGGTGCTGCGGCGCGGGTTCACCAGCCCCGCGGTGGCGGTCACCGCGCACCGGCGGCCGACGCCGCCGTACGCCGCGGGCCCGGCGGCGGCCGACGCGGGCGCGACGGCGATGTGCGACGTCAGTGACGGGCTGCTCGCCGACGCCGGGCACCTCGCCGACGACAGCGGCGTGGTCGTCGACGTCGACCGCGCCGCGCTGGTGCGGGCCACCCTCGAGCCGCCCGGGCCGCTGCAGCAGGTCGCCGCGGCGCTCGGCGGGGACCCCATGGCGTGGGTCCTCACCGGCGGCGAGGACCACGCCCTCCTGGCCACCTTCCCGGCCGGGACGACGCTGCCCGCGGGGTGGACGCCCATCGGGTCGGTCGCCGCGGCGCCGGGGCGCCCGGGCGTGCGGGTGGACGGCGTGCCGGCCGCCGAGGTCGCCGAGGCCGTCGGGGCGGGAGGGACCGGGCATGTCCACTTCCGGTGAGCCGGTCGCGCTGCGGGCGGTGCCCTACGACGACCCGGTCGCCCGCGCGCTCGTGGCGCGGGTCCAGCAGGAGTACGTCGTCCGCTACGGCGGGCCGGACGAGGCCGTCGTCGACCCCGCGGAGTTCGCCCCGCCGGCCGGGCTGTTCCTCGTCGCCGAGGTGGACGGCGTCCCCGCGGGCTGCGGTGCCTGGCGGGTGCACGCCGACGGCACGGTGGAGGTCAAGCGGGTGTACGTCGAGCCGGCGTACCGCCGCCGCGGGCTGGCCCAGCAGCTGATGGCCGAGCTCGAGCGGACCGCGGCCGCGGCCGGGCACCGGGCGGTGGTGCTGAACACCGGCAGGCGGCAGCCCGAGGCGCTGGCCCTCTACGCCGCGCTGGGGTACACACCGGTCGCCGGCTACGGCGTCTACGCCGAGGCGCCCGGGGCGGTCTTCCTGGGCAAGGAGCTGCCGCGACCGGCAGGGGAGGAGCGGGCGTGGGCATCGTGACGATCTCGGCCGCCTACGGGGCCGGCGGCGCGGACGTGGGGCCGGCGGTCGCCGAGCGGCTGGGGCTGACCTTCCACGACCGGGCGATCCCGGCGCAGGTGGCCGGCCGGCTGGGCGTGCCGCTGAGCGAGGCCGAGGCCAACGACGAGAAGGTCGCCCGCGGGCTGTGGCGCCTCGTGGCCTCCCTCGGGACGATGCCCGACCCGGTCGGCGGCGTGGTGCCGGTGACGCAGGTGCCCGACGAGCGGGCCTTCCGGCAGCAGACCGAGCGCGTGCTCGGCGAGATCGCCGCCGGTCCCGGCGGGGTCGTCCTCGGCCGGGCCGCGGCACTGGTCCTCGGCGACCGCGCCGACGCCCTGCACGTCCGGCTGGACGGCCCGGCCGACCGCCGGCTGGCGGCCGCGGTGGCGCGCAGCGGCCGGCCGCGCGAGGAGGTGCGGCGGGAGATGGCGGCCAACGACACCGCGCGGGAGGCGTACGTGCGGCACTTCTACCGGTGCGACCCCGCCTCCGCGACGCTCTACCACCTGGTGGTCGACAGCACCGCGCTGCCGCTGGACACCGTCGTCGACCTGGTCGTCACCGCCGCCCGGGCGCGCGGCATCTGACGAGAGCCCATCCCGGGGGCCGCTGCTCCGGCGTCTTGTTCCTGCTGCTGCGGTGCTGCACGACCGCACGAGCAGGAGGAGGACCGCGGGAGCGCCCTGGGACCCGTCCCTCAGGGAACACCGAGGACCCCGGAGGTCGTCGACCTCCGGGGTCCTCTCCCGGCCGGGGCCGGGGTGCTCAGCTCAACCGTGCGGCGTCAGCCGCGGACGACCTTGCCGGCGCGGATGCACGAGGTGCAGGCGTTGATCCGGCGACGGTTGCCCGGGGCGACCAGCGCCCGCACGGACTGGATGTTCGGGTTCCAACGGCGCGGCGTGCGGCGGTGCGAGTGCGACACCGACATACCGAAACCGGGCCCCTTGCCACAGACATCGCACACGGCAGCCACGGCGGATCACTCCCAGAGAAATCGTTCAGACGAGCGGTGCGCGCGACGCGCCCGCACAAAGACCGTCGACCAGTCTAACCGCTCTCCGCCACCGCCGTCGCGGAGTCCGTCGGTGACCGCCGTCGCGGCCCGCGCCGGGGGCGGCCGGGTCGCTGCCCCGGCCCTGTCGCCCGGCGTGGGTACCCTCCGGCCGTGCTGCGGGCGCTGGACGACGCCGCGGTCGGTCAGTGGTGCCGGGCCGCGGTGGCCGGGCTGTCCGCGTCCCGGAGCCGGCTGGACGACCTCAACGTGTTCCCCGTCCCCGACGGCGACACCGGCACCAACCTGCTGCTGACCGCCCAGGCGGCCCTGGCCGAGATGCAGGAGCGGGGGACGGCCGAGCCGGCGTGGGCGTCGCTCGCCCGCGGCGCGGTGCTCGGCGCCCGGGGCAACTCCGGCACGATCCTCGCCCAGCTCCTGCGCGGGCTGGCCGACCAGCTGATCGACGCCGGCCCGGCCGACGGCCCGACGGTCGCCGCCGCGATGCAGAAGGCCGCCGACGCCGCCTATGCCGCGGTCGCCGACCCGGAGGAGGGCACCTTCCTCACCGTGGCCCGCGCCGGCGGGGAGGCCGCGGTCGCGGCGGTCGCCGAGGGGCGCGGTGAGCTCGCCGACGTCGTCCGGGCGGCGGCCGACGGCGCCCGGGCGGCGCTGGCGGAGACCACGGGCCAGCTGGCCGTGCTGCGCGACGCGGGCGTCGTCGACGCCGGTGGGGCCGGGCTGTGCCTGGTCCTCGACGCGCTGGTCGCCACCGTGACCGGGGTCGAGCCGGCCCGTCCGCCGCTGGTTCGCACGCCCGCCGGCACGCACGACCACGGCGGGGGGCGGCCGCACCAGCCACCGGCCGGCCCCGGCAGCGAGGTGCAGTACCTGCTTGCCGACAGCGACGAGGCCACCGTCGCCTGGCTGCACGACCGGCTCGCCGCGCTCGGCGACAGCCTCGTGGTGGTCGGCGTCGACACGCCGTCGGGCCGCGAGTGGAACGTGCACGTCCACACCACCGACGTCGGTGCCGCGATCGAGGCCGGCATCGAGGCCGGCCGGCCGTACCGCATCTCGGTGACCCCGCTGGCGCCGTTGCCCCCGCCAGCCCCGGCACCCGGCGCGCGGGCGGTCGTCGCCCTCGTCGCCGGCGACGGGCTGGCCGGGCTGTTCGCCGGGGAGGGCGCCCGGGTGGTCCCGTGCGGCCCGGACGGCGTCACCGAGGACGACGTGCTCGCCGCGGTCCTCGACTCGGCCGCCGCCACCGTGGTCGTCCTGCCCAACGACGCCGAGCTGACCGCACCGGCCGCGCGCGCCGCCGAGCGCGCCCGGGAGGCCGGCCGCGACGTGGCCGTGGTCCCGACCCGCTCGCCGGTGCAGGGGCTGGCCGCGATCGCTGTCGCCGACCCCGCGCGCCGCTTCTCCGACGACGTCATCACGATGGCCGAGGCCGCCGCGGCGACCCGCTGGGCCGAGGTCACCGTGGCCGAGCAGGAGGGGCTGACCAGCGTCGGGCCCTGCCGGCGCGGCCACGTCCTCGGCTCCGCGGAGGGTGACGTGGTGCTGGTCGGGGCGGACCTCGCCGGGGTCGCCTGCGAGCTGCTCGACCGCATGCTGTCGGCCGGCGGGGAGCTGGTGACCCTCGTCGTCGGCCCCGACCGGGCGCTCGGCGACGCCGTCTGCGCCCACCTGGCCGCGACCCACCCGCTGGTCGAGGTGACCCGGTACGACGACGGACCCGGTGCGGTCCCGCTCCAGGTGGGGGTGGAGTGATGGCGGTCGACATGACCACCCGGCTGGACCGGGTGCTCGGGGCGAAGACCGCGAAGGCGATGGGGGAGCAGCTGGGGCTGCACACCGTCCGGGACCTGCTGCGGCACTACCCCCGCCGCTACGCCCGCCGCGGCGAGATGACCAAGCTGGAGGACCTCCAGGTCGGTGACCGCGTCACCGTGCTCGCCCAGGTGCGCAAGGTCACCAGCCGGAAGATGCGCAACCGCCCCGGCACGCTCACCGAGGTGACCGTCGGCGACGGCGCGGGCTCGATGCAGCTGGTCTTCTTCAACCGCAAGCACGCCAACCTGCGCGAGGGCGCGTGGGGCCTGTTCGCCGGCACCGTCGGCGAGTACCGCAACGCCAAGCAGTTCGCGCACCCCGACTGCCACCTCATCACCGGGGACGACGACGAGGACTGGGCGCGCGCGCTCATCCCGATCTACCCGGCGACCAAGGACGTCTCCAGCTGGGTGGTCCAGCGCTCGGTGAAGCTGCTGCTCGACGCGGGCGGCGGGTTCGGCTTCGTCGACGACCCGCTGCCCGAGGAGATCCGCGCCCGCCACGGCCTGCCGAGCCTGGCGGCGGCGCTGCTCGACATCCACCGCCCGACCTCGGCCGAGGACGTCGAGCAGGCCGAGCACCGACTCAAGTGGGACGAGGCGCTCACCCTCCAGCTGACCCTCGCCGGACGGCGCCGCGCCGCCGCGCTGGAACCCGGGATCGCCCGGCCGCGCCGCGCCGGCGGGCTGCTCGACGCCGTCGACGCCGCGCTGCCGTTCGCGCTCACCGAGGGCCAGCGGGAGGTGGGGGAGGAGCTCTCGGCCGAGCTGTCCCGGGAGCAGCCGATGCACCGGCTGCTGCAGGGCGAGGTCGGGTCGGGCAAGACCGTCGTCGCGCTGCGGGCGATGGCCCAGGTCGTCGACGCCGGCGGCCAGGCCGCGATCCTGGCACCGACCGAGGTGCTCGCCGCCCAGCACGCCCGGGGCATCCGCGCCCTGCTGGGCCCGCTCGGCCGCGCCGGCGAGCTCGACGGCGACCCGGCCGGCACCCGGGTCACCCTGCTCACCGGCTCGCTCAAGGCCGCGGCCCGGCGCGCGGCCCTGGCCGAGGTCGCCGAGGGGCAGGCCGGCATCGTCGTCGGCACCCACGCGCTGTTGCAGGAGACCGTGGAGTTCGCCGACCTCGGCCTGGTCGTCGTCGACGAGCAGCACCGGTTCGGCGTCGAGCAGCGCGACGCGCTGCGGGCCAAGGGCAACCGGCCGCCGCACGTGCTGGTCATGACCGCCACCCCCATCCCGCGCACCGTGGCGATGACCGTCTACGGCGACCTGGAGACCTCCACGCTGCGCCAGCTGCCCAGCGGGCGGGGCGGCGTGCGCAGCTCCGTGGTCCCGGTGCGGGAGAAGCCGGCCTGGCTGGACCGGGCCTGGGAGCGGCTGCGCGAGGAGGTGGCCGCCGGCCGGCAGGCCTACGTCGTCTGCCCGCGCATCGGCGAGGACGCCGGCTCCGAGGAGGAGCCCGAGGACGTCGACGGCGCCCCCGCCGAGGAGGCCGCGGCGTCGGACCGGCGCCCGCCGCTGGCGGTGCTCGACGTCGCCGAGGCGCTGCGGGACGGGCCGCTGGCCGGGCTGCGCCTGGAGGTGCTGCACGGCCGGCTGACCCCCGAGGAGAAGGAGGCCCGGATGCGGGCCTTCGCCGCGGGGGACGTCGACGTCCTGGTCGCCACCACGGTCGTCGAGGTCGGCGTCGACGTCCCCAACGCCACCGTCATGGTCGTGGTGGACGCCGACCGCTTCGGCGTCAGCCAGCTGCACCAGCTGCGCGGCCGCGTCGCGCGGGGCGAGCACGAGGGGCTGTGCCTGCTGGTCAGCGAGGCGGCGATCGCCTCGGCCACCGGGCAGCGGCTGGCCGCGGTCGCGTCGACGTCCGACGGCTTCGAGCTGGCCCGCCTGGACCTCGAGACCCGCCGCGAGGGCGACGTCCTCGGCGCCGCGCAGTCCGGCCGCCGCTCGGGCATCAAGCTGTTGTCGCTGCTGGAGGACGAGGAGCTCATCGCCGAGGCCCGCACCGAGGCGGCCGGGCTGCTGGCGACCGAGCGCGGCCTGGCCGACCACCCGGGCCTGGCGATGGAGGTCGCCGCGCTGGCCACCGACGAGCGCGCCGAGTACCTCGAGAAGGCATGAGAGAGGACTCCTCGCCCCCCGAGCAGGACCCTCCTGCCCCCCACCGCTCGCACGCTCGCGGCGGGATCCTGCAGGAGGGCCGCTCGACGTTCGCGGCGGGCCCCTGGGAGGGGCCGCCTCGCAGGCTCGGGCCGAGCCTCGGGACGGCGCCATGACCCGCCTGATCTCGGGGGTCGCCCGCGGACGGCGGCTCAAGGTGCCGGCGTCGGGGGTGCGGCCCACCGGCGACCGCGCCCGCGAGGGCCTGTTCAACAGCCTCTCGACGCTGCTGGACCTCGAAGGGGCCGCGGTCCTGGACCTCTACGCGGGGTCGGGCGCCCTCGGCCTGGAGGCGCTCAGCCGCGGCGCGCAGCAGGTGGTCTTCGTCGAGTCGGGGCCACGGGTGCTGCCTGTGCTGAGGGCCAACCTCGCCGCCGTCGGGCTGCCCGGCGGCCGGGTGGTCGCGGGCTCCGTGCCCACCGTCGTGCAGGGGCCGCCGCCGGCCCGCTTCGACCTCGTGCTCGCCGACCCGCCCTACGCCACGCCGGCGGCGGAGGTGCTCGGCGTGCTCGAGGCGCTGGTCGGGGGCGGCTGGCTGGCCGAGGACGCCGTGGTCGTGGTGGAGCGCCCGGCCCGCGAGGAGCCCTGGGAGTGGCCGACACCCCTGCGCGGACTGCGCGACCGCCGCTACGGGGAGGCCGTGCTCCGGTACGGTCGCTGTCCGTGAGGCGCGCGGTCTGCCCCGGCTCGTTCGACCCGGTCACCAACGGCCACGTCGACGTCATCACGCGGGCGGCCGCGCTCTACGACGAGCTGGTCGTCGCCGTGCTCGTCAACCCCGGCAAGGCCGGCCTGTTCACCGTCGAGGAGCGCATGGAGCTGCTCCGTGACGCGGTCGCCGACCTGCCCACCGTGACCGTCGACAGCTTCCAGGGCCTGCTCGTCGACTACTGCCGCAGCCACGACATCCCGGTGATCGTCAAGGGGCTGCGGGCGGTCAGCGACTTCGAGTACGAGCTGCAGATGGCGCAGATGAACCGGGAGCTGGCCGGCGTCGAGACGCTGTTCGTGCCCACCGCGCCGCAGGTGGGGCACCTGTCCTCGAGCCTGGTCAAGCAGATCGCCACCTTCGGCGGGGACGTCTCCAGCCTCGTCCCCAAGGCCGTGCACACGCGGCTGCTGGCCCACCGTGAGCGGGGGATGTCGTGACCGAGGTCGTGTACCGGCTGTACGAGACCGTCGACGAGCTGAGCAGCGTCATCGAGAACGCCCGCAACGTGCCGATGTCCGGCGGCTCGTGCATCGTGCCGCGCGACGTCCTGCTCGACCTGCTCGACGACCTCCGGGAGAACCTCCCCGAGGAGGTGCACAAGGCCGGCGCCATCGTCGAGCAGCGCACCGAGATCCTCCAGCAGGCCCAGGCCGAGGCCGAGCGGCTGACCGGGCGCACCCGCAGCGAGAGCGAGCAGGCGGTCGGTTCCGCGCGACGGCAGCGGGAGGAGATCCTCGGCACCGCCCGCCGGCAGCGCGACGAACTGCTCGCCCGCGCGCAGGCCGAAGCCGAGGACCTGCTCGCGCAGGCCGAGGCGGAGGCCGAGCGGATCGTGGCGGAGGCCCAGCAGCACGCCGAGGCCGTCCTGGCCGACGCCCAGGCCCAGCACGCCCAGGTCCTCGTCACCGCCCAGGCCGAGCACGAGCAGCTGGTCAGCGAGACCGAGGTCTACCGCAGCGCTCTCGCCCGCGCCGACGAGCTCGGGGCACAGAGCACCGCGGACGCCGCCCGCGTGCGCGCCGAGGTCGACGAGTACGTCGACACCCGGCTGGCCGACTTCGGCACCACCCTGGAGCGGATGCTGCGCTCGGTGGACAAGGCCCGCTCCGCGCTCCGGGAGTAGCAGGACCGCCCGCCGTCCGCGGCCCGGGACGGGGCCGCCGCCGGGTGGGTGGCCTCACCCGGTCGGCCCGGACGGCGTGGTCCGGGCATCGGGTAGGCTTGTCCTCCGGTCCGACCGCCTCCAGGCTCCGCGCCCCGGCCGGCCACCTCCCCGTTGCCTACCGCGAGTACCGACATGCCTGCCGCTCAGCCGCCCCGCTCAGGCGCCGCGTCCCCGGACGCCCGGCGTCCCGCCGCCAACCCCTGGCGCGTGGACCTGCGGGAGCTCGGCCGGCGGGCCGGCTCTCTCCAGGAGCTGGACCTGACCGTCCCGGCCCCCGCGGACTGGAAGGTGGAGCTCATCGGCGTCCCCGAGGGCGCCGAGGTGCACCTGCGCCTCCGGCTGGAGTCGGTGATGGAGGGCGTGCTCGTCTCGGGGGACGTCGACGTCCCCGTCGTCGGCTCGTGCGCCCGCTGCCTGGAGCCGGTCGAGGACAGCCTCGCGCTCGGCGTCCAGGAGCTGTTCGCCTACGAGGGCAGCACGACCGAGGCCACCAGCGACGAGGACGAGGTCCGCCACGTCGAGGGCGACCACGTCGACCTCGAGCCGATGGTCCGCGACCTCGTCGTCCTCAGCCTGCCGCTGGCGCCCACGTGCACCGAGGACTGCTCGGGGCTGTGCGTGGACTGCGGACAGCGGCTCGACGACCTGCCGGCCGACCACACCCACGAGGTGCTCGACCCGCGGTGGGCCGGGCTGGCTCAGCGCTTCGGTGCCTCGCAGGCCGACCGTTCCGACTCCGCACCGGGCACCCCCGGTACGGACAACCCAGAGGAGAACTGACCCGTGGCCGTCCCGAAGCGGAAGATGTCCCGCGCCAACACCCGCATGCGTCGCTCGCAGTGGAAGGCGTCCGCTCCCACGCTCTCGCCGTGCCCCAACCGGGCCTGTGGCGAGCTCAAGCCGCCGCACGCGGCCTGCCCGAACTGCGGTCAGTACCAGGGCCGCCAGGTCCTCTCGGTCTGAGCTCTCCGAGTCGACCCGCCGTGGCGACGCCGGTCACCGGTACTCCGCCCGCCCCGGGCGGGGTGCCCGGCTCGCCCGCCGGGCAGGCGCACGCCGAACGGTCGGCCGCCTGGCTCCGCGACGCCCTGGGCGTCGAGTTGCCCGGCGGCCTCCTGGCGTTGGCGCTGACCCACCGGTCCTACGCCTACGAGAACGGCGGGCTGCCGACCAACGAGCGCCTGGAGTTCCTCGGGGACTCGGTGCTCGGCCTGGTCGTCACCGACGAGCTGTACCGCCGCCACCCCGAGCTGCCCGAGGGCCGGCTGGCCAAGCTGCGCGCCTCGGTGGTCAACATGACCTCGCTGGCCGGGGTGGCGCGGCGGCTGGGAGCCGGCGGGCTGGGCCCGCACCTGCTGCTGGGCCGCGGTGAGGAGACCACCGGCGGCCGGGAGAAGGACTCGATCCTCGCCGACGCGGTGGAGGCGCTGATCGGTGCGGTGCACGTCGGGCTCGGCCTGGACGTGGCGGCGGCCATCGTGCACCGGCTGTTCGACCCGCTGTTGGACCAGGCCGCCACCCGCGGCGCCGGCCTGGACTGGAAGACCAGCCTGCAGGAGCTCGGTGCCGCGCTCGGCCTCGGGGCACCGACCTACGTGGTCGAGGACACCGGCCCCGACCACGCCAAGACGTTCAGCGCGGCCGTCGTCCTCGACGGCACCGTGCGGGGCAGCGGTTCCGGCCGCACGAAGAAGGCCGCCGAGCAGGAGGCCGCCGAGGCCGCGTGGCGGGCGCTGTCGGCGTCCGCGGACGACGCCACCGAGTCGTCGACCGAGGACTGACCCGCCGTGCCCGAGCTGCCCGAGGTCGAGGTGGTGCGGCGCGGCCTGGAGCGCTGGGTCGCCGGGCGCACCGTCGCCACCGTCGAGGTCCACCACCCCCGCGCGGTGCGCCGGCACCTCGAGGGCACCGAGCACTTCGTCGCGGCGCTGACCGGTCGCACGCTCACCGCCGCCCGCCGCCGCGGCAAGTACCTGTGGCTGCCGCTGGCCGAGCCGGACGGCGCCCCGTCCGGCGCGGCGCTCGTCGCGCACCTGGGGATGAGCGGGCAGCTGCTGGTCGAGAAGCCCTCCCAGCCCGGCGAGACGCACCTGCGGGCGCGCGTCACCTTCACCGACGGCGGCCGCGAGCTGCGCTTCGTCGACCAGCGCACGTTCGGCGGGCTGGCCGTCGAAGACGGTGCTGCGGACGGTGGGCTGCCGCCGCGGCTGGCGCACATCGCCATCGACCCGCTCGACGACTCCTTCGACACCGCCGGCTTCAGCGCGGCGCTGCGGCGCCGCCGGACCGAGGTCAAGCGGGCCCTGCTGGACCAGACGCTGATCGGCGGGATCGGCAACATCTACGCAGACGAGGCGCTGTGGCGGGCGCGCCTGCACGGCGCCCGCCCCACCGACAAGCTGACCCGGGGCCAGGTCGAGGACCTGCTCGCCGGCGTCCGCGACGTCCTGGGCGAGGCCCTGGCGCAGGGCGGGACCTCCTTCGACTCGCTGTACGTCGACGTGAACGGCCAGAGCGGGTACTTCTCCCGGTTCCTCGCCGTCTACGGCCAAAGGGACCGGCCCTGCCCGCGGTGCGGGACGCCGGTGGTCCGGGAGTCGTTCATGAACCGGTCGAGCTACAGCTGCCCCTCCTGCCAGCCGCGGCCTCGCACGTCCCCCGCCCGCCCACGCCGTCCGGCGGCCGGGGCGGGCCGGTCGTGACGCGCCGCGCCGTCGCCGTGGTGTCCGGCTCCGTGCAGGGGGTCGGCTACCGCTGGTTCGTGCGCGGTCGGGCCGAGGCCGCCGGGCTGGCCGGCTCGGCGACCAACCTCCCGGACGGCCGGGTCGAGGTCGTGCTCGAGGGGGCGGACGACGCGGTGGCCGCCGTCCTGGCCGATCTGGACGGTCCGCGGGCGCCCGGAGCGGTGACGCGGGTCGACGTCCGGGACGAGCCGACGCGCGGGAGTACCGGCTTCACCACGGCGTGACGAACGCGACACCTCCCCGACACGTGACCTGTGCAGAGTCGCCGTTGACCTGCGTGACCTGGCCTGTCACCCTGGAACACACGGACCGCGCCGACCGTCGACCGGGGCGCAGGTCATCCCTCAACGCAGTCGAAAGGCCGTTATCGCCATGGCCAAGGCCCTGTTCGGTCACGTAGTGCCCTCCGCGGAACTCCGAGCAGTCGAGGAGAACGCCGTCCTGCGGGCCAAGGTGCGTCGGCTGGAGCAGGAACTGCAGGAACTGCGCGCCCAGCGCGACGCGTCCATCGCCCACGAGCTGCTGAGCCTGGCCGGAGACAACGCCGAGCCCGCCCTCGCCTGATCTCGTAGACCCGTCGGCCCCGTCCGGAGGCTCACCCCGAGCTTGCGAGGGGTGAGGGGGACGGGGTCCTTCCACTCGTGCACCTGTCGAGCCTGACGCTCAAGGGCTTCAAGTCCTTCGCGTCTGCGACGACCCTGCGCCTCGAGCCGGGGATCACCGCGGTCGTCGGTCCCAACGGCTCCGGGAAGTCCAACGTCGTCGACGCCCTCGCCTGGGTCATGGGTGAGCAGGGGGCCAAGAGCCTGCGCGGCGGCAAGATGGAGGACGTCATCTTCGCCGGCACCGCCGGCCGCCCGGCGCTCGGCCGGGCCGAGGTCACCCTCACCATCGACAACGCCGACGGCGCGCTCCCGATCGAGTACACCGAGGTCTCGATCACCCGCCGCATGTACCGCTCGGGCGAGAGCGAGTACGAGATCAACGGCGACAAGGTGCGCCTGCTCGACGTCCAGGAGCTGCTCAGCGACTCCGGCATCGGCCGAGAGATGCACGTCATCGTGGGGCAGGGGCAGCTCGACGCCGTCCTCTCCGGTCGCCCGGAGGACCGCCGCGCCTTCATCGAGGAGGCCGCCGGCGTCCTCAAGCACCGCAAGCGCAAGGAGAAGGCGCTCCGCAAGCTCGACGCGATGCAGGCCAACCTCGACCGGCTCGGGGACCTCACCGCGGAGCTGCGCCGCCAGCTCAAGCCGCTGGGCCGGCAGGCCGAGGTGGCCCGCCGCGCGGCCGGCGTCCAGGCCGACCTGCGCGACGCCCGCCTGCGGCTGCTGGCCGACGACCTCGTGCAGCTGCGCGACGCCCTGGCGAAGGACGTCGCCGACGAGGCCGCCGCGCGGCAGCGGCGGGCCGTCGTCGAGGCCCAGCTCGGCGACGCCGCCCGCCGGGAGGCGGCACTGGAGGCCGAATTGGCCGCCGACGCCCCGCTGCTGAGTTCGGCCCAGGAGACCTGGTACCGGCTGTCCGCGCTGACCGAGCGCTTCCGCGGCGTCGCGCAGCTCGCCGCCGAGCGGCACCGCCACCTGTCGGCCGGGCCGGCCGCGACCACCGTCGGCCGGGACCCCGACCAGCTGGAGGCCGAGGCCGACCGGGTGGCCTCCACCGAGGCCGAGCTCGCCGCCGGGCTGGACGCCGAGCGGGGCCGGCTGGCCGCCGCGGTGACCGCCCGCACCGAGGGGGAGACCGCCCTGGCCGACGCGGAGCGCGCGTGGGTCGCCGCCGCGCGGGCGCTGGCCGACCGCCGCGAGGGCCTGGCGCGGCTGTCCGGGCAGGTCGCCGCCGCCCGCTCGCGGGTGGCGGCCGGCGAGGCGGAGATCGAGCGGCTCACCCTGACCGCCGGGGAGGCCGCCGACCGCGCCGAGGTGGCCGCCGAGCGGCTGGCCGAGCGCCGCGACGAGGTCGCCGACGCCGAGGACACCGACGTCGCCCTGGTGACCGCTCACCAGGACGCCGTCGCCGCGCACGCCGAGGCGGCGACGGCGGTCAGCGAGCTGGCCGCGGCCGAACGGGCCGCCGAGCGGGACCGTGCCTCCTGGCAGGCCCGCCGCGACGCGCTGGCCCTGGGCCTCGCGCCCGCCGACGGCTCGGCGGCGGCGCTGGCGGCCGGCCTGCCGGGCGTGCTGGGTCCGGTGACCGAGCGGCTCACCGTCGAGCCCGGCGCCGAGGTGCCGCTGGCCGCCGCGCTGGCCGGCATGGCCGACGCCCTGGTCGTCGACGGCGTCGCCGAGGCGGCCGCGGTGCTCGCCCACCTCAGGGACGCCGACGGCGGCCGGGCCGGACTCCTGGTCGTGGGCGGTCCGCCGGCGCTGCCCCGCGAGGGCTGGCCGCAGCTGCCCGGGGGCACCCGCTGGGCGCTGGACCTCGTGACCGCGCCCGAGGAGCTGCGCCCTGCGCTGGCCCGGGCGCTGGACCGGGTCGCGGTCGTGCCGGACCTGGCCGCCGCCGTGACGCTCGTGGGCACCCACCCCCGGGTGCGGGCGGTGACCGCCGACGGCGACCTGGTCGGCGCCGACTGGACCGTCGGCGGTCAGGCCAACGCGCCCTCCGGCCTGGAGCTCCGCGCCCGGGTCGACGAGGCCGAGCGAGAGCTGACCACGGCCGCCGCGCGCGCGGCCGACCTCGCCGACCGCCTGGCCGCGGCGCGGGAGACCGCGCGGGCGCGGTCCGCCGACGTCGACGCCACCCTGGCCGCGCGCCAGGCCGCCGACCGCACCCGCTCCGCCGTGGCCGCGCAGCTGGCCGAGCTGGGTGCCGCCGCCCGGTCGGCCGCCGCCGAGGCCGAGCGGTCCGCCGCTGCCCGCGTCCGGGCCGAGCAGGCGCTGGAGCAGGCGCAGGCGGCGCTGACGGAGCTGGAGGGGCGGCTGGCGCACGCCGAGGCCGCGCCGGTGGAGGAGGAGCCCGACCCCACCGAGCGCGACCGGCTCCGCCTGGAGGCCGCCGCTGCCCGGCAGGCGGAGACCGAGGCGCGGCTGGCGGTGCGCACGGCCGAGGAGCGCGCGCGGGCGCTGACCGGCCGCGCCGAGTCGCTGCGCCGCCAGGCCCGCCAGGAGCGGGCCGCGCGCGAGCGGGCCGCGGCCGCCCGGCTGGCCCGGCAGCGGGGCGCGCAGGTGGCCGCCCGCGTGCGTGCCGGGGCCGACGCCGCGCTCACCGCCCTGGCGACCAGCCTCGCCCGCGCCGCCGCCGAGCGCGACGAGCTGGCCCGGGTCCGCACCGCCCGCGAGGCCGAGCTCCTCGAGGTCCGGACCGCGGTCCGCGCGGCCACCGCCGAGCTGGAGCGGCTGACCGACGAGGTGCACCGCGACGAGGTCGCCCGCGCAGAGCAGCGCTACCGGATCGAGGCGCTCGAGGGTCGGGCCGCCGAGGAGTACGGCGTGGACCTGCCCACGCTGCTCGCCGAGTACGGCCCGGCCGCGCCGGTGCCGCCCACCCCCGCCCAGGTCGCCGCGGCGCAGGCGGCGGGCGAGCCGGAGCCGCAGCCCGTGCCCTACGACCGCGCCGCGCAGGAGCGCCGGGCCGCCCAGGCCGAGCGCGACCTGGCCACCCTCGGCAAGGTCAACCCGCTGGCCCTGGAGGAGTTCGCGGCCCTGGAGGAGCGGCACTCCTTCCTGGCGACGCAGTTGGAGGACCTCAAGGCCACCCGCCGCGACCTGCTCACCGTCGTCCGCGAGGTCGACGAGCGGATCCACGACGTCTTCGCCTCGGCCTTCGCCGACGTGCAGCGGGAGTTCGAGCAGGTCTTCGCGACCCTGTTCCCCGGCGGCTCGGGCCGGCTGTACCTGACCGACCCGGAGGACCTGCTCACCACCGGCGTCGAGGTCGAGGCGCGCCCGCCGGGCAAGAAGGTCAAGCGGCTGTCCCTGCTCTCCGGCGGTGAACGGTCGCTGACCGCCGTCGCCCTGCTGGTGGCGATCTTCCGCGCCCGGCCCTCGCCGTTCTACGTCCTCGACGAGGTGGAGGCGGCGCTGGACGACGTCAACCTCGGCCGGCTGCTGACCCTCGTCGAGCAGCTGCGGGCGACCTCGCAGCTGATCGTCATCACCCACCAGAAGCGGACGATGGAGATCGCCGACGCCCTGTACGGGGTGAGCATGCGCGGCGACGGGATCACCGGCGTGATCAGCCAGCGCCTCCGCGAGGCCGAGGCCGAACCCGCCTGACGGACCCCGTCCTCCCCACCCCTCGCAGGCTCAGGGCGGGCCCCGGGACGGGGCCTCGAAGGTCAGCTGTCCGTCGGCATCTCCAGGTCGACGACCAGCGGCAGGTGGTCCGACGCGCCGGCACCGTCGAGCACCCGCGCCGCGGCGACGGCGATCCCCGGGGTGACCCAGACGTGGTCGATCCGCTTGTGCGGGCTGCGCGCCGGGTGGGTGTGGCCCTCGTCGTGCTGCCAGAACTTCCACCCGGCCCGGTCGTCGCGGTCGCGGGCGAGCTCCCAGGCGTCGGCGAACCGCTCGCGCAGGACGGCCAGCTCGGGGGCGTCGGGCTCGGCGTTGAAGTCACCCACGAGGACGGCCGGCTCCTGTGGGTCGGTGTGCAGGCCCGCGAGCGTCTTGGCCTGCGCCGCCCGCTGCTCGGCCGGGTGGGTGGACAGGTGCGTCGTGGTCACCCACAGCGCCCCGCCGCCGAGGGCCACCCGGGCGCGCAGGGCGCTGCGCGGCTCGCCGTCCCCCGGCAGCCGGTGGACGGCGCTGGACCGGATCGGCCGCCGCGACAGCAGCGCGTTGCCGTACTGCCGGCGCATGGTCTTCTCGTCGCCGCGCGGCTGGTCGATGGCCGGGCCCCAGGCGAGCTCCATGTCCAGCGCCTGCGACAGCAGCACCGCCTGGTCGACGTCCTCGCTGCGGTCGCTGAAGTGCCGGTCCACCTCCTGGAGGCAGACGACGTCGGCGTCGACCGCCGCGATCACCTTGGCCAGCCGGGCGAGGTCGTGCCGGCCGTCGTCCCCGACGGCGTGGTGGGTGTTGAAGGTGGCCAGCCGCAGCCGGATCGGGGACCGTCCGGGGCCGGGCGCGGGTCGGGTCACCCGTTCAGCCTGTCACCTCCGCGGGAACGGGGCCGGACAGCGGCAGGTCGGCGACCTCGCGCAGGGAGTCGTGCCCGTTCCGGTCGCGCTCGGCCACGAACAGCCGGAAGTGCGCCTCGCGGTCGTGGAGCACCAGCTCGCCGAGCTGGTTGCCGAACCAGGGGCCGGTCACCTTGGCCCAGTCCAGCTCGGAGGGCTGCACCCGGCCCAGCCGGGCGAGCCCGGTGGTGAGCCGTCGCGCCCAGCGGCTCCAGCCCATCCGGAACCCCACCTTGATCGGGTGCGGTGCCTGGTTGTGCAGCGGGGAGACGGTCAGCTGGTGCACCCGGGTGGTCAGCCCGCCCGGCTGCACCAGCTCGGCGGCGTAGGCGTGGTGGACGTCGCCGGAGAGCACGAGCGTGGTCGCCGGCGCGCGCCCCTGCTCCCCGCGGGCGATCGCCACCACCGCGCGGCCCAGCCGCTCGAAGGAGTCGCCGAACGCCGCCCAGTGCTCGAGGTCTGCGGCCTGCCGCAGCTTCTCCGACAGCCGGCCGACCGGACCGCCGAGGTGCCGCCGGTTGAGCGTCTCGTTCCACCGCTCGATCCCGTGGATGGCGTGCGGCAGCAGCCAGGGCAGCGAGGTGCCGAGGACGAGGTGCTCGACGCCCTCGTCGACGGCGCGGCGCATCGCCGCCTCCACCCAGGCGAACTCGTCGTCGTCGAGCATCTTGCGGTCGCGCTCGTCGAGCACCCGGCCGGCGCGGCTGTCCACCATGATCATCCGCGCCTCGCCCCAGTGGCGCACGAAGCTCCAGCGGACCGACCGCGGGTCGGTGTCGGCGGCGCGCGCCATCGCCCGCAGCTCCGGGTCGGCGTCGCCGACGGAGTTCTGCACCGCCTGCCAGGTCCGGTTCTCCGCCAGCTCCTGCGGACTGAGGTTGCCCAGGTGCTGGTAGACCCAGTAGCTGACCAGCCCGCCCGCGATCCGCCCCTCCCACCAGTCCTCGCCGGTGGTCTCCCGGCGCCAGGCGGCGGAGGTGTTCCAGTCGTCGATCATCTCGTGGTCGTCGAAGATCATCGACGACGGGATCGTCGACAGCAGCCAGCGGACCTGGGGATCGCTCCACGACTCCGCGTAGAGCCGGGTGTACTCCTCGTAGTCGGCCACCTGGCTGCCCTCGGGGGTGTGCGCGTTGCGGCGCAGCGCCAGCCACCTGCGGGTCGCCGTCGTGAGCTCGTCGGCGTACACCTGGTCGCCGAGCAGGACCAGGGCGTCGGGCCAGGTGTCCTCCGGCTCGTCGGCCAGTCGCGCGGCGTAGGTGTCCAGGGCGTCGGGCGGGATGCCCTCGCTCGCGTCGACGGTGCTGGGCGTGGCGTACCGGCAGGAGCCGAAGGCGATCCGGAAGGGACCGGGCCGGCCGGGGGTGCGGATCCGGCTGGCCGGGAGGCGCGAGGTCGGCTCCGGCCACACCCGCTCGCCGTCGAGGCGCACCTCGTAGGGCGTCGTGCTGCCCGGCTCGAGGCCCTCGACGACGACCAGGGCGTAGTAGTGCCCGCTCACGGCGAAGGTGCGGGCCCGCCGGCCCAGGACCTCCACCTCGCACGGACGGTCGGTCTCCACCCAGACCGTCGCCGACACCGGGTCGACGTGGCGCAGCAGCGGACCGAGGAGGAGGACCGGGGACTCCCGGCCGGGCAGGGGCATGCCGGACAGGGTGGCCCACGGACCTGCGCATCGCCCACCCCGGCCCGCACGGGTGCTGGGAGACTGGGAGCCATGGAGTTCGTGCTGATCGCGGTCGCGATCGTCGTCGTCGCCCTGGTCCTCGGGATCAGCCTCCTGGTCGGTCGCGGCCGGCGGACCACCCGCCTGGACGAGGACGCCGCCGCCGGCACGACGCTGACCCGGCCGCGCCCGCCGGCACCGCCGCGCCCGGCCGAGCCCGCTCCACCCGTCGACACCACCGCGCCCGCCGAGCAGACCCAGCCGGACACGGTGCAGCCGGAGGCGCCGCCCACGCCCCTGCCGCCGGCCGAGCCCGAGCCGGGGCTGGTCTTCGAGACCCCGCCGCCGTCGGCGGGCCGCCTGGTCCGGCTGCGCTCACGGCTGGCCCGCTCGCAGTCCTCGCTCGGCCGCGGCCTGCTGACCGTCCTCGCCCGCGAGCGGCTGACCGAGGACGACTGGGAGGAGATCGAGGAGACCCTGCTGGCCGCGGACGTCGGCGTCGCCGCGACCCAGCAGATCGTCGACCGGCTGCGGACGCAGTCGATGGTGCTGGCCACCGCGTCGGGCGCGCAGCTGCGTCAGCTGCTGGTCCGGGAGCTGACCGCCGTCCTCGGCCCCGACCTGGACCGCACGCTGCACGTCGACCGGCACGAGGGCCGGCCCGGCGTCGCCCTGGTCGTCGGCGTCAACGGCGCGGGCAAGACCACCACCGTCGGCAAGATCGCCCGGGTGCTCGTCGGCGACGGCCGGAGCGTGGTGCTAGGGGCGGCCGACACCTTCCGCGCCGCCGCGGCCGACCAGCTCGAGACGTGGGGCGAGCGGGTCGGCGTCCTGACCGTGCGGGGCCGCGAGGGCGCCGACCCGGCGTCGGTGGCCTTCGAGGCGGCGCGCACCGGTGTGGAGGCCGAGGTCGACACCGTGGTGGTCGACACCGCCGGCCGGCTGCACACCAAGGGCGGCCTCATGGACGAGCTGGGCAAGATCAAGCGGGTCGTGGAGAAGGTGTGCCCGGTCACCGAGGTGCTGCTCGTCCTGGACGCGACGACCGGTCAGAACGGCGTCGTCCAGGCCCGGGTGTTCACCGAGGCCGTCGACGTCACCGGCGTCGTCCTGACCAAGCTCGACGGCACGGCCAAGGGCGGCATCGTCGTCTCCGTGCAGCGCGAGCTGGGCATCCCGGTGAAGCTGGTCGGGCTGGGGGAGGGCGCCGACGACCTGGCGCCGTTCGAGCCGGAGGCGTTCGCCGAGGCGCTGGTCGGCGGCGCCGACTGACCCTGGTGAGCACGGAGGCCCGGCCCGCACCCGCGGTCCGGGCCTCCGCCGTCTGACGGGCCCGCACCTGGACCGGTGCACACGTCGCGGTCCCGCCGCCTGGGCCCCCCGACCGGAGGGGTCCCTCACCCGACCGTGCCGGACCCTCCCTGTGACGTCCGTCGACTGCCGTGTTTCGTGACGTCGAGTGATCGCGACCGGGCGAAGCGGTAGCGGTCGACCGTCACCCCCTCGTGGCCGGCGTCCCCCGGTCAGGCGATACCGACCGACCTCGATGACTACATAGCGTCACCCCCAGCACGGGGGATGCTCGATCGAGCAGTGCACGAGCTGTCGCGTCAACGTCGACGGTCACGGTGAGTAGCGCGGCGTCTGGCCGCCCCCGTAACGCACCGTCACCGGTCCGAGAGGCCGGTGACCGGACCCGGGGGAAACACCACCGTGACAGCAACGCTGCAACCTGCGCCCGTCCGCTCGGACGGCGCCGGTCGACCGAGCCGGCAACGCGCCGGCGGCCCGTGGGCGCGGGTGCCCGGCCGCATGCCGGAACCCGGCCGGGAGAGGGTCGTCGTCCTCGTGCCGGCGCACGACGAGGCGGCCTCGATCGCCCAGACCCTCAGCTGCGTCCTCGACCAGGAGCGCGTGCCCGACCTGGTGGTCGTCGTCGCGAACAACTGCACCGACGACACCGCCGAGATCGCGGCCCGTTTCCCTGCGCCCGTCCTCGTGCTCGACGTGACGGTGCCTCGCTCGCACGGCAAGTCGCGAGCGCTGAACCTGGCCTGGCGCGAGCACTGCCAGGACGCCGACGTCGTCGTGTGCCTGGACGCGGACACCGCACTGCCGCGCAACGCCATCGGGGACTGGGTCGCCGAGTTCCACGCCGACCCCACCCTCGCCGGGTCCAGCTCGAAGTTCACGATGCCGGGCAGGGACCTCCTCACCCGGCTGCAGCGGGCGGAGTTCGCCCGGTGGACCGACACGTCGCTGCGCCGGGGCTGGACCTCGGTGCTGGCCGGAACGGGGTGCGCCGTCCGTCAGGACGCCCTCCGCGCGGTCGTGGAGAGCGACGGCCGGGACGGACCCTGGTCCTACCGCTCGCAGGTCGAGGACTTCGAGCTGACCTACCGCATCCGGCAGCGGGGGTGGCGGTGTCACGTGTCGCCGACGGTGCGCGCCTACACCGACAGCATGAAGACGCTGCGCGCGCTGTGGGGGCAGCGGATGAAGTGGCAGGTCGGCACGGTCGAGGACCTCATGGCCTTCGGGCTGAACCGGCGCACCCTGCTCGACTGGCGCCAGCAGTTCGCCGGGCTCGCGGCCGCTGTCTGCCGCGTCGGCTGGATCGGGGTCACCATCGTGGCCCTGGCGCTCGGCGTCTTCACGTTCCACCCCGTGTGGCTCCTCCTGACGGCGCTGTTCGTCGCCAACGACGTCCGCCAGTCGTTGCTGATCCCGCACCGCGACCGTCTCGACGTCGTCCTGGCCCTGCTCCTGCTGCCGCAGGAGCTGTTCGCCTGGATGCGCGCCGGCTGGTTCACCGCCGCCTGGTTCGAGGTGCTGGTCGGACGCGTCACCCACCGCTCACGGGACCGGTGGGCCCTGCAGTACCGAGCCGAAGGAGCATGACGTGTACGGACAGCAGACGACCGCCGCCGGCGGGACCGCGGTGATGGCCTACTCCGGCCTGAACGCGGCCTGGTACGTCACCGCAGCCATCGGGCTGGTCTTCGCGGCGTTCACGCTGGTGCAGCTGGTGCGCCGGCGGGGGCCGGCCCGCCCCTGACCCGGGCCGGTCGCGCCGGGCAGGGGTCGGGTCAGGGCACCGCGCGGGGGTCGAACCCGTAGGGCAGCTCGAGCCGGTGGCGGTTGAGCAGGTCGGCGTCGGCGAGCAGCTCGCGGGTCGGCCCGTCGGCGACCACGACACCGCCGTCCAGCACGACCGAGCGCGGGCACAGCTGCAGGGCGTAGGGCAGGTCGTGCGTGACCATCAGCATCGTCACCGGCAGGGACTCCAGCACCTCGGCCAGCTCCCGGCGGCCGGCCGGGTCGAGGTTGGACGACGGCTCGTCGAGCACCAGGATCTCCGGGTGCATCGACAGCACCGTGGCCACGGCGACCCGCCGGCGCTGCCCGAACGAGAGGTGGTGCGGCGGGCGGTCGGCGGCGCCGGTCATCCCCACCTGCTCCAGCGCCGCGGCCACCCGGGCGGCGACCTCCGCCTCGGGCAGGCCGAGGTTGCGCGGGCCGAACGCGACGTCCTCGCCGACGGTGGGCATGAACAGCTGGTCGTCGGGGTCCTGGAAGACGATGCCGACCCGCCGCCGGATCTCCTGCAGGTGCCGCTGGCCGACCGGCAGCCCGGCGACGGTCACCGCGCCCCGCCCGCCCCGCAGGATGCCGTTGAGGTGCAGCACCAGCGTGGTCTTGCCCGCGCCGTTCGGGCCGAGCAGGGCCACCCGCTCGCCCTGCTCGATCCGCAGGTCCACCCCGAACAGGGCCTGGTGGCCGTCGGGGTAGGCGAAGGCGAGGTCGTCCACGAGGAGGGACGGCGGTGCGCTCACGGGCCCGCCTCGCCGGCGCTGCTCGGTCGCGTGACCGGCGCTGTCGTGCCCACTGGTTCGCTCGCGAGCTCGCTCACCCGAGCAGCAGACCAGACGCCAGGACGGCGCCGGCAGCCACGGGGAGGGCGAGGGCGGCCACCCACGCCTGCGCGGGCACCGCGGCGTCCGGGCCCGTCGGCATCCGGCCGGTGTAACCGCGCGACAGCATCGCCAGGTGCACCCGCTCGCCGCGCTCGTAGGAGCGGATGAACAGCGAGCCGGCCGCCGGGCCCAGCACCCGCAGCGCGCCGAGGTGCCGGCCGCGGAACCCGCGGGACTCCCGGGCCACGCGCATCCGCCGCAGCTCGCCGCCGACCACGTCGGCGTACCGGAACATGAACATGAGGATCTGCACGAGCACCGACGGCAGCCGCAGCCGCTCCAGCCCGCGCAGCAGCGCCCGCGGCTCGGTGGTCGCCGCGAGGACGGTCGCGGCCAGGACCGACAGCGTCGCCTTGGCCAGCAGCCCACCGGCGGCCACCAGCCCGCTCTGCGACAGGGAGAGGCCGGCGACCTCGATCCGCGGCCCCTGCGCCACCACCGGCAGGAGCAGGGCGAACAGCACGAACGGGGTCTCCACGGCCAGGCCGCGGGCCAGCCGTCCCGGCCGCACGCCGGCGACGGCCGCGGCCCCCAGCACCAGCACCAGGTAGCCCGCGTAGGCGGCCCACGCCCACCCCGCGTGCACCGGCGTGGCGACCACGACGATCGCGAAGCCGAGGACCGCGACCAGCTTCAGGTGCGGCTCGAGCCGGTGCACCGGGCTGTCCCCGGCGACGTAGGCGGCGCCCAGCGCGCCGCCGTGCCCGGCGCCCACGTCAGGCGGTCGTGTCGGCGGTGTCCCGGCCGCGCCGGCGCACCACCAGGGTCAGCCCGCCGGCGACCAGCAGCGTGACGGTGACACCGATGACCCCGGCCAGCCCGCCGGAGAGCCGGCCGTCGTCGACGCCGGCGACGGCGTAGTCGGCCAGCGGGGAGTCCGCCGTGGCGCTGTCGCGGGCCGTGCCGAGGAAGCCCTCCTGCTCGGCCGACCACTCCAGGCCGTCGGGGTGCGAGCTCGCGTAGAAGCTCCCGACCCCGGCCACGAGCAGCGCGACCAGCAGGCCGACGAGCAGGAGGCCGCGGGTCCGCCGCGACGTGGTCATCGGACACCTCCGGCGGGCGTGGTGGGACGGGGGGCCAGCACCGTGGCGGCGCGCAGCGAGCGCGCGCCCCGCACGAGGTCCGGCCGGACGGCGAGGACGGCGGCGAGGACCGCGACGGTGATCAGCGCCTCGCCGATGCCGATGAGCACGTGGATGCCACCCATCGTACCGGCGACGGTGCCGACCGGGACGTCGGCGACGCCGCCCACCGCGAACAGCGCGACGAACGCCAGCGCCGCTGCGGGCACCGAGAGGAACGCGCCCACGCCCGCGGCGGCGAGCACCCCGGTGCGGGTCCGCGGCAGGACGGCGGACAGCAGCCGGAAGACGCCGTACGCGACGCCGACCGCGACCAGGGCCATCAGGGTCACGTTGGTGCCGAGCGCGGTCAGCCCGCCGTCGGCGAACAGCACGGCCTGCACCAGCAACACGACGGTCATGCACAGCACCGCCGTCCAGGGGCCGACGAGGACGGCGGTGAGCGCGCCGCCGATGAGGTGTCCGCTGGTGCCGGCACCGACCGGGAAGTTCATCATCTGGACGGCGAAGACGAAGGCCGCGGTGAGCCCGGCGAGGGGAGCGGTGCGCTCGTCGAGTTCGTTGCGCGCACCCCGCAGGGCCAGTGCCACCCCGCCCGCGGCCACGGCGCCGGTCGCCACGGACGTGGGTGCGTCGAGGAACCCGTCGGGGACGTGCACGCTGCCTCCTCGCGGACGGAGGCCGCCCAGGATCGGACGGCCGGCCCCGACCTTATTGCACGTCGTTGGCAGGTGCACATGGCTTGCAACAAGCCTGCGGACCTGTGGCGGAGGCCACCGGGAGGGGGCGCGCAACACGGCTGGAACACGACGGCTGGACACGCGGACCGGAGTTCACCGTCCGGAAACAGTGCCGTGCCGCCGGGCGAAACAGGCGGGCGGCACCGTGAACGCCACGTCGCCCCTCCCCGGAGGAGCGCCGCTCCAGCCCCTCGGCCCGGGGTGATCCCACGCTCCGAGCCGCCCCGTGGCTCCGCCACACCGATCCCGACAGGAGGTTGCCGTGGACACCGGCGACACCGCCTGGGTTCTCGCCAGCGCCGCCCTGGTGCTGTTCATGACCCCGGGTCTGGCGCTCTTCTACGGCGGCATGGTCCGCGCGAAGAGCGTCCTCAACATGATGATGATGAGCTTCGGCGCGCTCGCCCTCATCGGCGTGCTCTGGGTGCTCTACGGCTACTCGATCGCCTTCGGCAACGACGTCGGCGGTGGCCTCCTGGGCGACCCGTTCGAGTTCTTCGGTCTGTCCTCGCTGATCGGCACCGGCGGCCTCGACGCCGCCTTCGCGCCGGAGAACCTGGTCTTCACCATCCCGTCGCTGGCCTTCGTCGCCTTCCAGGCGGTCTTCGCGATCATCACCGTCGCGCTGATCTCCGGCGCCATCGCCGACCGCGCCCGCTTCGGCCCGTGGATGGTCTTCGCCGGCATCTGGGCCACGGTCGTCTACTTCCCGGTCGCCCACTGGGTGTTCGCCTTCGACGGGGCGGAGTCCGAGACGGGTGGCTGGATCGCCAACGACCTGCTGGCCATCGACTTCGCCGGTGGGACCGCGGTGCACATCAACGCCGGTGCCGCCGGCCTGGCGCTGGCCCTCGTGCTGGGCAAGCGGCGGGGCTTCGGCCGCGACCCGATGCGCCCGCACAACCTGCCGCTGGTCATGATCGGCGCCGGCATCCTGTGGTTCGGCTGGTTCGGCTTCAACGCCGGTTCGGCGCTGTCGGCCAACGGGCAGGCCGCCGAGGTCTTCGTGACCACGCTGGCCGCCACCGGTGCGGCCACCCTGGGCTGGCTGCTCACGGAGAAGCTGCGCGACGGGCACGCCACCTCGCTGGGCGCCGCCTCCGGCGTCGTCGCGGGCCTGGTGGCCATCACCCCGGCCTGCTCCTCGGTCACCCCGGTCGGCGCCCTCTTCGTCGGCGCGATCGCCGGCATCGTCTGCGCCCTGGCAGTGGGCCTCAAGTACAAGCTGGGCTACGACGACTCCCTCGACGTCGTCGGCGTCCACCTCGTCGGTGGCCTGTGGGGCACCCTCGCGGTCGGACTGTTCGCCTCCGCGGCGACGACGGCCGGTGTCGACGGCCTCTTCTACGGCGGCGGTCTCGACCAGCTGTGGCGGCAGGCCACAGGGGCCCTCGCGGTGCTCGTCTACTCGTTCGTCCTCACGCTGGTCATCGGGTTCGCCATCGCCAAGACGATGCGCTTCCGGATCACCGAGGAGGAGGAGGTCAGCGGCATCGACGGCGCCGTGCACGCTGAGACCGGCTACGACCTCGCCTCGCTCGGGGGCGGGGGCGGCAGCGCTGCCACACTCTCTGCCCAGGCACACGCCGCCACGCAGGACCCGGCGCACCGGGAGACGGCCCGCAACACGGAAGGGATCCGGGCATGAAGCTCGTCACCGCCATCGTCAAGCCGTTCAAGCTCGACGACGTCAAGAACGCCCTCGAGCTGATCGGGATCGCGGGGCTCACCGTCAGCGAGGTCCAGGGCTTCGGCCGCCAGCGGGGCCACACCGAGGTCTACCGCGGCGCGGAGTACCAGGTGGACTTCGTGCCCAAGGTCCGCATCGAGGTCGTCGTCAGTGAGTTCGACGCTGCCCGGGTCGTGGACGCCATCGTCGAGGCCGCGAGCACCGGCCAGATCGGCGACGGGAAGGTGTGGGTGACGACGATCGACGAGATCGTCCGCGTCCGCACCGGTGAACGCGGCGCCGACGCCCTCTAGGGCCAGCACGACTGCCGGCCGGGGTGGTGGGAGGACCCGCCACCCCGGCCGGTGCCTTTCTCGAGACGGAACCGAGTCTCGAGACGGAACCGAGTCTCGAGACGGAACCGAGTCTCGAGACGGAACCGAGCGGAGGGGGAGACGTGCTGGACACCGGGTCGCTGCCCGCACTGTCGCGGGCGGAGCGGGTGGCGGTCCTCGACGACTGGCTCACCGGCCTGCTCGACGAGGCCGTGGCGGGGACCCCGCCGCCCCGCCCGCGCCGTGGCGGTGCGCCGCCACGCACCGGGATCGACGGGGTCGCGCTCGTCGCCGTCGGCAGCCTGGGCCGCCGGGAGCCGCCGCCGCACGGGGATCTCGACCTGGTCCTGGTGCACGACGGCCGCCCGGAGATCGCCGCCCTCGCCGACGCCGTCTGGTACCCGATCTGGGACGCCGGCCTGCGCCTGGACCACTCGGTGCGGACCGTCTCGGAGGCCGTCGGCGTGGCCTCCACCGACGTCAAGGCCGGACTCGGGCTGCTCGACGCCCGGCTGGTGGCCGGCGACGCCGACCTCGCGGCCGCGCTCCGTACCGCGACCCTGGCCAGCTGGCGGCAGTCGGCGTCCCGGCTGCTGCCGCAGCTGCGCGACCTGCGGCGCGGCCGCGCCCGGCAGGTCGGCGAGCTGGCCTTCCTGCTCGAGCCCGACCTCAAGGAGGCCTACGGCGGGCTGCGGGAGGGGCAGGTGCTGCGCGCGGTGGCCGCCGCGCAGCTGGCCGACGAACCCGCGGCCGAGGCCGAGGAGGCCTACGCGTTCCTGCTCGCCGTCCGTGACGAGCTGCGCCGGCGGTCCGGCCGGCCCAGCGACGTGCTGGTCCGTCAGGAGCAGCGCCCGGTGGCGGTCGCGCTGGGGCTGGCCGACGAGGACGCGCTGCTGCGCGAGGTGAGCCTGGCCGGGCGCCGGCTCGCGTTCGTCGCCGACGAGACCTGGCGGCGGGTCGAGGCGTCCCTGGTCCGCCGTCCCCGCGGCCGCTACCGCCGGGTGCGCCGGGAACCGCTGGCCGAGGGCGTGGTGCGCCAGGGGGACGAGGTCGTGCTCGCCCGCGACGCCCGCCCGGCCGCCGACCCCGGCCTGGTGCTCCGCGGTGCCGCGGCCGCGGCCCGCGCAGACCTGCTGCTGTCCCCGTACACGCTCAAGGTGCTCGCGGTGCACTCGCCGCCCGTGCCGGAGCCGTGGCCGGCCGAGGTGCGCTGGTCGTTCCTCCGCCTGCTGGCCAGCGGCCGCTCCGCCGTCGCGGTGCTCGAGCAGCTCGACCAGGAGGGCCTGCTGTCCCGCCTGCTGCCCGAGTGGGACCGCGTGCGGTCGCTGCCGCAGCGCCACCCGTGGCACCGGTTCACCGTCGACCGGCACCTGGTGGAGGCCGCCGCGGCCGCGGCCGAGCTGACCCACGACGTCGACCGTCCCGACCTCCTGCTGGTCGGCGCGCTGCTGCACGACATCGGCAAGGGCTGGCCCGGCGACCACAGCGAGGTCGGGGAGCCGGTCGCGGCGCAGATCGCCACCCGGATGGGCTTCTCCGAGGCCGACGTCGCCACCCTGGCCGCGATGGTGCGCCACCACCTGCTGCTGCCCGACACCGCCACCCGCCGCGACATCGACGACCCCACCACCGTCGACCGGGTCGCGGCGACCATCGGGCACGACCCGGCGCTGCTGCAGCTGCTGCACGCCCTGGCCCAGGCCGACGGCGCGGCCACGAGCAGCTCGGCGTGGAGCCCGTGGAAGGCCCACCTGGTGGCCGCCCTCGTCGCCCGCGTCCAGGCCAGGCTCGGCGGCGCCCCGGTCCACGAGCCGGAGCCGGTGCTGCAGGCCGTCGAGCCCCAGGTCAGCTCCGAGGGGACGCACGGGGTGAGCGTCGGCGTGGAGGACGTCGCCGACGGCCAGCAGGTCACCTTCACCGCGCCCGACCGGCACGGGCTGTTCAGCAACCTGGCCGGCGTGCTCGCCCTCAACCAGCTCGACGTCCGGGCCGCCAAGGTCAACGTGGTCGCGGGGCGGGCCACCGCGGTGTTCGCCGTCCGGCCGCGGTTCGGGCGGGTGCCGGTCCCGTCGATCCTGGCGGACGCCGTGCGGGCGGCCCTGGAGGGCACCCTGCCGCTGGCCGACCGGCTGCGGCAGCGCGAGGCCGACTACCGCCAGGACGCCGCCCGGACCGCGGGGCCACGGATCGCGTGGCACAACGGCGAGGTGACCGGCGACGCGACCGGCATCGTAGAGGTGCGCGCCGGGGACCGGGCGGGCCTGCTGTACCGGCTCACCGCCGCGATCGCCGCCGAGGGCCTGGACGTGACGTCGGCGCGGATCGAGACCCTCGGCGCCGACGCGGCCGACCACTTCTACGTGTGCAACCCGTCGGGCGAGCCGATCGACGGCGAGCAGCGGGCCCGCGTGGACGCCGCGCTGGCGGCCGCCGTGCGCGGCGCGGTGCCCGATCCGGTGACCGCGCCGGGGGACACGCCGGGCTGAGGTCCCCGGATCTGTCGGACCCCCGTGTCACCCTCGCGGGCGAGGAGGGCGGAACGGTCCCGTCGTCCGGGGAGGGGACTGCGCATGCACCACCGGTCCTTCGGGGTCGCGACGGCCGAGGCGCGCGTGTGGCACTGCCCGGCCTGCGGGGACGACCGGGAGTTCGTGCAGCCCCCGTGTGTCGACGGCCACACCGCCGACGGCGGCGAGTGCCCCGAGTGGGCCTGCGCCGACTGCGGGACGGCGGTGTTCGCCGCCGTCCCGGTCGCCGTCGTGGCGGTCGCCGCGCGCCGCGCCGCCTGAGGAGCCCTCGCTCGCTGCAGGCTCGGGGCGGCGCCCTGGCGGGGTCATCAGTGTGGGCCGCCGTCTCGGGCGCTGCGCTCGTTAGGCTGGTCGGGAGGTGGCGCGACGGTCCCGGGGTCCCGGGTGCCGGCAGCCGAGCAGCCGGTCGGTCCGACCGGCCGGCCGCGCCCGCGAGTTCTGCGAGGACGTGCTGTGTTCGAGACCCTCTCCGATCGCCTCGACAAGGTCTTCAGCGGCCTGCGTGGCAAGGGCCGGCTCACCGACGCCGACATCGACGCGACCGCGCGCGAGATCCGCATCGCGCTGCTGGAGGCCGACGTCGCCCTGCCGGTGGTGCGGGCCTTCATCACCGCGGTCAAGGAACGGGCGCGCGGCGCCGACGTCTCGCAGGCGCTCAACCCGGCCCAGCAGGTCATCAAGATCGTCAACGAGGAGCTCATCGAGATCCTCGGCGGCGAGACCCGCCGGCTGCGCTACGCCAAGCAGTCGCCGACAGTCATCATGCTCGCCGGTCTGCAGGGGTCCGGTAAGACGACGCTGGCCGGCAAGCTCGGTCGCTGGCTCAAGGCCCAGGGCCACACCCCGCTGCTGGTCGCCGCTGACCTGCAGCGGCCCAACGCGGTCAACCAGCTCTCGATCGTCGCCGGCCAGGCGGGGGTCGACGTCTTCGCGCCCGAGCCGGGCAACGGCGTCGGCGACCCGATCCGCGTCGCCGCCGACTCCATCGAGCACGCTCGCCGCACCATGCACGACGTCGTGGTGGTCGACACCGCCGGCCGGCTGGGCATCGACGCCGAGCTGATGGCGCAGGCCGCGGGCATCCGCGACGCCGTGCAGCCGGACGAGACGCTGTTCGTCGTCGACGCGATGATCGGCCAGGACGCCGTCACGACCGCGGAGGCCTTCCGCGACGGCGTCGGGTTCTCCGGCGTCGTCCTCACCAAGCTCGACGGCGACGCCCGCGGTGGTGCCGCGCTGTCGGTCCGGTACGTGACCGGCCAGCCGATCATGTTCGCCTCCACCGGCGAGAAGCTCACCGACTTCGACGTCTTCCACCCCGAGCGGATGGCCTCGCGCATCCTCGGCATGGGCGACGTCCTCACGCTCATCGAGCAGGCCGAGCAGGCCTTCGACGCCGAGCAGGCGGAGAAGATGGCCGGCAAGCTCGCCTCGCGGGAGGGCTTCACCCTCGAGGACTTCCTCGAGCAGATGATGGCCATCCGCAAGATGGGTCCGATCGCCAACCTGCTGGGCATGCTGCCCGGCGCGGGGGCGATGAAGGAGCAGCTCAAGCAGGTCGACGACCGCGACCTGGACCGCACCGCGGCGATCATCCGGTCGATGACCCCCGAGGAGCGGGTCAACTCCAAGATCATCAACGCGTCGCGGCGGGTGCGCATCGCCAACGGCTCCGGCGTGACCGTCACCGAGGTCAACCAACTGCTGGAGCGGTTCGCGCAGGCCCAGAAGATGATGGGCCAGATGGCCGGCAGCATGGGGCTGCCCGGCATGGGCCCGATGTCGAAGAAGGCCCGCGGCCGGCAGATGCAGGCGCAGTCGAAGAAGGGCAAGAAGGGCAAGGGGAAGGGCAAGGGCGGTCCCGCCCGCCGGCCCATGGGCGCTCCCGGCCTGCCGCCCGGCGCGGGCTTCCCCGGCGGACTGCCAGGCGGGATGCCCGGTGGGATCCCTGGCGGGATGCCGACCCTGCCGCCCGGTCAGGGCCTGCCCGACCTCACCAAGCTGAACTTCGACCAGTTCAAGGACGACCGGCCGTGACCCCGGCCCGCATCCGGCGGTGACGGCGCCGGCTCTGCACCTCGCCGGCGTCCTGCTGCCCGAGGCCGAGCACCGCGACGTGTGGGTCCGGGACGGGCGGCTGACCTTCGACCCGGTCCCCGGCGCGGAGACCGTCAGCCGCGGCGGCTGGTTGCTGCCGGGGCTGGTCGACGCGCACTGCCACGTGGGCATCGGCCGGGGCGGCGTGCACGTCGAGGACCTCGCCGGCCTGCGCGAGCAGGCGGTCGCCGAGCGGGACGCCGGGGTGCTGGCCCTGCGCGACTGCGGCTCACCGGTCGACACCCGCGCGCTGGACGGCGAGCCGGACCTGCCGCGCATCGTCCGCGCCGGCCGGCACCTGGCGGCACCGCGGCGCTACATCCCCGGGCTGGCGGTGGAGCTCGCGCCCGACGACCTCGCGGCCGAGGTGCGCGTGCAGGCCCGCCGCGGCGACGGCTGGGTGAAGCTCGTCGGCGACTGGATCGACCGCGGTGCCGGTGACCTGGCGCCCGAGTGGCCGGCCGAGGCCATCGCCGCCGCGATCGCGGTCGCGCACGGGGAGGGGGCGCGGGTCACCGCGCACACCTTCGGCACCGACGCGCTGCCCGACCTCATCCGCGCGGGCATCGACTGCATCGAGCACGGCACGGGCCTCACCGAGGAGTTGATCGGCGAGATGGCCGCCCGCGGCACCGCGGTCGTCCCGACGCTGGTCAACGTGGAGAACTTCCCCTCGTTCGCGGCCGCGGGGGAGGCACGGTTCCCCGCCTACGCCAGCACGATGCGGCGGCTGTACGCGTCCTCGGGCGCGGTGGTCCGGGCGGCATTCGAGGCGGGGGTCCCGGTGTTCGCCGGCACCGACGCCGGCGGCGGGATCGACCACGGCCGCATCGCCGACGAGGTGCGCGCCCTGGCCGCGGCCGGGCTGCCGGCCGAGGCGGCGCTGGCCGCGGCGTCGTGGGCCGCCCGGGACTGGCTCGGCCTGCCCTGCCTCGAGGAGGGCGCGCGGGCCGACCTGGTCGTCTACGACCGCGACCCGCGCGCGGACCTCGACGCCCTGGCCCGCCCGCAGCTCACCGTCCTGCGGGGCCGCGTCTACTGACCGGTCGGTGGGCCCAGCTCGAGGGTGACCTCGGCGCCCGCGGGCGAGGAGGAGACCCGCAGGGCACCGCCGGAGCCCTCCGCGGTCCGGCGGGCGATGTCCAGCCCCAGACCGGTCGAGCCGCCCGCGCTGCTCCCGCGGTCGACGGCGGACGGCGGCAGGCCCGGCCCGCCGTCGGCCACGGTGACCTCCGCGCCGCCCCCGGTCCGCGGCCGGACGGCGACCTGGAACCCGGTGCCCTCGGGCGTGTGGCTGAAGACGTTGCCCAGCAGCGCGTCGACGGCCGCGCCCAGGTCGGCGGCGGCCACGCGGACCGGCAGCGGTCCCGCGGCGAGGTCGACGTCCACGGCGCGGCGCTCCTCCTCGGCCAGCACCGACCAGAAGCGCACCCGCTCGCCGACGACGGCCGCGGCGTCGCACCCGGCCCCCAGGCCCTCGCGGACGGTCCGCCGCGCCTCGCTGATCACCTCGTCGACGCCGCGGCTGAGCGCGTCGACGTCGCCGAGCAGTCGCTCCCGGTCGGCCGGCGGCAGCGCCTCGACGTCCAGCCGCAGCGCGGTCAGCGGCGTGCGCAGCCGGTGCGCGAGGTCGGCGGCGGCCTCCCGCTCGGCGGCGAGCAGCTCGCCGATGCGACCGGCCAGCCGGTTCATCGCGGTGCCGACCTCGCGGACCTCGTCCGGCCCGGCCGGCGTCACCCGAGCCGCCAGGTCGCCGCTGCCCAGCCGGTGCGCGGTCGTCGCGAGGTCGGTGACCGGCCGGGTGAGCGAGCGCGCCAGCCGGTCGGCGACCAGCAGCGCCAGGAGCAGCAGGACGACGCCCAGCGCGGTCAGCACCAGCCAGGTGCGGGTCACGCCCGCGTGCAGCTCGGCGGCCGGGACGAACACCTCGACGACCGCCGTCCCGTCGTCGCGGCGCACCGGCTGGACCAGGCTCGTGCCGTCCTCGCCCTCGCGGACCTCGGCGCTCGTCGGCGCCGGGTCGTCGCCCAGTGCGCCGACCTCGCCCAGCCAGCCGCCGTCGGTCCAGCGCACCGCCACCGTCCGGACGTCGGAGACCGGCAGTCCGGCGGCCACCTCCGCGCGTTCGTCGAGGCCCACGACGGGGATGAGCAGCTGCAGCTGCACGCGGGCGGCGTCCAGCGCGCGGCCCTCCGCGACCCGGACCACCAGGGCCGCCGCCGGCAGGAGGAAGGCCAGCAGCACCACCGACGTGGTCGCGGCGACCAGCAGCGTGATCTGCCGCCTCACGAACCCGGCTCGGCCAGCCGGACGCCCACGCCGCGGACGGTCTGCAGCAGCCGCGGCTCGGCGGCGGACTCGCCCAGCTTGCGGCGCAGCCAGGACAGGTGGACGTCGACGGTCTTGTCCGAGCCGCCGTAGGGCTGCTGCCAGACCTCGGTGAGCAGCTCCCGCTTGGGCACCACCGTGCCGGCCCGCGCCGCGAGGTAGGCGAGCAGGTCGAACTCCTTCGGCGACAGCTCGACCGGCGCCCCGGCGTGCGTGACCCGGCGGGTACGGGGGTCGACGGTGAGGTCGCCGACGGTCACCGCGGGCGGTCCGCTGTCGGCGCCGGCGGCCCGCCGCAGCACCGCCCGGATGCGCGCCTCCAGCTGGCCCGCGGAGAAGGGCTTGACCACGTAGTCGTCGGCGCCGGCGTCCAGGGCGGCCACGACGCTGCCGTCGTCGTCCCGCGCCGTCGCGACGATCACCGGGACGGCGGAGACGGCGCGCAGCATGCGCAGCAACTGGCCGCCGTCGAGGTCGGGCAGCCCGAGGTCGAGGACGACGAGGTCGGGGCGGTCCTCCACGGCCGACTGCAGGCCGGTCAGGGCGGTGCCGGCCGAGCTCACCGCGTGGCCGCGCTCGCGCAGCGCACGGATCAGCGCGGTACGGATGCGCTCGTCGTCCTCCACCACCAGGAGCTGGGCCACGGCCGGACGCTAGCGCCGCCGCGCGCCGACGGCGTCCCCCAGCCGAGGGGTGTGATCACGTGCCGTCCCTTGGCATCGTCTTAACGTGGCCTTGACCCACCCGGCGGGACTGTTCGCGCCATGAAGCGAACCGCCGCATTCGGAGCCCTCTGGACCGCCTCGGCGGCCGCGGCCGTCGGGCTCGGCTTCCTCGCCGTGTCCTTCGTCGACGCGGACGCCTCACCCGGCACCCGGCCGGCCGCGGCCACCGCGGTGACGACGTCGGTCCCCGCCCCGTCGGACCAGGGGGACCCGGCCACGCCGTCGCCGGAGCCGCCGGCCGCGCCCTCGGGGGAGTACGTGACCGTGGGGGGCACGGTCTACGCCTCCTGCGACTCCGACGTGCTCGAGGTGGCCGCCGCCCCGGCCGCCGGCTGGTGGCTCGACGACCAGGACGTCACCGGCGAGGTGGAGTTCGAGAGCCCGACGCAGAAGGTCGAGGTGCACGTCTCCTGCGCCGACGGCAGCCCCGCGTTCCTCGACGAGGGCGTCCGGGTGGACGACAACGAGCCGGAGGACTCCTCGCGCAGTTCCGGCCCGGCGTCCTCGAGCCCGTCGTCGGGCGCCACGGCGTCGAGTGCGCCCGTCGACGACTCCGCCGGCCGGGTCGGTGGGGGGCACGGGTCCGACGACCCGCCCGGCGACGACTCTGCGGGCCGCGGGGACGACTCCGGGTCGGACGACGACTCCGGCCGCGGCCGCGGCGGCGACGACTGAGGAACCGGTGCACCCGCCGGGCTCCGGGTACGGAACCCGGCGGTCTCGTGTCCGCGCGGGGGCAGACCCGCGAGCGACCCCACCGGCCCGCCTGGAGGCCGGGCCCTCCCGAGCAGGGACGGGCGTCTCGGGCTCGGCGCGGCGAGAGGGGGCACCTGGAGGCGGTGTCGGCCGGTAGGCCGACAATGTCTTCGTGCTGTTGCGGATGTCCACCCTGTTCCTGCGCACCCTGCGCGACGACCCGGCCGACGCCGAGGTCCCGAGCCACCGCCTGCTGGTCCGGGCCGGCTACATCCGGCGGGCCGCGCCGGGCGGGTTCACCTGGCTGCCGCTGGGCTACCGGGTCTTCCGAAACGTCGAGCGGGTCATCCGCGAGGAGATGGACCGGATGGGCGCGCAGGAGGTGCACTTCCCGGCGCTGCTGCCCCGCGAGCCCTACGAGGCCACCGGCCGCTGGACCGAGTACGGCGACAACCTGTTCCGGCTCAAGGACCGCCGCGGCGTGGACCACCTGCTGGGCCCCACGCACGAGGAGATGTTCACCCTCCTGGTGAAGGACCTGTACTCGTCGTACAAGGACCTCCCGCTGTCGCTGTACCAGATCCAGACCAAGTACCGGGACGAGGCGCGGCCGCGGGCCGGCCTGCTGCGCGGCCGCGAGTTCACGATGAAGGACAGCTACTCCTTCGACGTCGACGACGCCGGCCTGGACAAGAGCTACGCCGCCCACCGCGACGCCTACATCCGGATCTTCGATCGGCTGGGCCTGGAGTACGTCATCGTCTCGGCGATGTCGGGTGCCATGGGCGGGTCGAAGAGCGAGGAGTTCCTGCACCCGACCGAGGTCGGCGAGGACACCTTCGTCCGCTCAGCGGGCGGCTACGCGGCGAACGTGGAGGCGGTCACCACCGTCGTCCCGGACGAGATCCCGCTCGAGGGACTGCCCGAGGCGCACGTCGAGGACACCCCCGACACCCCGACCATCGAGACCCTCGTAGCCGTCGCCCAGCAGCTGTTCCCGGGCGCCGGGTACACCGCCGCGTCGACGCTGAAGAACGTCGTCGTGCTCCTCGTCCACCCCGACGGCAGCCGCGAGCCGCTCGTCATCGGCATCCCCGGCGACCGCGAGGTCGACCTCAAGCGCCTGGAGGCGCAGGTCGCGCCGGCCGAGGTCGAGCCCTTCGCCGACTTCGACCGGCACCCGGCGCTGGTCAAGGGCTACATCGGCCCGCAGGTGCTCGGGGCCGGCAGCGACTCGAAGATCCGCTACCTGGTCGACCCGCGCGTCGTGCCCGGCACCCGGTGGATCACCGGGGCCAACGAACCCGGCAAGCACGTCTTCGACCTGGTCGCCGGCCGCGACTTCGGCTGGGACGGCGTCGTCGAGGCGGCCGAGGTGCTGCCCGGCGACCTCGCCCCGGACGGCTCCGGCCCGCTGGAGCTGGCCCGCGGCGTGGAGATCGGCCACATCTTCCAGCTGGGCCGCAAGTACGCCGAGGCCCTGGAGCTGAAGGTCCTCGACGAGAACGGCAAGCTGGTCACGGTGACCATGGGCTCCTACGGCATCGGCGTCTCGCGGGCCGTGGCGGCGATCGCCGAGTCCACCCACGACGAGCTCGGCCTGGTCTGGCCGCGGGAGATCGCCCCGGCCGACGTGCACGTCGTCGCCACCGGCAAGGACGCCGCGGTCTTCGAGGCCGCCGAGACCCTCGCCCAGGAGCTGGTCGCCGCGGGGGTGACCGTGCTCTACGACGACCGGCCGAAGGTCTCGCCGGGGGTCAAGTTCAAGGACGCCGAGCTGCTGGGCATGCCGACGATCGTCACGGTCGGCCGCGGGCTGGCCGACGGCGTCCTCGAGCTGCGGGACCGCGCGACCGGCGAGCGCGAGCAGGTGCCGGTCGGCGAGGCCGCCGCGCGCGTGCTGGCCGCCGTCCGGGGGTGAAGGGAGACGGATCCCTCTGCCCCCCGCCGCTCGCAAGCTCGCGACGGACCGTGCAGAGGGGCCGGACGTAGCTCAGCAGGGGTCCGGATCGGCCACGAGTTCGACCTCGTAGCCGTCGGCGTCCTCGAGGTAGGCGGCCCGGTGCTCCGGGCCGCCGGCGAACGGGTGCCGGTCGGGGAAGAGCAGCCGCCAGCCGTGGGACGGCGCCTCGGCGACGAGGCGGTCG
The DNA here is from genome assembly GCF_054050155.1 of Geodermatophilus sp. SYSU D00703. NCBI lineage: Bacteria > Bacillati > Actinomycetota > Actinomycetes > Geodermatophilales > Geodermatophilaceae > Geodermatophilus > Geodermatophilus sp. SYSU D00703. Next base: position 53,576 of record NZ_JBJGYU010000014.1, on the reverse strand, counting down.
AGCTCGGCGGGCGAGCCCGCGTGGAACGCCAGGTGGTTGAGGCCCGGGGCGCACCGGTCGTGCCGGCCGCAGGCCATGGCGGGGGACTGCTCGACGACGACGTAGACCTCGCCCGACCGCCAGGACCGCCCGTGGGACCAGGACTGGTACGGCTCCGCGCCGAGCGCGGTCAGCAGCCAGCCCCAGGAGCGGTGGGCGCGGGCCAGGTCGGGGACCCAGAGCTCGATGTGGTGCAGCAGGCCTCGCCTCGGCATGGGGTCATCCTGCGGGATCTGGCATGATGGTCGGTCGAACACGGCGACGGGCGGCCCTCTCACCCCCGACTGCCGTGTCCCTGGCTCCGCCCCGGCGTACCCCACGCGTCCGTCCGGCGAGCAACCGACGAAAGCGTTCGAGGAGAACACGAGCCACCGTGGCCACCAAGATCAAGCTCATGCGCCTGGGCAAGATGCGCGCCCCGTACTACCGGATCGTCGTCGCCGACGCCCGCACCAAGCGGGACGGCCGCTCGATCGAGACGATCGGCAAGTACCACCCGAAGGAGGACCCGTCCTTCATCGAGGTCGACTCCGAGCGGGCGCAGTACTGGCTGGGTGTCGGCGCGCAGCCGACCGAGGCCGTCGCCGCCATCTTCCGGGTGACCGGTGACTGGCAGAAGTTCAAGGGCGAGCCGGCCCCGCCGCCCATGAAGGTCGCCGCCCCGAAGCCGGACAAGAAGGCCCTCTACGAGGAGGCCGTCCGCAACGCCGGTGAGGAGCCGGCTGCCGGCGCCACCACCCCGAGGAAGAAGGCCGCCCCCAAGGCCGACGACGCCGCCGCGGCCACCACCGGGGACGCCGCCGCCGAGACGCCCGCCGAGTAAGACGTGCTCGAAGAGGCGCTCGAGCACCTGGTCAAGGGCATCGTCGACCACCCCGAGGACGTCACGGTCGACCTGCTCAGCAGTCGCCGCGGCAAGACCCTCGAGGTCCGGGTGCACCCCGACGACCTGGGCAAGGTCATCGGCCGGGGCGGCCGCACCGCCAAGGCGCTGCGCACCGTGATGACCGGCGTCGGCGGGCGGGGCCTGCGGGTCGACGTCGTCGACACCGACGGGCGCTGAGCCCTCCCTCGGAGGGCTCGCTCTTCGATGGACCCAGCCGCCAACGACCTCACCGACACCGTGGTGGTCGGCCGCATCGGCCGGCCCCACGGTGTGCGTGGTGAGGTGACCGTCGAGGTCCGCACCGACGACCCCGACCTCCGCTTCGCCCCGGGCACCGCCCTGCGCACCGAGCCCGCCGCGCGCGGGCCGCTCACCGTCGCCGCTCGCCGCTGGCACCGCGACGTGCTCCTGCTCCAGCTGGACGGCGTCGACAGTCGCGAGGCGGCCGAGGAGCTGCGCAACACCGAGCTGCACGTCCCGGTCGCCGACCTGCCGCAGCTCGACGACCCCGACGTCTTCTACGACCACCAGCTGGTCGGCCTCACCGCCCGCCTGCCGGACGAGACCGTCCTCGGCGAGGTGGCGGCCGTGCGCCACGAGGGCGCCGACCTGCTCGTCGTCCGCCGGAGCGAGGGCGGGGAGCTGCTGGTCCCGTTCGTGGCGGCGATCGTGCCCACCGTGGACGTCCTCGGCGGGTTCGTCGTCGTCGACCCGCCCGAGGGGCTGCTGGACCTGTGAGCGGACACGGGCCCGACGAGCGCGAGGGTACCGGCTTCCGCGTCGACGTCGTCACGATCTTCCCCGAGTACCTGGCGCCGCTGCGCCAGTCGCTGCTGGGCAAGGCCGCCGAGCGCGGCCTGGTCAGCATCGGCGTACACGACCTGCGGCAGTGGACCGACGACGTCCACCGCACCGTCGACGACGCCCCCTACGGCGGCGGGCCCGGCATGGTCATGCGCCCGGAGCCGTGGGCTCGCGCCCTGCAGGCCGTCCGCCCGCCCGGTACGCGGCTCGTCGTGCCCACGCCCGCCGGGCGCCCGTTCACCCAGGCGGTGGCGGCGGAGTGGTCGCGGGAACCGGGCCTGGTCTTCGCCTGCGGCCGCTACGAGGGCATCGACCAGCGGGTCGCCGACTGGGCCGCCGGGGCGGGACCGGTGTCGGAGGTCTCCATCGGCGACTACGTGCTCGCCGGCGGGGAGTCCGCGGTGCTGGTGATGGTCGAGGCGGTCACCCGGCTGCTGCCCGGCGTGGTCGGCAACCGCGAGTCGGTCGAGTTCGACTCCCACGCCGACGGGCTGCTCGAGGGGCCCTCCTACACGCGGCCGGCGTCCTGGCGCGGCCACGACGTCCCGCCGGTGCTGTTGTCCGGCGACCACGCCGCGATCGCCCGGTGGCGCCGGGCGGAGTCCCTGCGCCGGACGGCGGACCGCCGCCCCGACCTGCTGGCGTCCCTTCCGGAGGACGCGCTGACGCCTGCCGATCGGGCCGTCCTCGGCGATGCCTGAGCGCGCGTGGGTGCGCCCGACCGCGCGCGTGGTCGTGCTGGACCCCGCCGGGCGGGTGCTGCTGCTCGGCGCGCGGCTGACCGACCCCGCGGTACCGCCCGGCGACGTGCTGTTCTGGTACACGCCAGGCGGGGGAGTGGAGCCCGGGGAGAGCGTGCGCGACGCCGCCGCCCGCGAGCTGGCGGAGGAGATCGGGCTGCTCGTGGCGCCCGCCGCGCTCGAGGGCCCGGTGTGGTTCCGGCGACACGTCGGTCCCTTCGCCGGCGTCCCTATCGACTCCCGGGAGACCTTCTTCGTGCTGCGCGACGTCGTCCACGAGGTCGACCTGCGCGGGCGCACCGAGCTGGAGCTCCTCGGCGAGGAGCCGCACCGCTGGTGGAGCGCCGAGGAGGTCGCGGCGGAGGCCGTGGAGTTCGCCCCGCGGGAGCTCGCCACCCTCCTGCCGGAGCTGTTGCGGGGACCGTGGACGGGGCCGCCGCGCTTCGTCGGCTGAAGATGTGGCACAGTAGAGGACTGCTGCGGACCGTCGGCACGTCGACGGGAGCTCCTCCCGGAGTGCAGCTCCCCGGATCGGACAGCCCGGGCCGCTCGCTGTCCGCACGTGAACGACGTAACCGCTAGGACAGGACTGCCGCGATGAACACCCTGGACGTACTCGACGCCGACTCGCTGCGCGACGACATCCCCGAGTTCCGCCCGGGCGACACCGTCAAGGTGCACGTGCGCGTCATCGAGGGCAACCGCTCGCGCATCCAGGTCTTCCAGGGTGTGGTCATCCGCCGCCAGGGCGGGGGCATCCGCGAGACCTTCACCGTCCGCAAGGTCAGCTTCGGTGTCGGCGTGGAGCGCACCTTCCCCGTGCACACCCCGGTCGTGGAGAAGATCGAGGTCGTGACCCGCGGTGACGTGCGTCGCGCCAAGCTGTACTACCTGCGCGAGCTCCGCGGCAAGGCCGCCAAGATCAAGGAGAAGCGCGAGACCGTCTCTCGCTGACACGCCCCCTCGGCCGGGTGACCGGCCTGACCGCGGCGGGTCTCCCACGGCCGTACGCTGGCTCCGATGACCAGTGACCGGCCCGGGAGGCCCGCCGACGTCGTTCCGGAGGGCGAGGAGCCCCGACCGGCCACCTCTCCCGGGCAGCCGCGATCGCACGCGACCGGGTCCGTCTCGCGCCGCCAACGTCGCCGGGAGCGCAAGGAGGAGCAGAAGAAGGGCTCGCTGTTGCGTGAGCTCCCGGTGCTCCTGGTCGTCGCCTTCGTGCTCGCGCTCCTGGTGAAGACCTTCCTCGTGCAGGCGTTCTTCATCCCCTCCGGGTCGATGGAGCGGACGCTGCACGGCTGTCCGGGCTGCACCGGCGACCGCGTCCTGGTCAACAAGGTGCCCTACTGGTTCGGCGAGCCCGAGCCCGGCGACATCGTCGTCTTCCGGGGGCCGGACACGTGGTCGCCCGAGGTCGACGTCGCCGAGCCCAGCAACTGGTTCACCGGGGCGCTGCTGTGGCTGGGGCGCGCCGTGGGCGTCGCGCCGCCCAGCGAGGACGACTTCGTCAAGCGGGTGATCGCCACCGAGGGCCAGACCGTGGCCTGTTGTGACGCGGAGGGCCGCGTCACGGTGGACGGCGAGCCACTCGACGAGCCCTACATCTATGAGAACACGCCGCTCGAGACGCGGGCCTTCGCTCCCGTCACCGTTCCGGACGGCCGGCTCTGGGTGATGGGTGACCACCGGTCGGCGTCCGCGGACTCGCGCTCCCACGCGGGCGACGAGTACTCCGGGACCATCGCGGTGGACGACGTCATCGGCAAGGCCGCGCTCATCGTCTGGCCGCTGGACCGGTTCGACCTGCTGGACTCGCCCGACATCCAGGGTGTGGAGGCGGCCGGGGAGCCGACGTCCGGGGCCGCCGCCGTGGCCGCCCCGTACGCGCTGGGCCTGGTGGGCGCAGTTCCCCTGACCGCGTGGCGACGACGACGGAGAGCACCCGACCGCCGGCGGACCTGACCGCCGCAACTCGACCGGACCCGCGTACGCCCAGGGCGTGCGCGGGTCTCGTCGTCTCCGGGTGGATCCGGGCGGAAATGGCGTCGTCATGTCGACACGAATGGACCGGTCCCCATTCCCGTGTTCCCCGTGGGACTCGACAATGGCTGAGTGGGGGCTCCGAGAATTCTTCCGAGAATTTCTCGAAAAACGTTCAAGCAACCGTCTCACCCATCCGATGGACATGGTGTAAGCCACCGAATGCGTGAAACGGAGTCTGCTGTGTCTGCACCCATGGCGAGCGCCGCCCGCGGCGTCACCCGCGTGCTCATCCTCGCCGATGCCCCCGTCCTGCGGCGGGGTCTGGTGAGCATGATCAACGAGACCGCCGGCATGCAGTCGGTCGGGACACCCGGCGAACTGCGCAGGGCGCTGACCCTGGTCGAGACCGCCCGCCCGGACGCCGTCGTCGTCGAGTTGGGCCCCGGCCGCGCCGCCACGCTGAACGCCTGCCGCGACCTGCGCCGCCGGTACCCGCGCGTGACGATCGTGGCCCTGGGCACGTCCGAGGACCCGGCCGTGGTCAACGAGGCGCTGGCCGCCGGCGTCCGCGGCTACCTCATGATCAACACGTCGCCGACGCTGCTCGGGTGGGCGATCCTCGCCGCCCGCGCCGGCCGGACCGTGGTCGACCCCCAGATCCGCCGCGTCGAGCCCTCGGCCACCCCGACGGCCAAGCCGTTGACGCCCGAGGTGCCGCTGACCCGGCGCGAGTCCGACGTGCTCGACGAGCTGATCCAGGGCCAGTCCAACCGGCAGATCGGCCGCAACCTGTTCATCAGCGAGGACACCGTCAAGTCCCACGTCAAGGCGATCCTGCGCAAGCTGGGCGCCCGCGACCGGGCTCACGCGGTCTCCCTGGTGCTCTCCTCGCGCAACGGTGGGTGCACCTGCGGCGCCCACAGCCTCGCCTCCGCCGAGGTCTGACCTCCCGTACTCCGGGGCGTCGGTGGCCTCGCCGCCGTCACCGGCCCCCGGGGCGCCCGTCCGGACCGTCCGCCTCCTCGGCGGTCCGCCCGGGCGCCGACCGGGCCGCTCGCCGGCCCACCGCTCGGGCCGTCGCCGGCCCGCCGGTCCACGGGCCGGTCCCCTCTGATCCCGGGGACCGGCCCCTGGCGTTTCCGGCCCCTGGCGTTCCGGGTCCGGGCCTCTCCGGCCCCCGGCGCCCCGCGTGCCGACGTCCGCCGGGCGCCCCGCGTGCGGACGTCCGCCGGAGCCGCCGGGAGTCGTGATCCGGTCACCGTCGCGTCGTACTGTCGGACCGCGATGCCTCCCCGTACCACCTCCGCCGCCGTCGAGCCGGCTTCCCGCGTCCGGCGGGTGCCGTCCGGCGAGGAGCGGCCCGACGCGCTGTGGGACATGGAGCGCTCCCTGCGCCGTCGTGGGTTCGAGGCGATCGCCGGTGCCGACGAGGCCGGCCGGGGTGCCTGCGCCGGACCCCTCGTCGCCGCCGCCTGCGTGCTCCCCGCCGGCCGCCGGGGCCGGGTCCCCGGACTGGCGGACTCCAAGCTGCTGACCGCCGCGGCGCGGGAGCGCGTCTACGAGGAGGTCGTCGACCGCGCCGTCGCCTGGTCGGTCGTCGTCATGCCGGTGGCCGACCTCGACGCCCGGGGCATGCACGTGACCAACATCGAGGCCCTGCGCCGGGCGGTGTGGACCCTCGACCCAGGCGCGGACTACGTCCTCACCGACGGGTTCCCCGTGTCCGGCCTGGCCCGCCCCACCCTGGCGGTGTGGAAGGGCGACCGGGTGGCGGCGTGCGTCGCCGCCGCGTCCGTGCTCGCCAAGGTCACCCGAGACCGGATCATGCTCGACCTGCACGAGCGGTGGCCGGAGTACGACTTCGCCGTCCACAAGGGCTACATCACCGACGCGCACAGCGCCGCCCTCGACCGTCACGGCCCCTGCCCGGAGCACCGCATGCGCTTCGTCAACGTCGCCCGCGCCCGCGATGCACACGCCGAGCGGGTACTCCAGCTGACCGGCTCCGCCGCCATGGTCGATGATGGGGCCATGCGCCCTGTGTCCGGAGAGTCGCGATGAGCACCGAGGACCTGGAGAAGTACGAGACCGAGATGGAGCTGCAGCTCTATCGCGAGTACCGGGACATCGTCCGGCAGTTCACCTACGTGGTGGAGACCGAGCGGCGCTTCTACCTGGCCAACTCCGTCGACCTGCAGGTCCGGGAGGCCGGGGGAGAGGTGTACTTCGAGCTCAAGCTCTCCGACGCCTGGGTGTGGGACATGTATCGGCCGGCGCGGTTCGTGCGCAACGTGCGCGTGCTGACCTTCAAGGACGTCAACGTCGAGGAGCTGGACAAGCCCGACCTCGAGCTGCCCGACGGCCCCCGGCTGACCTGACTCCCGCACCACGACGCCCAGGTTGCCCCCACCCGTCGTCGTCGACGGCCTGGCCGTCCACAGGCCCCTCGTCCGTCCACAGACCGCTGCCGGGCATGGCGCGGGCGACCGCGGGCGATCGACGGTCGCCGGGTGCACAGGACATCGGACCTCGGCATCCACGGCGAGCGCATCGCCGCCGCCTACCTCACCGACAGGGGCCTGCGGGTCCTCGACCGGAACTGGCGCTGCCGCGACGGTGAGCTCGACATCGTCGCCCGCGAGGGCGACGCGCTCGTCTTCTGCGAGGTGAAGACCCGCCGCGCCGTCGGCTTCGGCCACCCCGTGGAGGCGGTCGACGCGCGCAAGCAGCGCCGGCTGCGGACGCTGGCCCAGCGGTGGCTCGCCGCCCACGAGGAGCACGCTCCCGAGCTCCGGTTCGACGTGGTCGGGGTGCTGCTCCGGCCCGCGCAACCGGCGTTGGTCACGCACCTCCGGGCGGCGTTCTCGTGACGCTCGCCCGCACCTGGTCGGTCGGGCTGGCCGGGGTGCACGGCGCGATGGTCGACGTCGAGGTCGACATGTCGGCCGGGGTCCCGCAGGTGGTGCTCGTCGGACTGCCCGACGCGGTCGTCCGGCAGTCCGTGGACCGTGTGCGGGCGGCCGTGGTCAACGCCGGTGGCCGCTGGCCGCTGCGCCGGATCACCATCGGCCTGTCCCCGGCGTCGATGCCCAAGCAGGGGAGCGGCTTCGACCTGGCGCTGGCCGCCGCGGTGCTCGCCGCGGACGGAGCCGTCCCCGCGGAGTCGGTGGGCCGGCTGGTGCTGGTCGGGGAGCTGGGCCTGGACGGCTCCGTCCGCGCCGTCCGCGGGGTGCTGCCCGCCGTGCTCGCCGCGGCCCGGGCCGGACACGGCACGGTCGTGGTCCCCGCAGGCAACGCGGAGGAGGCCGCGCTGGTCGACGGCGTCGAGGTGCTCGCCGCCGGCACCCTCGCCGAGCTCGTCACCCACCTCCAGGGGCGGGCGGTGCTGCCGCGGTACACCCGCGGCCCGCTGCCGCCGCTGCCCCCGGGCCCGGACCTGGGGGACGTCGTCGGCCAGGCCGTCGGGCGCCGCGCGGTCGAGGTGGCGGCCGCCGGTGGTCACCACCTGTTCCTGACCGGGCCTCCGGGTGCCGGCAAGACGATGCTCGCCGAGCGGCTGCCCGGGCTGCTGCCGCCGCTCGACGAGCAGGCGGCCCTCGAGGTGACCGCGATCCACTCCGTGGCGGGCACCCTGCCGCCCGGGGCGCCGCTGGTGACCCGCCCGACGTTCGAGGCGCCGCACCACTCGGCGACGATGGCCGCGCTGGTCGGCGGCGGGTCCGGGCTGATCCGTCCGGGAGCGCTCTGCCGGGCCCACCGCGGGGTGCTCTTCCTCGACGAGGCCCCGGAGTTCCCGCGCGCGGTCCTGGACACGCTGCGCCAGCCGCTGGAGCGCGGGCAGGTGACGATCTCGCGGGCCAGCGGAGCGTCGACCTTCCCGTGCCGGGCGCAGCTGGTGCTGGCCGCCAACCCCTGTCCCTGCGCCAGCGCCGCGGGCGAGGCCGCCTGCACCTGCAGTGCCCTGGAGCGGCGGCGCTACCAGTCACGGTTGTCCGGTCCGCTGCTGGACCGCATCGACCTGCGCGTCGACCTGCCCGCGGTCACCCGTGCGGCGTGGCTGGAGGTCGGCACCGCGCCGGAGTCGACCGCGGCCGTGGCCGAGCGGGTGCTCGCGGCGCGCGGCGCGGCCGCCGAGCGGCTCGCCGGGACGGAGCTCACGCTCAACAGCCAGGTGCCCGGCCGGATGCTGCGGGAACGTTGGTCACCACCCCGGCCGGCGCTGCGGCTCGTCGACCGGGCCCTCGAGCGCGGAGCTCTGTCGGTGCGCGGCTACGACCGCGTCCTCCGGGTGGCCTGGACCCTCGCCGACCTCGCCGGACGGGTGGTGCCCGCGGCCGACGACGTGGCCGAGGCTCTCGGTCTGCGGCTGCAGCGGGTGGCGGCATGACCGCCGTGCCCAGCCTCGACGAGGACATGGAGGAGGGCCTGGCCTCGTCCGCCGGCGTTGACGGGGGCGCGTCGCCCTCGGTGCGCCGGGCCCGGGCGTGGCTGAGCCGGGCGGCGGAGCCGGGGAGCGTCTCCTTCTGGCGCTTCGTCGACGACCTGGGTCCCGTGGAGGCCGTGCGCCGGTTGCGGAGCGGTCGCGCACCCGACGCCGTCCGTGCCCTCGTGGGCGCCCGGGCCGAGCAGGACGCCTCGCTGGCCGACCTGGCCCGGGCCGAGCGCTGCGGTGCCCGGCTCGTGGTCCCCGAGGACGACGAGTGGCCCGCCCTGCTGCTGCACGCGCTGACCCTCGCGACGAGCGCGGAGCCGGACGACGCCCGCCAGCAGTCGCCGCGCACGACCGCTCCCGTGCCGCCGCTGGCCCTGTGGCTGCGCGGCCCGGGGCGGCTCGCCGAGCTGGCCGACCGGTCGGTCGCCGTCGTCGGCGCCCGCGCGTCCACCGCCTACGGGGAGCACGTGGCCGGAGAGCTCGGGCACCAGCTGGGGGAGCGGGGCTGGACGGTCGTCTCCGGCGGGGCCTTCGTGATCGACGCGGCCGCGCACCGGGGCGCTCTCGCCGCGCAGGCGCCGACCATCGCGGTCCTGGCGTGCGGGGTCGACCGGGCCTACCCGGCGGCGCACGGAGCACTGTTCCACCGCATCGCCGAGGAGGGGTTGCTGGTCAGCGAGTGGCCACCCGGAGCCGCGCCGCACAAGCACCGCTTCCTGGTCCGCAACCGGCTCATCGCCGCGCTGACGTGCGGCACCGTCGTCGTGGAGGCCGCCGCCCGATCCGGGGCCCAGGCGACCGCGCGCCGGGCGGGCCGGCTCGGCCGGCGGGTGCTCGTGGTGCCCGGCCCGGTGACCTCCGCCATGTCGGTCGGCTGCCATGAACTGCTGCGCGACGCGGAGCTGGGCGCGGCGCTCGTCGCCAACGCGGCGCACGTGCTCGAGGAGGTCGGCCGGCTGGGGGAGGACCTCGCCGACCCGCCGGTGCGGCCGACCGGACCGCGGGACGGGCTGTCGGACGTCGCCGTCCGGGTCCTGGACGCCTGCCCGGTGCGCGCCGGGGTCAGCCCCGAGCGGCTGGCCGCGACCGCCGGCTGCGACGTGCTCGACGTGCTGCGCGTGCTGCCGGCGCTGGAGCTCGCGGACCTGGTGGAGCGGACCGGCGCAGGGTGGCGGCTCAAGCCGCCGGACCGGCCGGAGCGCGGTGCGCGGTGAGGGACGGGCGGGGAGCCCGGTGCCAGCGGGGAGGAACGGAACTGGCGGGTCCAGGGGTCGGCGCGGCTGCTTGACCGGCGGCGGGCGCCGTCGGACCGTTCCGGGGTGACCGCCCGGACCGCCGACGCGCGCGCTGCGCTGCCGCGGCAGCTGGCCGAGGCGCTGGCCGGGTACGAGGACCACCTGCGCACTCAACGGGACCTGTCCGAGCACACCGTCCGCGGGTACGTCGGGGACGCCGTCTGGCTGCTCGACCACCTCACCCGGCGCGGCGGCACCCGCGTCGACGACCTCGACCTGGCCGCGCTGCGCAGCTGGCTGGCGCAGGGCCGCACCCGCGGCGCCGGTCGGGCCACCACCGCGCGGCGGGCCGCGGCGGCGCGGTCGTTCACCGGCTGGCTGCGGCGGGCCGGCCTGACCGCCGAGGACGTCGGCCAGCGGCTGGTCAGCCCGAAGGCGCACCGCGTCCTCCCCGACGTACTCGCGCCGGACCAGGCGCGGACCGTCGTGGAGTCGGCCGCCGGCGCGGAGGAGCCGATCGGGCTGCGCGACGCCGTCGCCCTCGAACTGCTCTACGCCAGCGGCATCCGGGTCAGCGAGCTCGTGGGCCTCGACGTGGACGACGTCGACCGCGGCCGCCGGCTCCTGCGGGTCCTCGGCAAGGGCCGCAAGGAGCGCAGCGTCCCCTACGGCGTCCCGGCCGAGCGCGCTCTGGACGCCTGGCTGACCCGCGGTCGGCCCGCCCTGGCGACGGCCGACTCCGGCCCGGCGCTCCTGCTGGGGCGGCGCGGACGACGGCTGGACCCCCGCGAGGTGCGCCGCACCGTCCACGCGGCCGTGGCCGCGGCGCCCGGGGCCCCCGACGTCGGCCCGCACGGCCTGCGGCACTCCGCGGCCACCCACGTGCTCGAGGGCGGGGCCGACCTGCGCTCCGTTCAGGAGCTGCTGGGCCACGCCAGCCTCGCCACCACCCAGATCTACACCCACGTGACGGTCGAGCGGCTGCGGGCGGTCCACGCCCAGGCCCATCCGCGCGCCTGACGGGAGTCCCCGACGTGTCTGACACAGTTGTCGTGCCCGCGATCGAATCGCCCACCCTGCCCACCCCGAGGCGGCCCTGGCCGGCCTCCGAACCATCGGGAGCGCAGACCGTGCCCGAGGCCACCATCCACCGGCTCGACGGGGCCCACGACGACGCCGACGCCGCGCTGGCCGAGCTGTGGGTCACCTACGTCACCGATCGCGACCCCGCCCTCCGGGACCGGCTGATCCTGCACTACGCACCGCTGGTGAAGTACGTCGCCGGGCGGGTGGGCAGCGGCCTGCCCGCGCACGTCGAACAGGCCGACCTCGTCTCCTACGGCACCTTCGGTCTGATCGATGCGATCACCCGCTACCAGCCCTCCCGCGAGGTGAAGTTCGAGAGCTACGCGATGGCGCGCATCCGCGGCGCGATCATCGACGAGCTGCGCAGCACCGACTGGATCCCGCGGTCGGTGCGGATGAAGGCCCGCCAGTTCGAGCGCACCGTCGCGACGCTGGAGAGCCGCCTGCGGCGCAGCCCCACCGACGAGGAGGTGGCCGCCGAGATGGACATGGACGTCGAGGAGGTCCGCAAGTTCCTCGGCCAGCTCTCCCTGGTCAACGTCGTGGCCCTCGACGAGCTGCTCTCGGACGACGAGGGCGGCGCGCCGCGGCTGGTCGACACGCTGCAGGACCCCAGCGCCCTGGACCCGCAGGCGATGGCCGAGCACGGCGAGGCCCGCCAGCTCCTCGCGCGGGCCGTGGAGCAGCTGCCCGAGCGGGAGAAGGTCGTGGTCAGCCTGTACTACTTCGAGGGCCTGACCCTGGCCGACATCGGCCGCGTGCTCGGGGTCACCGAGAGCCGCATCTGCCAGCTGCACACGAAGGCGGTGCTGCACCTGCGGACCAAGCTCGCCGACATCGCGTGACGCCAGCCCGGGGAGCATCGCAGCGAGGAACGAGCGAGGAGCGGACCCGGGCGCGGAGCCACGTCATGGCAGTCGCGTGACGACGGCCCGGGGAGCATCGCAGCGAGGAGCTTCCCAGGGCATGGAGTCGCGCCGCAGTGATGGCCTGACGCACCCCGTGCCCGCGCCGGCCCTCGTCTACGACGGCGACTGCGGCTTCTGCACCCGCGCCGCCGAGGTGGCCCGCCGCCTCCTGCCGCGGGACGCCGCGGTGACCCCGTGGCAGACCACGGACCTGGCGGCGATCGGCGTCACCCCGGCGCGTGCGCGGCGCGAGGTCCTCTGGGTGTCCCGGTCCGGCCGGGTGTCCGGGGGTGCCCGTGCCGTGGCCGAGGCCCTCCGGGCGGCCGGCGGACCGTGGGCCCTGATCGGGGTCGCCCTGCGCGTGCCCCCGCTGTCCTGGCTGGCCCGGGGCGTCTACCGGCTGGTCGCGGCCAACCGCATGCGGCTGCCGGGCGGCACCGCGGCCTGCGCCGTCCCGCAGCCGGAGGCCGACCGGCCGCGGCGCGACGGCAGCAACCCGGCCCCGTGACCGCGGCCGGTCACCCGAGCGGCAGCAGCCGCACCTCCGGCGGCTCCAGCAGCCCCATCGGGTCCAGGTAGGTCTCGCCGCGGCGCAGCCCCCAGTGCAGGCACGCGGCGACCGGGCAGCCGGCGTGCCCCGCGGCCAGCGTGCCCAGCGGCGAGCCCCGGGCCACCGCCTGGCCCGCGCCGACGGTCGCCGCGACCGGCTCGTACGTCGTCCGCAGGCCGCCGGGGTGGTCGACGCTCACCACCGGCCGGCCGGCGACCACCCCGGCGAACGCCACGACGCCGTCCCCGGCGGCCAGGACGACCGAGCCCGACCCCCCGGCGAGGTCCACGCCCCGGTGACCGGCGGCGTACGGGCCCGGCGGCGGCTCGAACGGCCGCGTTGCCGCGCCGTCGAGGGGCCGCACCCACAGCGCGGGGGACGGAGGAGGCGACGGCTCGGCGAGGGCGGGAGCGGGGCCGACCACGAGGGCCACGGCGAGCAGCAGGAGGGCGAGGCGGCGCACGGCGGGAGCCTGCGCCCGGAGCGGCGCGCACGGGCGGTGCGACGGCGGGCTGTGGACGGTCCCGGCTGCTGGGGAAGGCGCCTCCGCGCGAGGCGTATGCTGTGGGGCGCGATCCGCCTCGACGCGGGTCGACTTCGCGCGTCCTCGCACCCGCTGCAGCCAGTGGGTCGGTCGCCACCTCGGTCCCCGTGGGAGTCCCCGCGGGGTGGTGTGGCGCCCGTGGACGCCAGGGCGGCGCACCACCCGGTGCCCGCGACAACCGAGGAGCGCGGCCGCCGGGCGACCGCGCGCGACAGAAGGGCTGCGGCCATGGCAGTCGTCAGCATGAAGCAGCTGCTCGACAGCGGCGTCCACTTCGGGCACCAGACCCGTCGCTGGAACCCGAAGATGAAGCGGTTCATCTTCACCGAGCGCAACGGCATCTACATCATCGACCTGCAGCAGACGCTCGGGTACATCGACAACGCCTACGAGTTCGTCAAGCAGACGGTCGCGCACGGCGGGACGATCCTGTTCGTCGGCACCAAGCGCCAGGCGCAGGAGGTCGTCGCCGAGCAGGCGCGGCGCGTCGGCATGCCCTACGTCAACCAGCGCTGGCTGGGCGGCATGCTCACCAACTTCTCGACCGTCCACAAGCGGCTGCAGCGCCTCAAGGAGCTCGAGGACATGGAGCAGACCGGCGTGATGGCCGGCCTGTCCAAGAAGGAGCAGCTGGGCCTGACCCGCGAGAAGGCCAAGCTGGAGCGCAGCCTCGGCGGTATCCGCGACATGCAGAAGGTGCCCAGCGCCATCTGGATCGTGGACACCAAGAAGGAGCACATCGCCGTCGGCGAGGCCCGCAAGCTCAACATCCCGGTCGTCGCGATCCTCGACACCAACTGCGACCCCGACGAGGTCGACTACAAGATCCCGGGCAACGACGACGCCATCCGCAGCATCACCGTGCTGACCCGCGTCGTCGCCGACGCCGTCGCCGAGGGCCTCATGGCCCGCTCGGCCGCGCAGGCCAACGCCGGTCGTGCGGACGGCGGCGAGCAGGTCATCGGCGGCGACGAGCCGCTGGCCGACTGGGAGCGCGAGCTGCTCACCGGCCAGCAGGGTGAGGCCGCGGCCACCGAGCTGCCCGAGACCCCGGCCGCCGCGCCCACGGTCACCGCCGGCGACGTCGCCCCGGTCGAGGGCGTGCCCGCCACCGGCGACACCGCCACCGGCACGCAGGGCGCCCAGAACGGCTGAGGAAGGACCCGTCCCTCACCTCTCGCACGCTCGGGGTGAGACCCGGGACGGGGCCTGCCGTCCGGCACCTCACTGACTCTCCGCACCACCGCCACCCAGACCCCAGAGGGAAGTGACATGGCTGACTTCACCGCTGCCGACGTCAAGCGTCTCCGCGACGCGACCGGCGCCGGGATGATGGACTGCAAGAAGGCGCTGACCGAGGCCGAGGGCGACTACGACAAGGCCGTCGAGCTCCTCCGCATCAAGGGCGCCAAGGACGTCGGCAAGCGCCTCGAGCGCTCGACGACCAACGGTGTCGTCGTCAGCAAGGACGGCGCGCTGCTCGAGCTCGACTGCGAGACCGACTTCGTCGCCAAGAACGCCGACTTCGTCAAGCTCGCCGAGCGGCTGCTGGACATCGTCCTGGAGCACAAGCCGGCCGACGTCGAGGCGCTGCTGGCCACCGAGGTCGACGGCCAGACCGTCGCCGCGCTCGTCGAGGGCGAGTCCGCCCGCATCGGCGAGAAGCTCGTCCTGAGCCGGTTCGCCGTCTTCGAGGGCACCACCTCCACCTACCTGCACAAGCGGGCCACCGACCTGCCGCCGGCCATCGGTGTCGCCGTGCAGTACTCCGGTGGCAGCGAGGACGCCGCCCGCAGCCTGGCGATGCACATCGCCGCCGCGCGCCCGCGCTTCCTGTCCCGCGACGAGGTCCCCGCCGAGACGGTCGAGACCGAGCGCCGCGTGGCCGAGCAGACCGCCAAGGAGGAGGGCAAGCCGGAGCAGGCGATCGTCAAGATCGTCGAGGGCCGCGTCAACGCCTTCTACAAGGACTTCGTCCTGCTCGAGCAGCCGTCGATCACCGAGCCCAAGCGCACGGTGAAGCAGATCCTCGACGAGGCCGACCTGACCGTTGAGCGGTTCGCCCGCTTCGAGGTCGGCCAGGCCTAGCCGGCCCTCCTGCAGGGTCCCGCCGCGAGCACGCGAGCGGCGGAGGGCAGGAGCGTCCTCTCCCACTGGCCCCGTCCCGACCCCGGGACGGGGCCAGTGGTCTGTCCGGGGTGGCACCGTGGGTACCCCTGCCCGAGAGAGAGCCGCTGAGCCGATGCGGCAGGATCAGGGGAACGCCGCCGAGCGAGGGATGAACCGTTGACCGACACCGCCGCGCCGAACGACACCGTGCCGCTGTCCGCCCCCTCCGCCTTCGAGCCCGCCGACGACAC
Organism: Geodermatophilus sp. SYSU D00703; assembly: GCF_054050155.1. NCBI lineage: Bacteria > Bacillati > Actinomycetota > Actinomycetes > Geodermatophilales > Geodermatophilaceae > Geodermatophilus > Geodermatophilus sp. SYSU D00703. The sequence continues at coordinate 38,009 of NZ_JBJGYU010000014.1, read as the reverse complement.
GGGCTACAAGCGGGTCCTGCTGAAGCTCTCCGGCGAGGCCATGGGCAACGGCAAGGTGGGCGTCGACTCGGCCACCGTGCAGAGCATCGCCGAGCAGCTCGCCAAGGTCGTCCACGGCGGCACCCAGGTGGCCGTCGTCATGGGCGGCGGCAACTTCTTCCGCGGCGCCGAGCTGTCGCAGGCGGGCATGGACCGCCGGCACGCCGACTACATGGGCATGCTCGGCACCGTCATGAACTGCCTGGCGCTGCAGGCCTTCTGCGAGCAGGTGGGCCTGGAGACGCGGGTCCAGACCGCGATCACCATGGGACAGGTCGCCGAGCCCTACATCCCCCGCAAGGCGGTCCGCCACCTGGAGAAGGGCCGGCTGGTCATCTTCGGCGCCGGGGCCGGCATGCCGTACTTCTCGACCGACACGGTGGCCGCGCAGCGGGCGCTCGAGATCGGCTGCCAGGTGCTGCTGATGGCCAAGAACGGGGTGGACGGCGTCTACGACGACGACCCGCGCACCAACCCCGAGGCGGTCATGTACCACCACCTCGACTACGCGACGGTGCTGGCCAAGCAGCTGAAGGTGGCCGACGCGACCGCGATCAGCCTGTGCATGGACAACCGCATGCCGATCGTCGTCTTCAACCTGCTGCGTGACGGCAACATCGCCCGTGCCGTCGCAGGTGAGAAGATCGGGACGCTGATCAGCGACCCGGCCTGACCGGCGCACACCCAGCCAGCAGACCCCCGTGACACCGGCGATGCAGCACACGCCGCCCCAGGAGGAGAGACCCGTGATCGACGACACCCTGCTCGATGCCGAGGAGCGGATGGACAAGGCCCTGTCGGTCGCGCGGGAGGACCTCGGCTCGGTGCGCACCGGACGGGCCGCGCCGGCGATGTTCAACAAGATCCTGGTCGACTACTACGGCGCGCCGACCCCGGTGCCGCAGATGTCGTCGATCACCGTGCCCGAGGCGCGGATGGCGGTCATCAAGCCCTACGACAACGGGCAGCTGTCGGCCATCGAGAAGGCCATCCGCGACAGCGACCTGGGCGTCAACCCGACCAACGACGGCCAGATCATCCGCGTGGTCTTCCCGCAGCTGACCGAGGAGCGCCGCCGCGACCTGGTCAAGATGGCCCGGTCCAAGGGTGAGGACGCGAAGGTCGCCATCCGCAACATCCGGCGACGCAGCAAGGAGGAGCTCGACCGCATCGCCAAGGACGGCGAGGCGGGCGAGGACGAGGTGCGCCGCGCGGAGAAGGAGCTCGACGACCTCACCGCCAAGCACGTGCACTCGATCGACGAGGCGGTCAAGCACAAGGAGGGCGAGCTGCTCGAGGTCTGAGCTCGCCCGGGTCCTCCCGCTCATGACACCCGACCCCGACACCGGGCCGATCCCCGTCGCCGGCCCGCGCCCCACCCCGCCCGCGCCGCCGCAGCCTCGCCCGGCCCGCGAGAGGCGGACGGCGCAGGTGCCGGTCGCCGAGCCGGCGACCGTAGAGGCCCCGGCGGCGGGCGCCCCGGGTCCGGCTCCGGACCCCGGCGCGCCGGCCCCTGACGCACCGGACCCCGACGCTCCCGCCGCCCCGGCGCGGAAGCAGGGCCGGGCCGGCCGGGACATGGTGGCCGCCGTCGGCGTCGGCGTCGGGCTCGGCGCGGTCATCGTCGGCTCGCTGCTGGTCTACCGACCGGCGTTCCTGCTGGTCCTCGTCGCGGCGATCCTGGTCGGGATCGTCGAGCTCACCCGCGCCGTGGAGGCCGGCGGGGCCCGCGCGCCGCTGCCCCCCGTGGTCGTCGGCGCGGTGGCGATGCTGGGGCTGGCGTGGACCCGCGGCGCGGCGGGGCTGGTCGTCGGGTTCCTGCTGACCGTCCTCGCCGTCCTGCTGTGGCGGCTCGGCGACGGCCCCGAGGGCTACCTCCGGGACGCCTCCGCCGGCGTCCTGGTCGCCGCCTACGTGCCGCTGCTGGCCGGGTTCGCCGTCCTGCTGCTCGTGCCCGACGACGGCGTGGCGCGGGTGCTGGCGTTCATCGCCACAGTGGTCGGCAACGACGTCGGCGGCTTCGCGGCCGGGGTGCTGATCGGCAAGCACCCCATGGCGCCGTCGGTCAGCCCGAAGAAGTCCTGGGAGGGGATGGCGGGGTCGATCCTCGCCTGCGTGGTGATCGCGACGCCGATCGTCACCCTGGCCCTCGACGGCCCCTGGTGGGGCGGCGTGCTGTTCGGCGCGGCATTGGCGGTCACGGCCACGGTCGGCGACCTGGGGGAGTCGCTGATCAAGCGGGACCTCGGCATCAAGGACATGGGCACGCTGCTGCCCGGCCACGGCGGCATCATGGACCGGCTGGACTCCCTGCTGCCCTCGGCCGCGGTCGCCTACCTGCTGCTGTCCTGGGTCGCCCCCGTCTGAGCCCGCGCTCAGCCGCCGCGGCCGACGTCCCAGGTGGACCCGAGCACGGCGAACCCGCGGCGGGCGTACCAGTGCCGCGGCCAGTCCCCGGCGTGCGCCTCCAGGACGACGAGGTCGCAGCCGGCCTCGGCGGCCAGCGTGACCAGCCGGGCCAGGACGGCGTCGCCGTACCCGCGGCCGCGGGCGTGCGGCTCGGTCATCACCGACTCGATCGCGGCCGTCGCGCCGTCGACCCGCAACTGACCGGCGGCCACCAGGTGTCCCTCCTCGCGGACCGCGACGTCGGTCACCGCCACCACCGCCCCGGTGCGGTGCTCACGCCCGACGAGCTGGGCGACGACCTCGTCGAGCTCCGGCAGGGCGGGCAGGTCGCGTCGCCAGGACCGGTCCCAGAGCTCGTGCAGCTCCCGCTGGTCCACCACCTCGGCCCGGGCGCCACCGTCCAGGGGGGCGGCCGGGCGGCCCATGACCAGCAGCTCGGAGACCTCCCAGCCGCGGCCGGCCAGCTCGGCGGCGACGCTCCCCGCGTCGGGCCAGCGCAGGACGGCGGCGGGGATGGGCAACCCGGACTCGAAGGCCGCCCGCTCGACGGCCGCGGCGTCCACCGGCGCGGTCAGGAGCAGGGTGTTGTCGTCGCGGGAGTGGGGATAGCGCGGATCGGCCACCAGCACCCCGCCGGGCACGTCGCGCACCTCGGGAGCCCGGCGGACCGCCAGGGAGGTCTGCAGCGCCACGGCGCGGCCGAGCGCGTCGTCCGGCGTCGGCAACACCGGCTCGGCCGGCGGCCGCCACGGCACGACCGCCACCACGGCCGACGTCGGCAGGGGTCCGTAGAGGTGGGGGAAGCGCGTGCCGGGCGGGTCCTCGGGGTGCCCCGGTTCCCAGCGCAGGGGGTCGGCCAGGCGCGCGGGGTCGACGGCGAGCAGCACCAGGTCGCGGCGGCCCGGGAACAGCCGCTGCGCGGGCAGGTGCACCTGCTCGGGAGTCGACAGGTGGACGCAGCCGGCGTCGGCCAGCGACGGCGGGCGCAGGGCACCGGCGTCCAGGGCGGCACGCCACGCCGCGGCCTCGGTCAGGTGGAGGAGGACGGTCACCAGCCGGGACCGTCGAGCGGCGGGTCGGGGTCGATGCCGTGCTCGGCCAGTGCCGCCTCGACCGCCTCGCACACGGTGCGGACCACCGCGACCCGGGCAGTGCGCTTGTCGTCGGCGGGGACGACGTGCCACGGGCCGCCGGGGTGGTCGGTGCGCTGGAGCATCTCCTCGACGGCGGCCTCGTAGGCCGGCCGCTTCTCGCGGTTGCGCCAGTCCTCGTCGGTGAGCTTCCAGGCGCGGTAGGGGTCGTCGCGGCGGGACTCGAAGCGGCGCAGCTGCTCGTCGGGGGAGACGTGCATCCAGAACTTGACCAGGACCATCCCCTCGGCGGCCAGCGTGGTCTCCAGGTCGACGATCTCGGCGTAGGCCCGGCGCCACTGCTCCTCGGTGGCGAACCCCTCCACCCGTTCGACGAGGACGCGGCCGTACCAGGTGCGGTCCAGGACGGCCATGCCGCCCCAGCCGGGCAGCACCGGCCAGAACCGCCACAGGAAGTGGTGCCGCTTCTCGTCGTGGCTGGGCGCGGCGAACTGCGCCACCCGGACGTGCCGGGGGTCGAGCGGCTCCACCAGGCGCTTGATCGCGCCGCCCTTGCCCGAGGCGTCCCACCCCTCGAAGAGCACGCACAGCGGGGGGCCGAGGTCGCCCATGCCGATCTGCCCGCCGAGCAGCAGGCGCAGGTGCACCAGCCGCCGCTGGGCCTGGGCGAGCTGCTCCTTGGCGTCGCCCTTGGACAGACGGGCGTCGAGGTCGACCTCCGCGAGACGGCTCATGGCCGGAGCCTGGCACGACAGCGCCGGTGCGGCACGAGACGAGGTGGCAGGTGGGCGGGAGGAGTGGGCCCGGAGGGCCCCCGACGAGCGGCCGGGTGGGCTCAGCGGCGGCCGGGGACGGCACCCGGCCGCGGTGTCATCCGGAGGATGACGATGTCATCGCGTGCAGCCGGATCCAGGCGTGCATCGCGATCCCGGCGGCGACGCCGGCGTTGATCGAGCGGGTGGAGCCGAACTGCGCGATCGACAGCACCCCGTCCGCGGCCGCGCGCGCCTCGTCGGTCAGCCCGCTGCCCTCCTGGCCGAAGAGCAGGACGCAGGCGCGGGGGAGCGGCTCGGTCTCCAGCGGCCGCGCCCCGGGCAGGTTGTCGACGGCCAACAGCGGCAGCCCCTCCGCCCGCGCCCACGTGGCGAGCGCTGTCACGTCGGGGTGGTGCCGCACGTGCTGGTAGCGGTCGGTCACCATCGCCCCCCGCCGGTTCCAGCGACGCCGTCCGACCACGTGCACGGCCTCGGCGAGGAAGGCGTTCGCCGTCCGGACGACGGTCCCGATGTTGAGGTCGTGCTTCCAGTTCTCGATGGCCACGTGGAAGGGGTGCCGGCGCTGGTCGAGGTCGGCGACGATCGCCTCGACGGTCCAGTACCGGTACCGGTCGACGACGTTGCGGCGGTCGCCGCCGGCCAGCAGCTCGGGGTCGTAGCGCGGGTCCTCGGGCCAGGGCCCCTCCCACGGGCCGACCCCCACGCCGTCGACGGGGGTGAGTTCCCTCTCGGCCTCGGTCACCCGGCCGACGCTAGTGGGACCATGGAGGACGCCATGACTGCCCTGCCCCTGGTCTTCGACGCCCCCCGCCGGGGCAAGCCGCCCCGCCACCTCGCCGACCTCACCCGCGAGGAGGCGCGCGCGGCGGTGACCGAGCTCGGCCAGCCGGCCTTCCGCGCCGACCAGCTGTCCCGGCACTTCTACCGGGGCGTCACCGACCCGGCGCAGATGACTGACCTGCCCGCCGCCGTCCGCGAGTCGCTCACCGGCGCGCTGCTGCCGGGGCTGCTCACGCCGGTGCGCCACCAGTCCGCCGACGGCGGGCGCACCCGCAAGACGCTGTGGCGGCTGCACGACGGCGCGCTGGTCGAGAGCGTGCTCATGCGCTACCCGGACCGCGCCACCGTCTGCATCTCCAGCCAGGCCGGCTGCGGCATGGCCTGCCCCTTCTGCGCGACCGGTCAGAGCGGGCTCACCCGCAACCTGTCCGCCGCCGAGATCATCGGCCAGGCCGTCGCGGCCGCCGCGGCGATGGCGAGCGGGGAGGTCCCCGGCGGGCCCGGGCGGCTGTCCAACGTCGTCTTCATGGGCATGGGGGAGCCGCTGGCCAACTACGCGCGGGTGCGCAAGACCGTCGACGCCCTGGTGACGCCGGCGCCGCACGGGCTGGGGCTCTCGCAGCGCTCGGTGACCGTCTCGACCGTGGGCGTCGTCCCGGCGATCCGGCGGCTCACCGAGGAGGGCCTGCACGTCACCCTGGCGGTCAGCCTGCACGCACCGGACGACGAGCTGCGCGACACCCTCGTGCCGATCAACACCCGCTGGAAGGTCCAGGAGGTCGTCGCCGCCGCCGACGCCTACGCCGAGCGCACCGGCCGCCGGTACTCGGTCGAGTACGCCCTCATCCGCGACGTCAACGACCAGCCGGAGCGGGCCGACCTGCTCGGCCGGCTGCTCGCCGGGCGCCGCGCGCACGTCAACCTCATCCCGCTCAACCCGACGCCGGGCAGCCCGTGGGACGCGAGCCCCCTGCCGGCGCAGCGGGAGTTCGTCCGGCGGCTGCGTGCCGCCGGCGTGCCGACGACGGTCCGCGACACCCGCGGGCAGGACATCGACGGCGCCTGCGGCCAGCTGGCCGCGGCGGATCTGAGGCCCCGTCCCGAGCGTGCGAGGGATGAGGAGAACGGGGTCCTTCTCGGCGTCCCGAGTGTCGCGGTGCCGCAGCCGTCGCTGGAGCCGCCGGTCGAGCTGGGCGCCGAGGCGGACGAGGCGGACGAGTGAGCGACCGGGCCGAGCCGACGGCGCCGTCGGCGGAGGCCCACGAGCACATCCACGCCGACGTCTCCGGCGGCTGGCTGCGGGCGGCCGTCTTCGGCGCCATGGACGGGCTGGTGACCAACACCGCGCTCGTCGCCGGCGTCGGCGGCGGCGGGGCGGCACCGCGGGCCATCGTGCTCGCCGGGACGGCCAGCCTGGTGGCCGGCGCCATCTCCATGGCGCTGGGCGAGTACACCTCCGTGAAGACGCAGAACGAGCAGCTCGACCTCGAGGTCGCCAAGGAGCGCCGCGAGATGGAGCGCAACCCCCGTGGGGAACTGGCCGAGCTCGTGCAGATGCTGCGGGTGCGCGGCGTCGACGCCGACCTCGCGCAGCGTGTCGCCGTCCAACTGCACCGGGACCCCGACGTCGCGCTGCGGTTGCACGTCGTCGCCGAGATCGGGCTCAACCCCGAGGAGAAGCCCTCGCCGAGGACGGCGGCGGTCTCGTCGTTCCTCACCTTCGCGACCGGCGCAGCGGTGCCGCTGCTGCCGTACCTGTTCGGCGCCTCGCTGCTGTGGGTGGCGCTGCTGTGCGGCGGGATCGGGCTGGCCTCCGCCGGGGCCCTGTCCTCCCGCTTCACCCCGCGGCCGTGGTGGTCCGCCGCCGCGCGCCAGTTCCTCTTCGGGGCGCTGGCCGCCGGGATCACCTACGCGATCGGCGTGGCGATCGGCGTCACCGTCTCCTGAGTCGGCTCGAGGCTCGCGCCGACCGCGCGAGGCGTGAGAAGGACGGGTTCCCCCTACTGGCTGCGCCAGGCGTTCTTCCGGCGGAAGTAGTCCATCACCTTGATGATGATCATGATCGCGACCAGCGCGACGAGCCAGTAGTCCTCCATCCGGCCCTCGTGGTTGCCGATCAGGTAGGCCGCCAGGAACAGGATCGCGACCCACGAGGCGATCCGGCCGGCGCGGCCGGTCTCGCCGTGCCAGCCCCACTCCTCCGGCCGCTCGTGCTCGACCGCGTGTGCGTCGTGGCGGACGACCGCCTCCTCGCGCCCGGGCTGGTTGACCCGCTCGGTCGCGGGGTGGTCCGTCGCGATGCGCTCGCGGTGGGTCTGCTCGCTCACGGGCCCATTCTGGCAGGAGGGTCTCCCGCGCACCGCCCGAGGGAGGGCGGCGCGCCGACCTCGGGGAGGATGCACCTGTGAGCGACCTGCGCGAGGTGACCGTGCTCGGGTCCACCGGCTCGATCGGCCGGCAGGCGATCGCCGTGGCCGAGCAGAACCCCGACCGGCTGCGGATCACCGGGCTGGCCGCCGGGGGCGGGGACGTCGGACTGCTGGCCGAGCAGGCCCTCACCCTCGGCGTCCGCACGGTCGCGGTCGCGCGGGCCACCGCCGCCCAGGACCTCCAGCTGGCCTTCTACGCCGCCGCCTCCCAGCGCGGCTGGTCGACCGGCCGGTTCGCCCTCCCCGAGATCCTCGCCGGACCGCGCGCGGCCGAGGAGCTCGCCGCCCGGCCCGCCGACGTCGTCCTCAACGGGATCACCGGCTCCATCGGCCTGGGTCCCACCCTCGCCGCGCTCGCCGCCGGGCGGACCGTCGCGCTGGCCAACAAGGAGTCGCTGGTGGCCGGCGGGGCGCTGGTGACCGCGGCCGCGGCGCCGGGCCAGCTGGTGCCGGTGGACTCCGAGCACTCGGCGCTGGCGCAGTGCCTGCGCGGCGGCGCCCGCAGCGAGGTCGCCCGGCTGGTGCTCACCGCCAGCGGCGGGCCGTTCCGCGGCCGCAGCGCCGCCGAGCTCGACGGCGTCACCGTGGAGCAGGCGCTGGCCCACCCGACGTGGAACATGGGGCCGGTCGTCACGATCAACTCCGCGACGCTGGTCAACAAGGGCCTCGAGCTGATCGAGGCGCACCTGCTCTTCGACGTCCCCTACGCCGACGTCGACGTCGTCGTGCACCCGCAGTCGATCGTGCACTCGATGGTGACCTTCGCCGACGGCGCCACCATCGCGCAGGCCAGCCCGCCGGACATGCGGCTGCCGATCGCGCTCGCGCTGGCCTGGCCCGACCGGCTGCCGCACGTGCAGCCGGCGCTGGACTGGGCGACGGCCAGCACCTGGGAGTTCGCGCCGCTGGACGACGAGGCGTTCCCCGCCGTGGCGCTGGCCCGGTCGGCGGGGGAGGCGGGTGGCGTGGTCCCGGCGCTGTACAACGCGGCCAACGAGGAGGCGGTCGCCGCGTTCCTGGCGGGTCGCCTGTCGTTCCGGGGCATCGTCGACCTCGTCGCGCGTACCCTCGACGACGCGCCGGACCTCGGCGCCCCCACCACCGTCGACGACGTCCTGGCGGCGGAGAAGTGGGCCCGGGAGCACGCCCGGGGAGTCATCGCCGGAGGCTGAGCTGAGCGGGTTCCTCCTGACCGTCCTCGGGATCGTCGCGTTCGCGATCGGCCTGCTGTTCTCCATCGGCTTCCACGAGTACGGCCACTTCCACTGGGCCCGCAGGTTCGGCATGCGGGTGCCGCAGTTCATGGTCGGCTTCGGTCCGACGGTGTTCTCGCGGCGCCGCGGCGAGACCGAGTACGGCATCAAGGCCGTCCCGCTCGGTGGCTACATCCGGATCGTCGGGATGATCCCGCCGGCCGAGGAGGGCGAGAGCAAGCGCGCCACCCGGATGCGCAGCTTCATCGCCGAGGTCCGCGGCCAGGCGCTCAACGACGTCCGCCCCAGCGACGCCGGGCGGGTGTTCTACGCCAAGCCCTGGTGGCAGCGGGTCATCGTCATGTTCGCCGGGCCGTTCCACAACCTGGTCCTGGCGGTCGTCTTCTTCACGGTCACGCTGACCGCCGTGGGCACCAGCGTGCTGACGACGACGGTGCGCGACGTGCCGGCCTGCGTGCTGCCCGCCGGGGCCGCCAGCGCCACCGCCGAGGACCCGTGCTCGGTCCCGATCACCGCCGACGGGCAGCTGTGCGAGGCCGGCGCGAGCGGCTGCGCGGAGCCGCAGCAGAGCCCCGCGGCCGCCGCGGGCCTGCGCCCGGGCGACACGATCGTGGCCATCGGCGGCCAGCAGCTGGACCGCACGGCCTACGACAGCTGGACGGCGGTGCAGGAGGCGATCCGCAGCCACCCCGGCCAGGAGCTGGCGCTGACCATCGAGCGGGACGGCGAGCGGCGCGACCTCACCGTCACCCCGATCGCCAACACCGTCTACGTCGAGGCCGGCAGCGAGGAGACCACGACCGCCGGCTACCTCGGGGTCTCGCCGACCGTGGAGCTGGCCCGCCAGTCGTGGAGCGCCGTCCCCGGCTACTTCGGCCAGATCGTCGTCAACTCGGTGGAGCGGCTGGTCGAGATCCCCGAGAGGGTCCCACAGCTGTTCCGGGCGGCCTTCCTCGGCGAGGAGCGCGACGAGAACGGGCCGATCGGCGTCGTCGGCGTCGGCCGGATCTCCGGTGAGGTCTTCGCCATCCAGGAGTTCTCCGGCGCGGAGAAGGTCAGCTTCTTCCTGAGCCTGCTGGCCAGCGTCAACCTGGTGCTGTTCCTGTTCAACCTGCTGCCGATCTACCCCCTGGACGGCGGGCACATCGCCGGCGCGCTCTACGAGAAGGCCCGGGCGACCGTCGCCCGGCTGCGCGGACGCCCCGACCCCGGACCGTTCGACATCGCCCGGCTCATGCCCGTGGCCTACGTCGTGGCGGGGTTGTTCATCGTGCTCTCGGGGCTGCTGCTCGTGGCCGACATCGTCAACCCCATCACGCTGCAGTAACGGCGCGGGTCACAGCCGCGGCGGCGGCACCACGGTGCACGCCGGGCGATACTGGGTGTCATGGCGACCCCCGTCAGTCTCGGCATGCCCGCTGCGCCCCCGCCCGTCCTCGCCCCCCGGCGGCAGACCCGCCAGCTCGACGTCGGCGGCGTCGGGGTCGGCAGCGACTTCCCCGTCAGCGTGCAGTCGATGACGACGACCAAGACCGCCGACATCAACGCCACGCTGCAGCAGATCGCCGAGCTCACCGCCGCCGGCTGCCAGATCGTGCGGGTCGCCGTCCCCGACACCGACGACGCCGAGGCGCTGCCGGCGATCGCGGCGAAGTCGCAGATCCCGGTGATCGCCGACATCCACTTCCAGCCGCGCTACGTGTTCGCCGCGATCGACGCCGGCTGCGCCGCCGTCCGCGTGAACCCCGGCAACATCAAGAAGTTCGACGACAAGGTCGGCGAGATCGCCAAGGCCGCCGCTGACGCCGGCATCCCCATCCGGATCGGCGTGAACGCCGGCTCGCTGGACAAGCGGCTGCTCGCCAAGTACGGCAAGGCCACCCCCGAGGCGCTGGTGGAGTCGGCGCTGTGGGAGTGCTCGCTGTTCGAGGAGCACGGCTTCCGCGACATCAAGATCTCGGTCAAGCACAACGACCCGGTCGTCATGGTGCGGGCCTACGAGCTGCTCGCCGCGCAGTGCGACTACCCGCTGCACCTCGGCGTCACCGAGGCCGGGCCGGCCTTCCAGGGCACGATCAAGTCCGCCGTCGCCTTCGGCGCCCTGCTCAGCAAGGGCATCGGCGACACCATCCGCGTCTCCCTCTCCGCCCCGCCGGTGGAGGAGGTCAAGGTCGGCACCCAGATCCTCGAGTCGCTCAACCTGCGCCAGCGGGGCCTGGAGATCGTGAGCTGCCCGTCCTGCGGCCGGGCCCAGGTCGACGTCTACCGGCTGGCCGACGAGGTCACCGCCGGGCTCGACGGGCTGGAGGTGCCGCTGCGCGTGGCGGTCATGGGCTGCGTCGTCAACGGCCCGGGGGAGGCCCGCGAGGCCGACCTCGGGGTCGCCTCCGGCAACGGCAAGGGGCAGATCTTCGTCAAGGGCGAGGTCATCAAGACCGTGCCCGAGTCGCAGATCGTCGAGACGCTCATCGAGGAGGCCATGCACCTGGCCGCCCAGATGCCTGCCGGCGAGCAGGCGGAGGACGGCGTCCCCGCAGGCCCCGTCGTCACCGTCAGCTGACCGACGCAGGTGCTGCGCACCCCGACCGCCCGGGTCCTCGACGAGACCGACGAGCCGGCCGTCCGACGCCTGCTGGGGACCGACCCCGTGGCCGCGTGCGTCATCGCCGGGCGGGTCGAGGTCGCCGGCACCGCCGCCCGGGCGCTGGGCGCCCCGCTGTGGGGCTTCGGGGCCGGCCGCACCCTGGATGCGGTCTGCCTGGCCGGGGCCAACCTCATCCCGTTCGCCCTGCCCGGCGCGGAGCGGGCCGCGGCGGCCGCCTTCGCCGAGCGGGCCCGGCGGGCCGGCCGGCGGTGCTCGACGATCGTGGGGCCGGCGGCCGCCGTCGACCCCCTGTGGGAGCTGCTGCAGCCGTCCTGGGGACCGCCCCGTGACCACCGCCCCCGGCAGCCGCTCATGGCCATCGAGGGGCCGCCGGCGGTGACGCCCGAGCCCCGCGTGCGGCCGGTGCGCCCCGCGGAGCTCGAGGTCCTGCTGCCGGCCGCGGTGGCCATGTTCACCGAGGAGGTGGGGGTCAGCCCGCTGCGGGTCGACGGCGGCGCCGGCTACCGCGCACGGGTCGCCGACCTGGTCCGCGCCGGGCAGTCGCTGGCCTGGATCGAGGACGGCGAGGTCCTGTTCAAGGCCGAGATCGGCGCGGTGTCGCGGACGGTCTGCCAGGTCCAGGGCGTGTGGGTGGCCTCTGCCCACCGGGGACGCGGCATCGGCACCGCAGGCACCGCCGCGGTGGTCGAGTACGCCCGCACGGCGATCGCCCCGGTGGTCAGCCTCTACGTCAACGACTACAACGCCCCCGCCCGCGCCGCGTACGCCCGGGTGGGGTTCCGGGAGGTCGGGCAGTACGCCAGCGTCCTCTTCTGACCGCCCTGCCCGGTGGTCACGGAGTGCCGCCGCGGACCGGACGCGGGCGTCTGGAACGCTGTGTCCCCGTGCGTACTCGTCGTGGAGCGGTGCTGGGGACCACGCTGACGCTGCTCGCCGTTCCGGTGCTGGCGGCCTGCTCGGGCAACGCCGAGGACGACGTCCGGGCCGCGGCCGAGGCCTTCCTCGAGGACTGGGCCGCCGGGGACACCGCCGCCGCCGCCGGCGCCACGACCGATCCCGACGCGGCCGGTGCGCTGCTCGAGCAGACCGCGGCGGACCTGCCCGACGCCGCCCTCACCCCGGAACTCGGCACGGTCACCGTCGAGGACGGCACCGCCACCGTCGACTGGACCGCCACCTGGGACCTCGCCGCCGCACCCGACTGGAGCTACCCGGCGACCCTGACCCTGCGCGAGGCCGACGAGGGCTGGGACGTCGTCGCCGAGCCCGCCCTGGTCCACCCGGAGCTGGGGGAGGGGCAGCACCTGGTCCTGCAGCGGGAGCTGCCCGAGCGGGCGGCGATCACCGACGCGGACGGCCGGCCGCTGTTCACGCCGACCGAGGTGGTCAACGTCGGCGTCGACCCGGGCCAGGTCACTGACCTGCCGGCCCTGGCCGCGGCGCTGTCCGCGGCCACCGGCATCGCCGCCGAGGAGGTCGTCGCCGACGTCCAGGCCGCGCAGCCCGGGCAGTTCGTCCCGGTGATCACCCTGCGTCGGCCGGACTTCGAGGCGATCCGCGGGGAGGTCTTCGACCTCCCGGGCGCGGTGTTCCCCCCCGAGACCCGGCTGCTGGCCCCGAGCTCGCGGTTCGCCTCCGCGCTGCTGGGACGGGTCGGCGCGGCCACCGCCGAGGTGCTGGAGGAGACCGAGCAGGACGGCGCCCCGGTGTACGCCGCGGGAGACCAGCTGGGGCTCTCCGGCCTGCAGCGCGCCTTCCAGGAGCAGCTGACCGGCACGCCGGGCTTCACCGTCTCGGCGGCCAGCACCGACGAGAGCACGGGGGACACCGGGCGGGAGCTCGACGCGGTCGACCCGGTCCCCGGCGAGCCCGTGCAGACGCCGCTGGTGCCGGCCGTCCAGACCGCCGCGGACGCCGCCGTCGCGGGCCAGTCCCTGCCCACCCACCTCGTCGTCGTCCGGCCCGGCACGGGCGAGATCCTGGCCGTCTCCTCCAACGAGGCCGCCGCCGCGGGCAACGCGCTGGCCGGCCGGTTCCCGCCGGGCTCGAGCATGAAGACGATCACCGCGACCGCGCTGCTGGGCAAGGGACTCACGCCGGAGACGCCGGTGCCCTGCCCGGGCACCTTCGGCGTCGAGGGCCGCGAGTTCGAGAACCAGGACCAGTTCGACCTGGGCACGGTGCCGTTCACCGAGGCGTTCGCGCGGTCCTGCAACACCACCTTCATGGAGCAGGCGCTGCAACTGCCCGACGACGCCCTGGCCACCGCGGCCGCCGCGTACGGGGTCGGGACCGACTGGCAGCTGCCGGTCGACGTCTTCAGCGGCAGCGTCCCGGCCGACAGCACCGGGACGACCAAGGCGGCCGACGCCATCGGTCAGGGAGAGGTGCTGATGAGCCCCGCGCAGCTGGCGCTGGTCGCCGCCGGCGTGGCCAGCGGCACCCCGGCGGCGCCCGTGGAGGTCGTGGGCGCCGAGCCGGCCGGCCCCGCCCCGGCCGGCCCCGACGCCCCGGTGCTCGACGCGCTGCGCCCGATGATGCGCGAGGTCGTGCTGTCGGGGACGGCCACCGCCCTGGGCGACCGCGGTGAGGTGTACGGCAAGACCGGCACCGCCGAGTTCGGCAGCAACACCCCGCCGGACGCGCACGGCTGGTTCATGGGCTACCAGCTGGCCGGGCCGCAGGGCGACATCGCCTTCGCCGTCCTGGTCGAGGGCGGGCAGTCCAGCAGCGCCGCCGTCGGGGTGACCGACGCCTTCCTCGGCGGACTCTGACGCCGGCAGGGGCCCAACAGGTGCTGCTGGACCAGCGGGAGCGCCCCGGTCTCCTCGTGCGCTCGGTGCTCGGCGAGGCAGTCGCGGGCGGCGGCCACCCGGTCGGCCAACCGGTCCCGGGTGGCGGCGTCCGGCACGAAGGCCAGCGCCGTGAACCCGGTGCCGCAGGCGTCGAGCAGCGGGTCGATCTGCTCGTGCTCGACCTCCATGGCCTCCAGCGTCGCGCGCGCGGCGGCGTCGCTCGCGGCGTCCACGTGCGCCAGCAGCTGCGGCCAGATGGCCGTGTCCTCGATCGTGTGGTGGTGGTGCAGCGTCGTGCCGAACCGCTCCCAGCGGGCGGCCAGCGCCCGCCAGGCGGCGCGGTCCTCCAGCGGCGTCCGCCGGACGGCGGTGGCGAAGCGGTCCAGGTCGCGGCGGAACGCGTGGTGCATGACGTACATGCCGCCGAGGTCGTGGGGGCCGTCCGCCACGGCGGCCTGGCCGGGCAGGTCCAGCTGGGTGCGGGGGCGGGCGGCGGTGGGCGTGCTCATCGCGGGGTCTCTCCTGGGAGGCGGGGCCGGGCACTCGCTCCGGCGCCGCGCCACCGTCGCGCCCGCCGCTTGCAGCCGGCTTGCAGTCCGCTGGCGAGCGGTGTCGGAGCGCTCCGCAGACCGGACGCGGTCCGTGCCGGCCCGGCCGAGGCCCCTCCGCCGCGATGAGTTCCGGCCGGGTCGCGGGTCCCTCCTGGTGACCGTCGTCGGACGACGGACGACGCCGTCCGGCACGAGATCCCGCGGAGGACACCATGACGACCACGCCGGACCACCCGACCACCACGCCGGACCACCCGACCACCGCGCTGCACGGCCGCCCGCCCGTCGTCGACCGGGCCACCTGGCAGGCCGCCCGGGACGAGCTCCTGGTCCGCGAGAAGGCCCACACCCGCGAGGGCGACGCCCTGGCCGCGGCCCGCCGCCGGCTGCCGATGGTGGAGCTCGACGGGACCGTCGAGGTGGTCGGTCGCGACGGCCCCGTCCCGTTCCGGGACCTGTTCCAGGGCCGCGACGAGCTCGTGGTCTACCACTCCATGTGGTACGACGGCGCGCCGCACCAGGGGCAGTGCGAGGGCTGCACGTTCAACCTCTGGCACATGAGGGACGCCGTCTACCTCAACGCCCGGGGTGTCTCGTTCGCCGTCCTGACCTCGGGCCCGTGGGACGAGGTGGCCCCCTTCGTCGAGTTCATGGGGTACACCCAGCCCTGGTACTCCGTGCGGGGCGTGGAGGCGCCGATCGCCGCGGAGGAGGGGCACATCGTCTGCTACCTGCGCGACGGTGACCGCGTGTTCCTCACCTACTCCACGACCGGCCGTGGCAACGAGCCGGCCGACGGGTCCCTCGGCCTGCTCGACATGACGCCCTACGGCCGCCGCGAGGCGTGGGAGGACGACCCCGAGGGCTGGCCCGAGGCCCCCGACGTCGGGGCGCCGGTCGGGGGGCACGGCGCGCCGATCTGCTGGTACTGGCGCTCGGACGCGAACGGGAACGCCGGCTGGGGCCCGACCAGCCGGCCCGTGCCGCAGTGGACCCGGCCCGGCGCGACCCCCGTGGAGACCCTCGGCCGGCGCGGCGACGCCCACTGACGAGGTCAGGTGGCGGGGCGGTCAGTCCTCCGGCAGCCCTGGGAACGCGGAGGTCAGCTCCGCCCGGCCGGCCTGACCGCGCCAGCCGACCGCGCGCACCTCCGCGGCGCCGAGCTCGTCGGCGGCCAGCCGCCGCACCGACGACTGCACGGCCTGGTCGAGCACGCGCACCCAGGCCGCGGCGACGCCGTCCTCGAGGACGACGGCGAGCGCCGCGGCGTCGACCGCGGAGAGGACCGGGAACGGCAGCGCGTAGCCCGCCTCCGCGGGGACGGGCTCGTCGCCGCGCTCCTCCAGCAGGGCGGCGAGCCGGTCGCGGACGTCGCGGTGGGCGTTCTCCGAGTCGGTGGCCCGGCTCCGCGACTGCGGGGCCAGGCCCGCACCGACGGTGCCGTAGCCCCAGACGGCGGCGTGCTCCGCGGCCAGCGCCTCGCGCAGCGCGGTCGTCTCGGTGCCCTCGTCGAGGACGCCGTCGTCAGCCATGTGCGGTCCCTCTCGGGTGGACGCCGGTCACGCCAGCGCCGCCTCGTGGCCCAGCAGCCCGGCGGCGATCGAGCCCAGCAGCGCTGCCGCGGCACCGCTCTGGTCGACGCTCGCGTCGGCGTGCGAGCCGGCGGCGGCCGCCACCTGGTCGCGGAGCCAGCCGCGGACGTCGGCGCCCGGCGGCGGTGCGGGGGCCGCGGCGGAGGCGGACGCCGGAGCGCGGGAGGACGACGCGGCGGCCGAGGACGTCGCCGACGGCGCCGCGGCGCGCAGCCGGTCCAGCTGCTCGGTGGCCTGCCTGGCGAGCGTGCCCAGCTCACCGGCGAGCACGGCGTCCGCGGCGGTGGCCGCGGCGTAGGCGGCGACCACGGCCTCCTGGACGGGGACCTGCGCCGCGAGCCGGTCGGCCCGCTCGGCGTCCACCGCCGGGTCGTCCGACCCGCCGGTGCACCCCGCGGCGGCCAGTGCCAGGCCCGCCGAGGCCGCCAGGAAGGCGCGCCGGGAGAGGCCCCGAGGGGCGGGGGGAGAGGACGGGGACATCGGCTCCATCCTCGCAGGGGTGCCCGGCGGGCGCGGGCAGCACCGGTGGGCGGGTCCCGTCCGGCGCCGGGTCTCCGGGTCCGCCGCCGGGCGGTAACCTGGCCCTTCGCCCGGTACCGGGCTCCGACGGCGTGCGCGCCGTCGCCCGCACGAGCCCCCTCCCGGAGGAGGGCCCGCCGCGCAGGTGCGCCGACCGAGCCAGGAGAGGGAGGGAGCCCGTGTCCGCCGCTTCTCGCACCAGCCCCGTCGCCACCCGGCTGGCCGGGCTCATCGGGCCGGTGGTCGAGGCCGCCGGGTACGACCTGGAGGAGCTGGTGGTCACCCCCGCCGGCCGGCGCAGCGTCGTCCGGGTGGTGGTCGACCGGGACGAGGGCGTCACCCTCGACGACATCGCCGAGGTGAGCCGGGCGGTGTCCACGGCCCTCGACGACCACGACGGCGAGTTCGGCAGCGCGCCGTACGTGCTGGAGGTGACCAGCCCCGGGGTGGACCGGCCGCTCACCGAGGTGCGGCACTGGCGGCGCAACACCGGCCGGCTGGTGACCGTGGGCGTGGGCCCGCAGGGGGCGGTCGAGCAGGTCACCGCCCGGGTCCTGGCGGTCGGCGACAGCGGCGTCTCGCTCGCGGTCGAGGCGAAGGGCAAGCCGGGGGCGAAGAAGCGGCCCCCGACCCAGCGGCACGTGCCGTGGCAGGAGCTGGGTACCGGACGGGTGCAGGTCGAGTTCGGCCGGCCCGATCCCGAGCCGCAGGCCGAGACGGACGCGCAGCCGGATCCCGCGGACGACGACGGAGGAGGACAGTGAACATCGACGTGACCGCCCTGAAGGCGGTCGAGCGGGAGAAGGGCATCCCGGCCGACACCGTCATCGAGGCGATCGAGACGGCGCTCGTGACGGCGTACCGGCACGCCGACGGCGCGGCCAAGCACGTGCGGGTGCACGTGGACCGCAAGAGCGGCGAGGTGGCCGTGCTGGCCCAGGAGCTGGGGCCCGACGGTGAGGTCGTCCGGGAGTGGGACGACACCCCCGGGGACTTCGGCCGGATCGCGGCCAGCACCGCCAAGCAGGTCATCGTCCAGCGGCTGCGCGACGCGGAGCACGAGCAGACCTTCGGCGAGTACGCCGGCAAGGAGGGCGACATCGTCAGCGGCATCGTGCAGGCGCACGACCGCCGCAACGTGCAGGGCACGGTCCTCATCGACATCGGCAAGGTGGAGGCCGTCCTCCCGCCCGCCGAGCAGGTGCCCGGCGAGAGCTATCCGCACGGCAGCCGCGTCAAGGCCTACGTGGTGTCGGTGGCCCGCACCTTCCGCGGCCCGCAGGTCACCGTCTCGCGCACCCACCCGAACCTGGTCCGCAAGCTGTTCGCCCTCGAGGTGCCCGAGATCGCCGACGGCAGCGTCGAGATCGTCGCGGTGGCGCGCGAGGCCGGGCACCGCTCGAAGATCGCCGTCCGCACCAAGGTGCCGGGGCTCAACGCCAAGGGCGCCTGCATCGGCCCGATGGGGCAGCGGGTCCGCAACGTGATGAGCGAGCTGCACGGCGAGAAGATCGACATCGTCGACTGGTCGGACGACCCCGCCACCTTCGTCGCCTCCGCGCTGAGCCCCGCCCGGGTGAGCAGCGCCCGCGTCGTCGACGCGCACGCCAAGGCGGTGCGCGTGGTGGTGCCCGACTTCCAGCTGTCGCTGGCCATCGGCAAGGAGGGGCAGAACGCCCGCCTGGCCGCCCGGCTGACCGGCTGCCGCATCGACATCCGCAGCGACGCCCAGCCCGAGGACGACGCCGCGCCCTCGCCGGGGGAGGGGCGTGCGCCGCTGCGCTCGGGTGCCCCGGCGGGGCGGCCTGGCGGGCGTCCCGGCGCATCGGGAGGTGGATCACGCCCCGGACGACCGGGCAACTCCCGGAGTGCGGAACACCCGGGGCCCGCCGCGCGCTAGAGTGCAGGGTGGCCGAAACGTCGATCCCGGTGCGCACCTGTGTGGGCTGCCGGAAACGCGCTCCGGCCACAGACCTGCTGCGTGTCGTCGTCTCGGACGGGGCCCTCGTCCCCGATCCGCGACGGAGGCTCCCCGGCCGGGGAGCGTCACTGCACCCCACACCGGAGTGCCTGCGCGCAGCGGAACGACGCCGGGCCTTCGTCCGGGCGCTGCGCTGCAGCACCCCGGTGGAGGCCGGTCCGCTCCGGGTCCACGTCCTCGGTGCGCCGTCCGCGGCGCTCCCGGGGAGCGGAGCCGAGGCGGGCGGGAGTACGAACGACAACCGCAACAACACAGACGGACCGGCAACCGGCCGGTCCGCAGTCGAGTCAGGACGTCGTCGGATGAGCAAGCCGTGAAGTCCCCACGATGACCATGCAGTACTGACGACGAGGTCGAGCGGGCCAGCCGCCGGCCTCACAAGAGGAGATCCGTGCCAGGCAAAGCCCGCGTACACGAACTCGCCAAGGAGTTCGGTGTCGACAGCAAGACCGTGCTCGCGAAGCTCAAGGAGCAGGGCGAGTTCGTGAAGTCCGCGTCCTCCACCGTCGAGGCCCCCGTGGCCCGGCGGCTGCGCGAGGCGTTCGTCGCCGGTTCCGGCGGCAACGGTGGCGGCTCGGCCGCCCCCGCCCCCAAGCCCGCACCCCGTCCGGGCCCGTCGGCCCCGGCCGCCGCGGCGCCGTCCGCTCCGGTCGCGCCGGCGCCGGCCCCGGCCTCTCCGGCGGCGCCGGCTGCTCCGGCCCCGCAGGCTCCCGCCGCCCCGGCCCCGGTGACCCGCGCCCCCGGTGCGCCCAGCCCGGGCCCCCGTCCGGGTGCGCCGCGTCCCGGCGCTCCCACCCCCGGCCCGCGGCCGACCGCACCCGAGGCCCCGGCGGCGAGCGCGCCGGCCCAGCAGCCGCCCGCCGCGCCCAGCGGCCCGCGGCCGGGTCCGCGTCCCGCCCCGGCCGGCGGAGCCGCTCCCGGCGCGCCGCGTCCCGGTGCGCCCCGTCCGGGTGCCCCGGGTGCCGGTGCGCGTCCGGGCCCCCGTCCGGCTCCGCGGCCGGGCAACAACCCCTTCAGCAGCGCTCCGCGCCCGGCGCCGGCCGGTGGCGGGCCGCGTCCCGGTCCCGGCGCCGGTCCGCGCCCCGGTCCCGGCGGTCCCCGCCCGGGCCCCGGTGCGGGTGGTCCACGTCCCGCGGCCGGTCCCGGCGGTCCCCGCCCGGCTCCCGGTGCCGGTGGTCCGCGTCCGGCGGCCGGTCCCGGCGGTCCGCGCCCGAACCCGGGCATGATGCCGCCGCGGCCCTCGCCCGGCATGATGCCGCCGCGGCCGGCCGGTGCCGGCCGACCGGGTGGGCCCGGTGGCGCCGGCCGTGGCCGCCCCGGCGGTGGCCCCGGTGGCGGTGGCGGCGGCTTCCGTCCCGGCGGTGGCGGCGGCGGTGCTCCCGCCGGCGGTGGTTTCCGTCCCGGCGGCGGCGGTGGTGGCGGCGGCGGTGGCCGCGGCCGCGGCCGTGGTGGCTCCGGTGCCGGTACCGCGGGTGCCTTCGGCCGTCCCGGCGGGCGCGGTCCCGTCCGCGGGCGCAAGAGCAAGAAGCAGCGGCGCCAGGAGTTCGACCAGATGGCGGCGCCCAGCATGGGCGGCGTCAGCCTGCCGCGGGGCAACGGGCAGGTCGTCCGTCTGCCGCGCGGCGCCTCGCTGACCGACCTCGCCGAGAAGATCGGCGCCCAGCCGGCCGCCCTGGTCACCGCCCTGTTCCACCTGGGCGAGATGGTCACCGCGACCCAGTCGGTCAACGACGAGACGCTGCAGCTGCTCGGCGCCGAGATCGGTTGGAACATCCAGGTCGTCAGCCCCGAGGACGAGGACCGCGAGCTCCTCGAGTCCTTCGACCTCACCTTCGGCGACGAGGGTGACGAGGAGGACTGGGAGGCCCGCCCGCCGGTCGTCACCGTGATGGGTCACGTCGACCACGGCAAGACCAAGCTGCTGGACGCCATCCGCAACACCAACGTGGTGGCCCGGGAGGCCGGCGGCATCACCCAGCACATCGGCGCCTACCAGGTCGTCACCGAGCTGGAGGGCGAGGAGCGGCCGATCACCTTCATCGACACCCCGGGTCACGAGTCGTTCACCGCGATGCGTGCCCGTGGGGCGAAGGTGACCGACATCGTCGTCCTGGTCGTGGCGGCCGACGACGGCGTCATGCCGCAGACGGTCGAGGCGCTCAACCACGCCCAGGCCGCCGACGTGCCGATCGTCGTCGCGGTCAACAAGATCGACAAGGAGGGGGCCAACCCCAGCAAGATCCGCCAGCAGCTCACCGAGTACGGGCTGGTGGCCGAGGAGTACGGCGGCGACACGATGTTCGTCGACGTCTCCGCGACCACCCGTCAGGGCATCGACGACCTGCTCGCGGCGATCCTGCTGACCGCCGACGCCTCGCTGGACCTGCGCGCCAACACCGAGCAGGACCCGCAGGGTGTGGTCATCGAGGGCAAGCTGGACAAGGGCCGTGGCCCCGTCGCCACGGTGCTGGTCCAGCGCGGCACGCTCAGGACCGGCGACTCGATCGTGGCCGGCGACGCCTACGGGCGGGTCCGGTCGCTGCTCGACGAGTACGGCAACAAGCTCAAGGAGGCGCTGCCGGCCCGCCCCGTGCAGGTCGTCGGCCTCACCTCCGTGCCGCGTGCCGGTGACACCTTCCTCGTCGTCGAGGAGGACCGGGTGGCCCGGCAGATCGCCGACCGCCGCCAGGCCCGTATCCGCAACGCGCAGAACGCGCAGATGCGCAAGCGGATCAGCCTGGAGGACCTCGACGCGGCGCTCAAGGAGAACCGCCAGCTCAACCTGATCATCAAGGGCGACAACTCGGGCACCGTGGAGGCGCTCGAGGAGGCCCTGATGAAGATCGAGGTGAGCGACGACGTCTCGCTGCGGGTCATCCACCGCGGCGTCGGGGCGATCACCAAGAGCGACATCGACCTGGCGCT
Organism: Geodermatophilus sp. SYSU D00703; assembly: GCF_054050155.1. Taxonomy (NCBI): domain Bacteria; kingdom Bacillati; phylum Actinomycetota; class Actinomycetes; order Geodermatophilales; family Geodermatophilaceae; genus Geodermatophilus; species Geodermatophilus sp. SYSU D00703. The sequence continues at coordinate 16,303 of NZ_JBJGYU010000014.1, read as the reverse complement.
GGCCGACGACGTCATCGTCCTGGGCTTCAACGTCCGGGCCGAGGGCCAGGCCACCGAGCTCGCCAACCGCGAGGGCATCGACGTCCGGTACTACTCGGTCATCTACCAGGCGATCGAGGAGATCGAGGCGGCCCTCAAGGGCATGCTCAAGCCCGAGTACGAGGAGGTCCAGCTCGGCACGGCGGAGGTCCGCGAGGTCTTCCGGGTGCCGCGGATCGGCAACGTCGCGGGCTCCATCGTCCGCAGCGGCACGATCAACCGGAACTCGAAGGCCCGGCTGATCCGCGACGGCGTGGTCATCGCCGACAACCTCACCGTCGAGTCGCTGCGCCGGTTCAAGGACGACGTGACCGAGGTCCGCGAGGGCTTCGAGTGCGGTATCGGCCTCGGCGCGTTCAACGACATCAAGGTCGAGGACGTCATCGAGACCTTCGAGATGCGCGAGAAGCCGCGCGAGTAGGCGGATCCCACTCCGCGGGCCCGGGCACCCCGTCCGGGCCCGCGGAGCGGTCCGCCGCCCCCGCAGCAGGACGGAGGTCCCCTCCCGGGTCCCACGGCGAGCGTGCGAGGAGTGGGTGGAAGGGAGTCCTCCAACGGTGTTCACCGGGTCGCTGAACGCCGACCTGCTGCTGGGCGACGTCCACTCGCTCAAGGGCAAGCGCGCCGTCGTCCGGCCGATCGTGGCCGAGCTGCGGCGGCGCTTCGCCGTGGCCGCCGCCGAGGTGGGCGACCAGGACCTGCACCGCCGCGTGCAGGTGGGCGTGGCCACGGTGGCGGCCGACGCCGGCCAGGTGACCGACGTGCTCGACGCCTGCGAGCGGTTGCTGGCCGAGCGGCCGGAGGTGACGCTGCTCTCGACGCACCGACAGCTGTTCTCCGACTCGGACGACTGAGAGAGGACCCTCTGCCCCCGCCGCTCGCAGGCTCGCGGCGGGGCCCTGCAGGGGGCCACCGGGGCCTGTGTCCCGTACGACCCGCGCCCGGCAACCAGGGGCGCCCTGCACCAGGAGGTCCGATGGCCGATCCGGCCCGCGCCCGCAAGCTCGCGGTGCGCATCCGACAGATCGTCTCCGCCGCGATCGAGACGCAGATCAAGGACCCCCGGTTGGGCATGGTCACCATCACCGACGCCCGGGTGACCAGCGACCTGCGCGAGGCGACGGTCTTCTACACGGTGTACGGCGACCCGACCCAGGTCGAGGACTCCGCGAAGGCGCTGACCTCGGCGACCGGCGTGCTGCGGTCCACGGTCGGGAAGCAGACCGGCATCAAGTTCGTGCCGACGTTGACCTTCGTCGCCGACCACGTCCCGGACACCGCCCGGGAGCTCGACGCGGCGCTGGAGCGGGTCCGGCACGCCGACGCCGAGCTCGCCCGGATGCGGGAGGGCGCCGCCTACGCCGGGGACGCCGACCCCTACCGCCGGCCCGCGGAGGACGACGAGGACGAGGACACGGTCGAGCCCGGGACTGCCGATGACGGTGCCGAGGCCCCGACCCGGACGAGGAGCTCGCTGTGAGTGAGAACGACCCCGACCCGCACCTGCCCGACGAGGGACAGGGCCGCTCCGTGCTGGGCGGCCGCCCCGAGCCGGACGCCGGCGACCCCACGCAGGGCGGCAAGCGCGGCGAGATCGGCGAGGCGCCGAGCATCGCCGCCGACCAGCCGGACGACGGGACGCAGTTCCCGGTCGGTGGCGGCGACGTCTCCGAGGAGGAGAACGCCCCGCCGGTGGCCGATCCCGGCCCGGACGCATGACGGTCTCCCTCCCCAGGGGTACCGGCCTGACCGGCCGCGCGGCCGCCGTCCTGGCCGAGGCCGCCGACGCCCGGGCCACCGTGGTGGTCTCCGGCCACGTGCAGCCCGACGCCGACGCGCTCGGGAGCACGCTGGCCCTCGCCGACGGGCTGCGCCGCCGCGGGGCGCGGGTGCTGGCCACCTTCCCGCACCCGTTCGTCCTACCGGCGTCGCTGGCCTGGCTGCCCGGCGCCGAGGGGCTCGTGCCCTCGGACGCCGTCCCCGCCTCACCGGACGTGTTCGTCAGCCTCGACGCCGCCTCCCCGGGCCGGCTGGGAGAGCTGGCCCCGCTGCTGGAACGGGCCTCGACCTCCGTGGTGGTCGACCACCACGCGAGCAACCCCGGCTTCGGCGACGTGCAGGTGGTCGACCCCGCGGCGCCGGCCACCGTGGTCCTGGTCGCCGACCTGCTCGACGGCCTGGGCGTCGCCCTCGACGAGCGCCTGGCCACCTGCCTCTACGCCGGGCTGGCCGCCGACACCGGTTCCTTCCGCTTCGGCAACACCCGCCCCGACACCCACGACCTCGCCGCCCGGCTGCTCGCGACCGGCATCGACCACGCGTCGATCAGCCAGCGGCTGTTCGACACCGCGCCGTTCGGCTGGCTCGGCCTGCTCTCGGTGGTCACCGGCCGGGCGGTGCTCGAGCCCGAGGTCGGCGCCGGTCTCGTGTGGACCTGGTCGAGCACCGCCGAGGCCGCCGAGCACGGCCTGCCGGGGGAGCAGCTGGAGGCGCTGGTGGACGTCGTCCGCTCCACCGAGGAGGCCGACGTGGCCTGCGTGCTCAAGGGGCAGGACGACGGCTCGTGGTCGGTGTCGCTGCGCTCGCGCGGTGCCACGGACGTCGCCCGCGTGGCGATGGCGCTCGGCGGCGGTGGGCACCGTGCCGCGGCGGGCTTCACCTCGTACGAGGACCGTGAGACGACCGTCACCCGCATCCGCACCCAGCTCGCACCATGACATCGCGGTCCTGCGGACCGCACCGCGGCCACGAGGCGTCCCCCGGCGCCGCTGAGCCGGACCTGGCTACCGCGTCGGGGAGCCCCCGGCCCCCGCGCCACGGCGACCGCGCTCCTGCGAGGGCTCCCGGTGTCCTGGCGCTGGCGGCGCCGGCGCTCGTCGTGCTGGCCGCCGAGCCGCTGTACCTGCTCGTCGACACCGCGGTCGTGGGCAACCTCGGCACGGTGGCGCTGGGCGGGCTGGCCGTCGGCGGGGGCCTGCTGGCCTGGGCCGCCGCGCTGCTGAACTTCCTCGCCTACGGCACCACCGCCCGGGCTGCCCGGCGGGCCGGTGCGGGGGACCGGGACGGCGCGGTCGGCGAGGGCGTGCAGGCGACCTGGCTGGCGCTGGCCCTCGGCCTGGCGGTGCTGGCGCTCTTCCAGCTGCTGGCCGGCCCGCTGACCCGCGCCCTGGCCGGCGGCGCGGGCCCGGTCGCCGCCGCGGGGGAGACCTGGCTGCGCATCGCCTCCCTCGGCGCGCCGCTGCTGCTGGTGTCGCTCGCCGGCAACGGCTGGCTGCGCGGCGTGCAGGAGCTGCGGCGGCCGATGTACTACGTGCTCGCCGGGAGCTCGCTGAGCCTGGTGCTCTGCCCGCTGCTGGTGCACCCGGCCGGACTCGGGCTCGCCGGGTCCGCCGTCGCCAACGTGACCGGGCAGGCGCTGTCGGCCGCGCTGTTCGTCCGGGCGCTGCTGCGCGAGGCGGTGCCGTGGCGACCCCGCCCGCGGGCCATCCGGGCCCAGATGGTCATCGGCCGCGACCTGCTGCTGCGCGCCGCGGTCCTGCAGATCGCCTTCCTCGTCGCCACCGGGGTCGTCGCCCGGGCCGGCACCGCGGAGCTGGCCGCGCACCAGATCGCCATCCAGCTGTTCTTCTTCCTCGCCCTCGTGCTGGACGCCTACGCCATCGCCGCCCAGACCCTCGTCGGCCAGGCCCTCGGTGCCGGCCGCCCCGACGACGCCCGCGCCACCGCCCGCCGCGTCACGCTGTGGGGCCTGGGCACCGGCGTCGTCGTCGGGGTCCTCCTGGCGACGCTGCGCCCGGTCGCCCTGCCCCTGTTCACCGACGACCCCGCGGTGGAGGAGCAGGCCACCGTCGCCTGGCTGCTCCTCGCCGCCCTGCAGCCGCTGGCCGGCGTCGTCTTCGCGCTCGACGGCGTGCTCATGGGCTCCGGGGACGTCGGCTACCTGCGCACGGTCACCATCGGGTCGGCTCTCGTCGGCTTCCTCCCGCTGTCCCTGCTCGCCCTCCCGCTCGGCTGGGGGCTGGCCGGCGTGTGGACCGGCCTCACCCTGTTCATCGCCCTGCGCCTGGTCGCGGTCCTGGTGCGGGTGGCGGGGAACCGGTGGCTGGAGGCACCTGAGACGGTGGCGGCGTGAGCTACAGCGACGACGACGCGCGAGCGAGCACCGCAGGGAGCGCCAGCGACCGAGGAGCGGAGCGAGTGCGGAGTGGAGCGAAGCAGGGCCGCCGCCGTTCCGACGCCGACGTCCTGCCCGCTCTGCTGCTGGTCGACAAGCCGGGCGGGATGACCTCGCACGACGTCGTCGCGCGGGCCCGCCGGGCGCTGTCGGTCCGCCGGGTGGGGCACGCGGGCACCCTCGACCCCATGGCGACCGGGCTGCTCGTCCTGGGGGTCGGCTCGGCCACCCGCCTGCTCGGGTACGTCGGCGGGCACGACAAGACCTACGAGGCGACGATGCGCTTCGGGAAGACCACGGTGACCGACGACCGCGAGGGCGCGGTGCTCACCACGACGTCGGCCGCGCACCTGGACGACGCCGCGGTCCGGGCCGCCCTGGCGGCGCAGACCGGGCCGCTGCGGCAGGTGCCCTCCTCGGTGAGCGCGGTCAAGGTCGCCGGGCGCCGCTCCTACGACCGCGTGCGCGCCGGCGAGGAGGTCGTGCTCGAGCCGCGGGCGGTCACCGTGCACCGGCTCGACGTCCACCGGGTAGTCCGGCCCACGCCCGACCTGGTCGACGCCGAGGTGACCGTCGCGTGCACCGCCGGCACGTACGTCCGGGCGATCGCCCGCGACGCCGGGGTCGCCCTCGGCGTCGGTGGTCACCTCACCGCGCTGCGCCGCACCGCCTCCGGGCCGTTCGACGTCGCGCAGGCGGCGCCGGTGGAGGACGCCGCCGCCGCGCTGGTTGCCGGCGGCGGCCCGGGTGTGCTGGCCCTCACAGAGGCCGCCCGCACGGTCTTCCCGGAGCGGCTCCTCACCCCCGAGGAGGCGCGGGCGCTGTCCTTCGGGCAGCGGATCGCCGCGACCGGCCTGGCCGGCCTGCACGCCGCGGTGGACGGCGAGGGTCGGCTGGTCGCCCTGGTCGAGGACGCCGGCCCGACCGCGCGCGTCGCCGTGGGCTTCCCACCGGGCTGACTCAGGCGCGGGTCCGCACCGGCGCCCGGGCCAGCAGCACCACGCCGGCGAGGGTGAGCGCCCGGCCCACGGCGAGCACGGGCGCCCATCCCGGCCGCACCCGGTCGCCCAGCAGCACCAGGCCGACCAGCCCGGGCACGGGCACCTCGGTGACGGCGAGGACGCCGACGACCGTGTCCACCCGGCCGCGCCGCATCGCCCGCGCCAGCAGTACCGTCCCCGTGGCGCCCAGCACGAGGACGGCGTAGGCCAGGGGCTCGCCGAGCAGGTCGCGCAGCGACCTCCACACCGACGAGGCGACGTGCAGCGCCCGCACGCAGAGGGACAGCGCGCCGAAGGCGAGCCCCGCCAGCACCGTCATCAGCAGCGGCCGGCCGCCGCGCAGCACGACCGGCAGCGCCACCAGCAGGACCGCCGTCGCCGTCAGCAGCACGGGCACGGCCGCAGCCGGTAGGCGGTCGGCCCGCCCCGGCGCGGCGCTGCCGGCGACCAGCACCAGGCCGGTGAGCACGGCGGCCACCGCGGCCCGCTCTCGCCGGCCCAGCCGGCGCGGGTCCCCGCCGTGGGCGGCGACGGGGGTCACCGCGACCGTGCCGGCGAGCACCGACTGCACGGCGAAGACCGGCAGCGCCCGCAGGGCCACGACCGACAGCAGCCGGCCCAGGCCGTCGCAGGCCAGCCCGGCGAGGTAGCGCGGCTGCCGCCACACCGGCGAGCCGGTCCGCGCCCGCTGAGCGCCCGCGGCCTCCAGCAGCGAGGTTCCGCTGTTGGCCAGCATCGCCGTGACGGCGGCGAGCAGCGCCAGCGCGGTCATCGCCCCTCCCGGTGTGGCAGCCTCGGCCCCATGGCCGGCGCCATCCCACCGCATGCGGACCTCGACGGGCGGCTCGACCTCCTCGACGCCCTGCTCCGACCGCTGCCCGGCGTCGTCGTGGCCTTCTCCGGCGGGGTCGACTCCGGAACGCTGCTGGCCGCCGCCGTGCGCGCGCTCGGCCCCGGCCGGGTGGTCGCCGCGACCGCCGTCTCGCCGAGCCTGCCCACCGCCGAGCGCGAGGGGGCGCTGGCGTTCGCGGCGTCCCTCGGCGTGCGGCACGAGCTGCCCCGCACCGACGAGCTCTCGCGCGAGGGCTACCGCGCCAACGGGGGCGACCGCTGCGCCTTCTGCAAGACCGAGCTGGTCGACGTCCTCGTGCCGCTGGCCGCCCGGCTCGGCGTCGTCGACGTGGTCACCGGCACCAACGCCGACGACCTGCGGGCCGGCTTCCGTCCCGGCATCCGCGCGGCCGCCCAGCGCGGCGCCTGGGCGCCCCTGGCCCGCGCCGGCCTGACCAAGGACGACGTCCGCGCGGCGGCCCGCCGCTGGGGCCTGCCCCTGGCCGACAAGCCGGCGGCGGCCTGCCTGGCCAGCCGGATCGCGTACGGCGTCCCGGTGTCGGCGGAGCGGCTGGCCCGCGTGGAGTCGGCCGAGGCGTCGCTGCGGGCCGGGCTGGCCGCCGCCGGGCTGACCGTGCGTGACCTGCGGGTGCGCGACATGGGGGACGACGTCGCGCGGGTGGAGGTCGACGGCGCCGCCGTCCCCTCGCTGACCGCCCGGCCGGACGTGCTCGCCGCGGTGACCGGCTTCGCCCGGGTGGAGGTCGACCCCCGCGGGTTCCGGTCCGGGTCGATGAACGAGCTGCTGCCCGACCCCGTCCGCTACCGCTGAGCCGAGCGGACGATCCGCGCGGCGGCCACCCCCGCGCCGAAGCCGTTGTCGATGTTGACCACCAGCACGCCCGGCGCGCAGGCGGTGAGCATCGTCAGCAGGGCGGCCAGCCCCTCGAAGGCCGCCCCGTAGCCGACCGACGTCGGCACCGCGACCACCAGCCGATCGGTCAGCCCCGCGACGACGCTCGGCAGCGCGCCGTCCATCCCGGCGACGACGACCACCGCGTCGGCCGCGGCGACGTCCGGCGCCACCGCCAGCACGCGGTGCACGCCGGCCACGCCGACGTCGTCGACCCGGCGGCAGCCCACTCCGCAGGCGGCCAGGGTCGCGGCCACCTCGGCGGCCACCGGCCCGTCCGACGTGCCCGCGGTGAGGACGAGGACCTGCCCGACCGGCGCCGGCGGCTCCCCGACGACGACGGTGCGCGAGCCGGGGTCGACCGTGGCGTCCGGCCACCGCTCGCGCACCGCGGCCGCGGTGGCGTCGTCCACCCGCGTGGCGAACGCCATCGGCGCGCCGCCGTCGCGCAGCGCCGCCAGGCAGGCCACCGTCTGCTCCGGCGTCTTGCCGGCGGCGTAGACGACCTCGGGGGTGCCGGTCCGGGCGGCCCGGTCGAGGTCGAGCCGGGCGAAGCCGAGGTCGGCGGTGCGCTGCTGGTCCACGCGGCCAGCATGGGGGATTGGCCGTCGGCCGCGCCGGGAAGGGGGAGCGCATGAGCGTCGTGAAGATCAACGCCATCAGCGTGCCGAAGGACAAGCAGGAGCGCTTCGAGGAGCGGTTCCGCGGCCGGGCCGGAGCGGTGGAGGACACCCCCGGCTTCGAGTGGTTCGAGCTGCTGCGCCCCCAAGAGGGCACCGACCAGTACCTGGTCTACACGCGGTGGAGCAGCGAGGAGGCCTACCGGGAGTGGGAGTCCGGGCAGGACTTCGCCCGCGCGCACTCCGGTGGCGGCTCCGACCTGGCACCGGCCGCGGCCGACTCCTCCCACCTGTGGAGCTACGAGGTCATCGAGTCCGCCGGACCGAACGCAGGCCAGGCCTGAGCGGAGCGGGGCCGGGGACGGTCGTCGTCGGCCCCCGCGGCGGCGGGGCTAGGGTGAGCGGGCGGGTCCGGCTGCCGCCGGGCCCCTCTGTATCCCTGCACGCCGCAAGGTGGGAGCCATGACCGACACGCTCGCCGACAGCCGCACCTCCTCCCGGGTCTTCACCGACGGCGTGCCGGTGGTCGTGGAGGACGTGCGGCGGCGCCCGGCGGCCGAGCGCGCCGAGCTCCTGGCCGACCCCGGCTTCGGCCGGTACTTCACCGACTCGATGTTCGTCGCTCGTTGGCGTGCCCGGCAGGGCTGGTACGACGCCCGGCTCACCGCCTACGCGCCGCTGCAGATGGACCCGGCCACGGCGGCGCTGCACTACGCCCAGTCGATCTTCGAGGGGCTCAAGGCCTACGCGCAGCCCGACGGCAGCGTCGCCACGTTCCGCCCCGAGGCCAACGCCGCCCGGTTCGTCCGGGGCGCCAAGCGGCTGGCCATGCCGCCGGTGCCGGAGGAGGCCTTCCTCGCCGCCGTCGACGCGCTCGTCGACGCCGACCGCGACTGGGTGCCCACGGGGCCGGACCAGACGCTCTACCTGCGCCCGTACCAGCTGGCCACCGAGCCGTTCCTGGGCGTGCGGCCGGCGCACGAGTACATGTTCCTGGTGATCGCCAGCCCGGCCGGCGCCTACTTCCCGCGCGGCGTCCACCCGGTGTCGGTCTACCTCTCCGAGGACTACATCCGCGCCGCCCCCGGCGGCACCGGCGACGTGAAGTGCGCCGGCAACTACGCCGCCAGCCTGCTGGCCCAGGAGCAGGCGATCGACGCCGGCTGCGACCAGGTCGTGTGGCTCGACGCCGTGGAGAAGCGCTACGTCGAGGAGATGGGCGGGATGAACCTGTTCTTCGTCCTCGGCGAGGGGGACGACGCCGAGCTGGTGACCCCGGAGCTGACCGGCACCCTGCTGCCGGGCATCACCCGCGACTCGCTGATCACCGTCGCCCGGGAGATGGGCCACCGCGTCACCGAGCGGAAGTTCAGCGTCGACGAGTGGCGCTCCGGCGTGGCCGACGGCACGGTCACCGAGACCTTCGCGTGCGGCACCGCCGCCGTCATCACGCCGGTCGGCGAGGTGAAGGCGCGCACCGGGGACTTCACCGTCGGCGACGGCAAGCCCGGCCCGCTGACGATGCGGCTGCGCGAGCACCTGCTCGACATCCAGCACGGCCGGGTGGCGGACACCCACGGCTGGCTGCACCGGGTCGCCTGACCCGTGCTCCGGTGGCGGGGGCTGGAGGCCACCCCGGGTGACCTCGGCCGCACGGTGGTCACCATCGGGATGTACGACGGTGTCCACCGCGGGCACCAGCTGCTGATCGGCACCGTCGTGGCCCGCGCCCGCGCCATGGACCGGCCCTGCCTGCTGGTCACCTTCGACCCGCACCCGTCGGAGGTGGTGCGCCCCGGCTCGCACCCGGCCATCCTCACCTCGATGGACCGCAAGGCCGAGCTGGTGGCCGGTCTCGGGGTGGACGCCATGTGCGTGCTGCCGTTCACCCCGGACTTCATGCGGCTGACGCCGGAGTCGTTCACGCACACGGTCCTCGTCGAGCACCTGCACGTGGCCTCGGTGGTCGTGGGGGAGAACTTCACCTACGGCCACCGGGCGGCGGGCACCGTCACGACCCTCACCCAGGAGGGACGGCGGTTCGGCTTCACGGTGGAGGGCGTGCCGCTGGCCAACGTCACGATGTCGCCCGGCCCCGGCACCGGCGCGGACGGCGACGAGATCACCATCTCCTCCACCTACATCCGCGCCTGTGTGGCGGCGGGGGACATGGTCTCGGCGGCCCGGGCGCTGGGGCGCCCGCACCGCGTCGAGGGGGTCGTCGTCCGGGGCGACCGGCGCGGCCGCGACCTCGGCTACCCGACGGCGAACGTGGAGTCCCCGCCGTACACCGCCATCCCCGCCGACGGCGTGTACGCCGGGGCGCTGGTCATCCGGGACCCCCGCAGCGGGACGACGGTCAGCAGCTCGCCGGCGGCCATCTCGGTCGGCACCAACCCGACCTTCCAGGGCACCCGCCGCACCGTCGAGGCGTACCTGCTCGACTTCGAGGGCGACCTCTACGGGGAGCACGTCGGCGTCGAGTTCGTCCAGCGGTTGCGGCCGATGACGGCGTTCGCCGACGTGGCCGAGCTGGTGGCGGCGATGGACCGCGACGTCGCCCGGACCCGCGAGGTCCTGGGGCTCTGACACGGTCGTCCTCCGGACGACGACCGCCGCCAGGTGCCGTCCCAGGCGAGCTGAGCCCCAGACCCCCGTCCCTGCTCGGGGGAGCCTCCGGCCCCCCGCTCCCGGGGACCCTCCCGAGGCGGTGTGTAACCTTGGGGCGACGTCGGGTTCCCCGACGTGTGTGAAGGCTGCCCCCGTGACCCAGACCGGGGGCCACACGCGACCTGCCCCAGGAGGCCGTCCATGGCGCTCGACAGCGCGACGAAGAAGCAGATCATGACCGAGTACGCGACGGTCGAGAAGGACACGGGCTCGCCCGAGGTCCAGGTCGCGATGCTGACCCGCCGGATCAGCGACCTGACCGAGCACCTCAAGCAGCACAAGCACGACCACCACAGCCGGCGGGGCCTGCTCCTGCTGGTCGGCCGTCGTCGCCGGCTGCTGAACTACCTGGCCAAGACCGACATCAACCGCTACCGCTCGCTCATCGAGCGGCTCGGTCTGCGCCGCTGACCCCGGAGGGGGCCGTCCCACCGGGACGGTCCCCTCTCTCGTGGGGCACCCGCCCCACGGGTCCCCGGCCCCCTGCGCCGACCCCGCAGTTGGTCGGTCCTCGGTAGTGGCCCCCGGGCATGGCTCCCTCTCCGGAGGGGAACGTCTCCCGCGGGCTTCGATCGAAGACCGGTCACCCGGGCGCAGTTCGGCGCAGGGCGCCACAAGAGGACGTCGCCGCATGCGACGTAGGAAGAGGACGCAGTGTCCGCACCCACCACCCAGAGCAGCACCGCTGCCGAGTTCGACCCCGAGGACGGCGTCACCACCGCCACCGCGGTCATCGACAACGGCACCTACGGCACCCGCAGCATCACCTTCGAGACCGGCCGCCTGGCCAAGCAGGCCGCCGGTTCGGTCGTCGTCAGCATGGGCGACACGATGCTGCTGTCGGCCACCACGGCCAGCCGCCAGCCCAAGGAGCACTTCGACTTCTTCCCGCTGACGGTGGACGTCGAGGAGCGCATGTACGCGGCCGGGCGCATCCCCGGCTCGTTCTTCCGCCGGGAGGGCCGTCCCTCCGAGGACGCGATCCTCACCTGCCGGCTGATCGACCGCCCGCTGCGCCCGACCTTCGCCAAGGGCCTGCGCAACGAGGTCCAGGTCGTCATCACGGTCCTGTCGCTGGACCCCGACCACCTCTACGACGTGCTGGCGATCAACGGCGCCTCGGCCTCCACCCAGCTGTCGGGCCTGCCGTTCTCCGGCCCGGTCGGGGGCACCCGCGTGGCCCTGATCAACGGCCAGTGGGTCGCCTTCCCGACCCACGCCCAGCTCGAGGAGGCCGTGTTCGACATGGTCGTGGCCGGCCGGGTGCTCCCGGACGGCGACGTCGCGATCATGATGGTCGAGGCCGAGGCGACCGAGCAGACCATCCAGCTCGTCGCTGGCGGCGCCACCGCCCCGACCGAGGAGGTCGTCGCCCAGGGTCTCGAGGCGGCCAAGCCGTTCATCAAGGCGCTGTGCGAGGCGCAGAGCGCGCTGGCCGAGAAGGCCGCCAAGCCGGTCGCCGAGTTCCCGCGGTTCCTCGACTACCAGGACGACGTCTACGCCGCCGTCGAGTCCGCCGCGCTGGGCCGGCTCACCGAGGTCCAGGCGATCCCGGGCAAGCAGGAGCGCAACGACGCCACCGACGCGCTCAAGGACGAGACGGTCGCCGCCCTCTCCGGCCAGTTCGAGGGCCGCGAGAAGGAGATCTCGGCCGCCTTCCGCGCCGTCACCAAGAAGGTCGTCCGCCAGCGCATCCTGCGCGACAAGGTCCGCATCGACGGCCGCGGCGTCACCGACATCCGGCCGCTGTCGGCCGAGGTCGAGGTCGTGCCCCGCGTGCACGGCTCGGCGCTGTTCGAGCGCGGCGAGACCCAGATCCTGGGCATCACCACGCTCAACATGCTGCGCATGGAGCAGCAGCTGGACACGCTCTCGCCCGAGACGCGCAAGCGGTACATGCACAACTACAACTTCCCGCCGTACTCCACCGGCGAGACCGGCCGCGTGGGCTCGCCGAAGCGCCGGGAGATCGGCCACGGCGCGCTCGCCGAGCGGGCGCTGCTGCCGGTGCTGCCGAACCGCGAGGAGTTCCCCTACGCCATCCGGCAGGTGTCGGAGGCGCTGGGCTCCAACGGCTCGACGTCCATGGGCTCGGTGTGCGCCTCGACCCTGGCGCTGCTCAACGCCGGTGTGCCGCTGAAGGCGCCGGTCGCCGGCATCGCCATGGGTCTGGTCTCCGACGAGGTGGACGGCAAGACCGAGTACGTCGCGCTGACCGACATCCTCGGCGCCGAGGACGCGTTCGGTGACATGGACTTCAAGGTCGCCGGCACGCGGGACTTCGTCACCGCGCTGCAGCTGGACACCAAGCTCGACGGCATCCCGTCCGACGTGCTGGCCCAGGCGCTGACCCAGGCCCGCGCCGCCCGGCTGCACATCCTCGACGTCATGAACGAGGCCATCGACGGCCCCGACGAGATGAGCCCGCACGCCCCGCGGGTGACCACGGTGCGCATCCCGGTCGACAAGATCGGCGCGGTCATCGGCCCCAAGGGTCAGATGATCAACGCGATCCAGGACGAGACCGGCGCCGACATCACCATCGAGGACGACGGCACGATCTACGTCGGCGCCTCCGACGGTCCCTCGGCCTCGGCGGCGGTGGACCGCATCAACGCCATCGCCAACCCGCAGATGCCCAAGGTCGGCGAGCGCTTCCTCGGCACGGTCGTGAAGACCACGCCGTTCGGCGCCTTCGTCTCCCTGCTCCCGGGCAAGGACGGCCTGGTCCACATCAGCAAGCTCGGTGGCGGCAAGCGGATCGGCAAGGTCGAGGACGTGGTGAACGTCGGCGACAAGCTGCAGGTCGAGATCACCGACATCGACGCCCGCGGCAAGATCAGCCTCGTGCCGGTCGCCGCCGAGAGCGCGGACTCCGGTGACACCGCTCCCGCGGACGTCGCCGAGGCCGTGACTCCCTCGGAGGCATGACCACGGACAGCGAGCAGGCTCTGACCGGGGCCGGGACGGACGCGCTGACGTCCGTCCCGGCCCCGGCCGGTGTGGGGGAGACCGTCGTCCTCGACGTCGACGAGTTCGGCGGGCGGGTGGAGCGCACCGAGCTGCCCGGCGGCCTGCGGGTCCTCACCGAGGTGATGCCAGGGGTGCTGTCGGCGACCGTCGGCATCTGGGTCGGCGTCGGGGCGCGCGACGAGACCGACGACGTCGCCGGCTCCTCGCACTTCCTCGAGCACCTGCTCTTCAAGGGGACCCGGAGCCGCACCGCGCTGGAGATCGCGACGGCGATGGACGCCGTCGGTGGTGAGATGAACGCTTTCACCGCCAAGGAGCACACCTGCTACTACGCGAACGTGCTCGCCAGCGACCTGCCGCTGGCGGTCACGCTGCTCGGCGACCTGGTGACCGACGCGCTCAACACGGCGGCAGACCTGGAGTCCGAGCGCACGGTGGTGCTCGAGGAGATCGCCATGCGCGACGACGAGCCCTCCGACGCCGTGCACGACCTGTTCGCCGAGACGCTGTTCGGGGGTACCGCCCTCGGCCGCTCGGTGCTGGGCACGGTCCAGTCGATCGAGTCCCTGACGCGGGACGACGTCGACGGCTGGTACCGGCGGCGCTACGTCGTCCCCTCCATCGTGGTCACCGCCGCGGGCCGGGTCGACCACCGGCAGGTGCTCGACCTGGTGACGGCGGCCTTCGGGCCCCGATTGTCCGGGCCCGGCCGGCCCGCGCCCCTGCGGCGCGGCGACGAGGGCGCCGGCACCCGACCCGCCCGGCCGACCGGCCTGATCCGGCGGAAGACCGAGCAGACCCACCTGTTGCTCGGCTCGGTCGGCCTCGGTCGGCTCGACGAGCGGCGCTACGCGGCGGCGGTCATGGAGACCGCCGTGGGCGGGGGGATGAGCTCGCGGCTGTTCCAGGAGATCCGCGAGAAGCGCGGGCTGGTCTACAGCGTCGGCTCGTCCCTGACCCACTACGCGGGAACGGGGTCGTTCTCCGTCTACGCCGGCTGCTCGCCCAAGCGGGTCCCGGAGGTGCTGCGCCTGGTGCGGGAGGAGCTCGCCCGGGTCGCCGCGGAGGGGCTCACGGCCGAGGAGGTCGCCCGCGGCCGGGGGCAGCTCAAGGGCGGCCTGGTCCTGGGCCTGGAGGACACCGGCTCCCGGATGAGCCGGCTGGGCAAGAGCGAGCTGTCCTACGGGGAGTACCTGCCGGTGCGGGAGGTGCTCGCCCGGCTGGACGCCGTCGACGAGGGCCAGGTGCGCGAGGTGGCGGCGGAGCTGCTGTCCCGGGAGACGTGCCTGGCGGTGGTCGGGCCCTACCGCGAGTCCGATCTCGACCGGCTCTGATGCGCCGTCCGCACCCCGCGCTCGCCGTCCACGGCGCGCTGTCGCGCGGCGCGTTCGCCGTCACCGTCCTGGTGTCGCTGGCCGTGCTCTTCGCCCCTGCGGACGACGTGCCCCTGGTGCCGCCCGGCGTCGACAAGCTCGTGCACCTGATGCTCTTCGCCGCGCTCGCGCTGACCGGGCGGTGGGCCGGTGTCCGGGCCGGCGCGCTCACGGTGGGGCTCCTGCTGTACGCCGCCGCGAGCGAGGTCGTCCAGGGGCTCTCGCCGCTCGAGCGTTCCGCGTCGGTCGCCGACTGGCTGGCCGACGCCGCCGGTGTGCTGCTGGGCGTGCTCCTGTGGGCGCGCCAGGCCCGTCGCTCCCGCCCCTGACCTGCGGGCTGCCTTGCATCCGGAGTCGGTGCCCGGAAGCCTGACCCGGTGACCACGAGCAGCCCTCCGTCCGAGCAGCAGACCTCGCCCGATCAGGAGGAGGCGGGAGTGCCCCGCCTCGCCGTCGGCGTCCTGGGTGCCCGTGGCCGCATGGGCACGGAGGTGGTCAAGGCGGTGAACGCCGCGGAAGACCTCGAGCTGGTGGCGATGGTCGACTCCGGGAGTTGGCTGTTCGACCTCGCCAACACCGGCGCCCGAGTGGCGGTCGACTTCACCCGCCCGGACGTCGTCATGGACAACATCCGGTTCTGCATCGACAACGACATCCACTGCGTCGTCGGCACGACCGGATTCGACGAGGCGCGGCTCGCCACCGTCGCCGAGTGGCTGGAGCCCAAGCCCCATCTCGGCGTCGTCATCGCGCCGAACTTCGGCATCGGCGCGGTGCTCCTCATGCGCTTCGCCCAGGAGGCCGCGCGCTTCTTCCCGTCGGTCGAGGTGGTCGAACTGCACCACCCCAACAAGGTCGACGCGCCCTCGGGTACCGCCGTCCGCACCGCCCGGCTGGTCGCCGCCGCCCGGCGCGCGGCGAGTCTGCCGCCCGCGCCGGACGCGACCACCGACTCCCTCCCCGGCGCTCGGGGAGCCGCCGTCGAGGGCGTCCCCGTGCACGCCGTGCGCCTGACGGGTCTGGTCGCGCACCAGGAGGTGCTCATGGGCGCGGCGGGGGAGACCCTGACCCTCCGCCACGACTCCTACGACCGGGCGTCGTTCATGCCGGGCGTGCTCCTGGCGGTCCGGGAGATCAGCCGGCGTCCCGGGCTCACCGTCGGGATCGAGGGGTTCCTCGGGCTCTGAGCGCCTCGGAGGCCCCCCGGTGGGACGGATGTGGCGTCACGGAGAGTGACCTGCCTCGCATTCGGGGGACGGTGGCACGCGCCTGACCTGCACATTCGCTGTCAGAGGCGTTCTGGGACAGCCTCTCGGGCACTCCGGAGCGCCACCTCGGTTTGACGCGGCCCTCCACGCCGCGTAACTTTCTCTCTGCGCCGAGCGAGACCGGGTCCGAGACCCGGGAGCCGCTGGTCAGACCCCCGGGTGTGACAGCGAGCCGTGCACGGCGTAACGTAGGAAAAGCCGCCAGGAGCGAGGGCCCGTGAGGCCGGGTTTCCTGCGCGTCCGCTCCTTGAGAACTCAACAGCGTGCCGAAAGTCAGTGCCAAGTAACAACCCCTTTGTGGGTTTCTTTGGGTTGATGGACATGGAGAGTGCCAACTCTCGGTCCTTTCGCCTGGTATCGAATTCATCTACGGAGAGTTTGATCCTGGCTCAGGACGAACGCTGGCGGCGTGCTTAACACATGCAAGTCGAACGGTGAACT